>JAAYYW010000202.1 GCA_012515195.1 Leptolinea sp.
TCCGGATATTACAACTTCTATGGTACTGTTCATGGCTTGCGCCAGATCCTTTAAACTTGCGAGTCCTTCCCGGTTGTTGACTGCGTATTTTATGTATCCAGCCAGGCGATGTAAGAAGCTCTCAGTTGAATACGATCTGTTTTGATTGAAGATCAGAATGACCTGGTCTGGTCTGGCGTGTTGAATTATGTCCACGAGAACCTGTCGGGATGGAGGGATGGAAGCAAATACCAACGTGTTTACGCGGCGAAGTCCATATCGTCCGCATGAGATTGGATCTTCTACTAGTGGGGGTTCCTGAAAAATCAAGAAAGGTGGTTTTGCGTAGGTGTTTATCGCGGTTGATAGCGGATCTTGCTCTGATCTGAGATCAATAACACGACTGGAATCAACTTCAAATATAGGCCGTTCAGGTTCTTCCAGAAGATGCGAATCGATCCAGACTGCTTCCAGGGTGGTTTCGCCTTTATAAGTATTCAGATTGAGCGAATAGGCCAGATCAAATCTTCCTTCCGGGATTTGATTTTCCTCTGTATTCCACCATTTGGCAGGTAGCGTTCGCCCTGCCTCATCCTCAAGAATAAACTGGAAGTGCTCACGGTTGCGTCCGAGTGGTTTCATGGAAGATATGGACAAATTTTTTGTACAAAAAACAAGAGGAGGGTTTTGATTTCCAAATGGCGCGAGACGGTGAATTTCAGAAAAAAAATGGGGAGTTATGTCACTGAAGGCAAGTTCTTCATCTATTTCCATTTCTGGTGGTTTGTCCGTCCTGAATCCCTGGCTAAGTACCTGTTTATTTATTGTTTGCCTGACACTGTCAATCAATTCAGACCGAAAGGAAAGCCCGGCAGCCATAGGGTGGCCACCAAACCCCGTCAGGAATTCAGACGCAGCAGTGATGGCTTCCGTTATGTTGACACCGTCAATTGAGCGGGCAGATCCTTTCATCAACCCCTCTGGGGTCTCTGTCAATACAATGGCTGGTCGATTGAAATCCCGCGCTAATTTCCCGGCTGCCAAACCCAACACACCACCAGTCCATGTGGGGTGGGAGAGGAGGATCACCGGTTGCAGCAACGCATCTTTTTGACTTTGTAGCTGATCGAGGGCTGATTGGTAAACCTGGTCGCATAACCACTTCCGATCGGCGTTAATTGCTTCAATGCGCTCGACCAGACCCTTCATTTCGGGTTCAGGCAAAGAGTCCATCAGGAATTCAACGACCGGGTTGGCATTTTCCAGCCGGCCAACAGCATTTAAGCGGGGGGCGATAGTGTATCCAATGAACTGCTCATCCATTGATTGTCCAACTGAATTGGAGGATTCAACCAATGCCCTTATGCAACGTCGCGGCTTTTCCTTCAGGTATTTCAATCCCAATTGCGCAATAAGACGGGAATCGCCAACCAGGGGGGAAACATCGGCAACGAGGCCAACACATGCAAGGTCAATGCTCTCAAACGCAACATCTTCCCGGTCTAAAAAGCGGGAGACAGCGAGCATTAATTCAAATGCAACCCCACTGCCAGATAGAGACGCTAAAAGATGGTCTTTATTCAATCGCCGTGGATTTACGCAGGCCAGTGCAGGTGGTAATGTTTCGGATAGAGTGTGATGATCAGTGACGATGACATCCACCCCATTTTGCATGGCAAATTCAATGGATCGATGTTCCGATATTCCCGTGTCACAGGTTATTAGTATTTGAATATTCTGTTTTAGAAATTGCTGGAGCGAAGAAATGGAAATTCCGTGAGATTCTGTTCTGCGATCAGGGAGATAATATACTGTATTCGTTCCCAGTTTACGAAGGCACTCCACCAAAATTGCCGTCGCCGTTTGACCATCGACATCAAAATCGCCCCATACGCCGATCTTCTCATGATCGTTTATGGCTCGAACAATCCGGGCAACGGCTTCAGGAATACCCGGCAGCTCATGCGGAGAGGTTAGATTCCCGTGGATCGGGTTTAAATACCGGTTTGCTTCATTTGTCGATGTAATTCCCCGCCGGATTAGATAGGAGGCAACCGTCTGATTTTCATGTACGTGTTCCAACAGCCCGGAGGGAATATCAACTCGCGAACGAACGATCCATTGGTGTTCCATGGGATTAAAAAGGGGTCTCTTCTATTTCGTCAAAATCGATTTTCAGCGAGGAGTTTTCTTCTGGATCATCTTCTTCCATGTCGTCCATATGACCGGCCGAAATGCCTCGATCGCACAGCGACCGATACCGACAGAATTGGCATTTCTTTTGGTCTGATGTCAATGGAAATACTTCAAGATCGAGATGGACGATTTCATCTACCAGGCGTGTAAGCTTATTAATGGTCTTCTCCATCCATTCCGCGGAAAATGTAAGTACAACAGGAGAATCTGGAAAGGCTGGATACCAATATATCATGGTCACCTGGTCTGGTTTGAATGGTCGATAATAATTCAGGGTACTGCCCGTTGAAATTACCAGATACGGGTAGACTAACGATTGTATCCGGCTGGTGATATAAGCCGGTCTGGGTGGTCTGTGCGATGTTTTCCAATCCACGATAACAGCTTTTTTATCTCTTTCCACGGACAGCAAGTCAATTTTTGCTGCAAGCCGAAAATTGTTGAATGGCATGGAAATTTCTATTTCTGGACGTTTGTTTTTTGGCAGATCAACCGGTGACTGCATAAGAAAGGCTTTCCACCAGGTTAGTAAATCCTCGTCTGTAATATTACTCGCGATCTTTTCCTCTGGGACGTTGAGATAATACTGATGAACCATTTGATGGAATAGTGAACCAAGGCGAATAAGATGGTCATTTTCTTCAATCGGTTCACTGATAGGTGCAGGCCAGGCCATTCTCAACAAATACTTCAACTGAAAGCGGCGTGGGCAATCTTCAAAATCCTGCAGGTTATTCTGTGTAAAAACGAAATCAGGTGATAGGGTCATACATATCCCTTTTTAAATAATCAGCAAGCTCTGCCACAGGAAGTGACATTACCAGGTCATCACGTTTCCCGGTATTCCATGTAATGATCAATTCCCTACGGGCGCGTGTGATGCCCACAAATAAAAGACGCAATCGTTCTGCGCAGAATTTGCGGCGGGCTTCCATGGTGGCAAAACCGGGAGAGGAGAGAAACGCAAGCGGGTCTTTGTTGGAAAATCGCTGAAGACTGTCAACCAGCTCTGCTGGAAGATTTATTTGATCCCGAATGAACCATTTCTCCGATGTATATTGATCATAAGGTTGGAGAGATGGGAAATCATAGTTGTTAGCCGAAAGCAGATAAACGCGATCCCATTCCAATCCTTTGGCTTTATGGATGGTTGTAACGAGAACTTTACCTTTATAAACATCAGGGTCAAACCCAAGATCCTCATCGCTAAATCCGGATATCTTGGAATGGTTCTTTGAAACTGACTCCAATTCGGTTGAGAATTCTTCCAGACCCCATTCAGGATTCACGCGGGACATACGCTCCAGTATGGCAGCGATCTTTTGGGACAGAGCCAGATCAGAAGGTTCGGTGAAAAGGTCCTGGGCGATCGTTAATATAAGTTGATCAATAGGGAGCAGGGTCGCCTTCATCCAACGTTCCATCCAGGTTTGGAACCTGTCCAGTTCACAAATAAGGTCATTTGAAAGATTCATGCTGGTGACTATTGGATGCCAATCCTGAGCCAGTGTTGGGGCAAGGAATAGTTCTAGCGGCTCGCACTTCATTAATACACGAGAAAGGACTTTGAGGCGGGAATTGTCCTCTTCTTCTGGATGGGTGTGTTTGTAAGCGAGCTCAAAAAGGTCAGTGAGAAATCGCCGCAGGGGTTTATTAAGGAACTTGAGACAAAGAGACAACAATTCCGCTGTTTTTCTTGTGGAACGGCTGACCTTGAGCAATTCTACAGGTTGGATACCCAATGATCGCAACTGATCAGCCACGGTTCCGCCGCGTTCATTGCTGCCGACCAAAACTGCCGCGGTTTCATTTGTGTGAGTGGAGAGCCAGTTCTTGATGTTATTGCAAACTCTGCGTATCTCCTCATCTGAATCATGTCGCTGTGTGTCAATATAAATATTATTGGGAGTATCCGGCGGGTTGGGTTGTGGATCGTTCGGATCTGTAGGACGGATAAGAGGTTTTACCAGAGAATTACGCAGTTCTTCAGCAGGGTGTTTTGTCTGAACCCATTCGATCAGATGATTGGCCAACCGAATTATTCGCCGGGCAGAACGACCGGAATTTGGCAGTTCTTTGGAGGTAACATCTGGTTCATTCAGGAAATTGACAAGAAACTTTGGATCGGCTGTAGTGAATGTTTCGTAGATGGCTTGATTTGGATCACCAACCCGAACCCAATTGCCCGTTTTGGCGGAGAGCAACCGTAGAATTGATTCTTGCATCTGGCTGCTATCCTGGGCTTCATCTTCTAGAATATAAGGCCAACGATACTGCAACCTTCCGAGATAATCTGCATCTGTTTGCAAGCAGCGCAATGCCAGACGAATGAGGTCGTCGAAATCCACGGCTCCCCGCATATTCAACGCGAGTTGATAATCTGAATAAATATCAGATGCCATCTGTAGCAATTGCAAGTCAGAAGTTGCAGCCTGGTCTGCAATGGCCTGCGGGGTTAAGCCCAGGTCTTTTGCCTGGCGGATAAAGTCATTGGCAATTGTTACCATCAATCGGGACCATCCGAGCGAGGCTCTATATGGATCTGTATCCGGTTTTGTCCAGATTTCTTCAAAGTCTGGATGTCCCCTTCGCCAGGAATCAACTTTTTCCAGAAGGATTCGGGTGGCTTCGTTTTCATCTAATATCCGAAAATCTGCCGGTAATCCGGCTAATTCTGGACGGTCGCGAACAATATCATTGGCAAGACCGTGAAGGGTACGAACACGGTAGCCATAATTGCGTGGAAGCCCAATTCCGGATGTGAATTCGCTGATGCGGCGCGAAAAGTTATCTACCGCGCTATTGACCAGGGTAACGATTAATATTTCCTGGTTATCCTGTAGATTGCTTCGCTGGAGAAGAGAGGCAGCAAGGTACGATAAGGTAAATGTTTTACCGCTTCCTGGAACCGCGGAAACACCCATTTTGCCGGAAGAGTATAAGAGCACATCTGCCTGTGCTAGGCGGAGATCAGGCATCATAGGTTTTCAAACCTCCCGGGTTGTGGCGTAAGAACCGGTTTATGGCCTGTAACAATGGCCCACGGGGTTCATTTCCCTGTTCATCAACCCGCACCAGATAAAGATACAGACTGCCGGTACAGCGGTTGATTAATCCTGTCGTGTGCGACACCAAAGTGTTCTGGTTATGAGCCAATTCTTCGGCATCTGTCCACTTTGCGCCTGATGGCCAATTTCGGCTGAGGACAACCGGATGTGTCAGCGGCTGGTTTAATCGCTCCCACCAGCCAACGCTTCCCGGGTCTATCCAGAATTGGTGTTTGCAGGAATGATTGCGCATAAGGAATGTGAATGCCGGAGAAAGTAATACCGCGTCCGGACGGTCATCTTGCCAGGAGTGAAGATGCTGAGCGCCTGTAATGCCGGCTTCCATTAATCTAAGAAATTCTGCTCCGAGTACTTGATCCCCGGGGAATGGCGTGATGACCGAAATAAATGCGCGGGCTGATTCGATCAGCCTGTCAGTGGCATCCGCCATATCATAAACGCGGTGAAACCCAAAACCCTTTTGTGATAATAATTCTCCAAAACATCGGCTAAAGAATTCAGGCAATCCCTGCTGCTCCACCTGTCGTG
Source organism: Leptolinea sp. (assembly GCA_012515195.1). Classification (GTDB taxonomy): domain Bacteria; phylum Chloroflexota; class Anaerolineae; order Anaerolineales; family Anaerolineaceae; genus Leptolinea. Next base: position 5,772 of record JAAYYW010000202.1, read on the forward strand.
CTGAATTAAGCCAGTTTCGGATTGTTTCGTATTTCTCACCGATTTGGAAGGTGATGCGTTCTGCCATTTCCGGATTTAATTGTGAAAATGGATTTAGTGGTTCGCCATCCTTCTTGCGGGATAGCATGGTTCCGGCAAGGAGATCTGCCCGAATCAGGTCCATATTATCTATGGCTGTCATAAGAGCCGTACGGAATTCCAATGGATTGACTTTCATATTCCATTGAGGATATGCCAGCTTTGCCAATGCAAAAAGACAGCGGACAGCCGGTTCAACACTTAATTCACGGCCTGGTCGATGCGTTGTGAGTTGAATGCCTTTCTTTTGCAGACGAATATCCAAAGAAAAACGCAAAGAATCCGATACAAAGGGGGAAAGGACGGCAATATCTCCTGGTTGAGAGCCGGATTCGACCAGGGAACCTATTCTATTTGTGATCGAATCAAGCATCTGTGGGTAAAAACGGTTATAAATTAATTCGGTGCCTGATAGCTGGATGGGGGTATCTTTCTCGCTAACACGCTCCATGCGAATATTGGTTGCGAGGATTTGTTTTAGTTCACGCAATTCTTCTGGAACGCGCAGAACATCCTCAAAGCGGATTGTTCTTTCCATCAGATCAGATATCGTGGCGGCAGAGACTGGATCAGCTCCCAAAAATGAGCGATATCCGGCGGATTCATCCTGGATGATCAGAACGCTGTCGAATGAGGGAATCCATTCTCGAATTATGTCATGAGCAACCGGATAGTCTTCTTCCGCGTTGTCATATATTAGATGGCAATATCTTTGGCTTAGGTATTCCTGGACAATAACTTGTGGCCAAAGTGATTTTCTAAAGGTTTCAATTTGAAGAGAAAAATCTAGCAAAGAATGTTCCAGGCAATATTTGCGGAATAGGATCGCACACTCCTGTGCCTGGTCAAAAAAACGGGCATCGGACTGGTTTCCATTCCATGCCATTCGTAATCGTGGGGCAATTTCTTCAAGCGGAAAACCAACGACCGCAGTCTTATTCAGGTTATCTAGAATCTGGCTATAGAGGCGTAAAGGTTCTATGGCTATTCCATCAAAGAAACCTTGTTCCCTCAGTGGATCCACTATCAAACTTAGGTAATACTGGGTGGTTTCAACGGTGAGAAATTTAGGTTCCAGTTCACGATGCGAAAAGCCAGCTGTTTCATCAACCAGCGGCCAGAATAATTCATCCAACCGGCGGGCCAATCCGCCCAGAGTTAATACCGGTAAACGACCACCGGGCGGAAGAGAGGGATTGGAGCCAATAATTGAGTATGGCCGTCCCAAAGGACGTTGTGGAACCAGTATGAGGATGGATTCCGCCGGTATTCCGCCAGATACCATTTTTTCCATCCGGGCAACCGCGGCAGTTGTTTTTCCCGTTCCGGCTTCACCACGAAGGAAAACACGGGATCTGTCTGGGAGATCACGGATATTGGATTGTTGCGGAGTAAGTTCCATGAAAAATCTTCCGAATTGAAAGTGCCTTTGCTTCTAGTAATAAATTGAGTAAACTGGAACGTCAATCTGAACAACTCAGGGGATTATTTTACTGGTTCCAGAAGGCAATGTCTTCCACCCTGACCGTAAAATTGGTTGTCGTTGAGCTGGCGATATAAGCCCCAAATAAGCCTTCTTTCACAAATGTATCATCGATGGTTTCCTGTAACAATTTTCCGTTGGTGTACAAAGCATACCGGTTGTTCTGGACTAGCACTCCGACACGATTAACCTGGTTTGAACCGGTATTAATTGCCGGATGATTTGTCCATGCTATCAATTCGCCTTTTTGTGAGAAAACTTTCAACGCGAATCGTCCATCACAGGTAATTCCAAAGAAGTATCCGTCCGTTAAATCCGGTGCCCGGAATACCAAACCGTAGCGATCTGAGCTGGAGCATTCACCAACTTTGAAAGTTGCTTCGAGATAATAATTTGCGGGTTTGTGATAGGACATACTCCAGCTCGTCCAATTGGGGTTCTTCGCAGTCAACACCAGGTCGCCGGATTCATATATGAAGCGGATACTCTCATTATCATCCTGATAAAAATTCTGGTTGGGTTTATCAAAAGTCTCTTTCCATGTTGGGTTTCCAAGCCTGGCACGGGGATCATCAGGTGAAAGTGTCGCGGTTAATGTTACTGTGGGTATGGCTGTTTCCGTTTCAGTTGGAGATGGTGTTTCAGTAAAGGGAATAATTGTGGGTGTAGATGTATAGATCTGTCCTGGAAAAGGAGACGAGGTGAGCTGAGCGCTAACCTGAGTGGAAACAGAATCCACAGGGAGTGATTCCAATGCTCTGGCAAAATTGCATCCCATAAGAATGAACAAAAATAATGTATTTAATAGTCCTTTTTTCATTCGAAGTTTTCCCTTTTTGTTCTTATAATTATAGTAAGTTTAGTGAGACCTGATTGGTAGGTAAACTATCTTGTTTATACCAACCATGGGATTTTTTCTGATAGGAAGGTAAGTTATAAAAGCTACCAACCCGATCCGTGGGAAATCAATACAACAATATCCTACAACCAGAACGTATAAAAAAATACTCTTTTTCATTTTTAAACTTTTGCGTTTCCGCTTTTGCAATATAGGGAGTGGAAACTTACGGTATGAAGGTAACCTGGAACTATGAAAACCCTGGTCATTCAACTGGACCGATTGGAAGATACCGGTTCCATTCGAGATAAGGTTACCTGGGGTAAATCCACCCGTGTGCTGCTTGCATGGCCTGTAAATTATTCTGTTTTTAACCGAAAAGTGGATCTTGTAGCCATAAAGCGGATCTGTACTTCACAGGGATCACGTCTGGGAATAGTATGTGATGACCCGGATGTTATCGCAGAAGCAGGTGAATTGCAAATTCCTGTATTCAATTCTGTGAACCAGGCAATGAGAAAAGGATGGGACAGACGATGGCACCAGAAAAGTAAAGGGATAGATTTTCTGCATATGGATCCCGAGGGGGGAATTGAAGAAATCCGAAAGAGGTCAGGTCTTTTCCAAGAGTCGCACAATCTCCCTTATTATCTTCGATTGGCTCTGTTGATGGCCGGTGTGGCCGCAGTATTTATTACTCTCGTTGTTATTCTCCCATCAGCAACAATCCGGATTTTTCCACTGGGTCAATCCACAGAAATGAACGTGCAATTCCTAGTCCGAGGTACTGAAACTGCGACAACGGGGCCAGATACTCTTTCTGGCCGATGGGTGGAAGTGACTTTGGAAGCGAATGCGGAAAGGCAGACGACAGGTTCAATACCAGTTGCCGATGGCAAAGCCAGTGGATCAGTGTCCATTACAAACCTGACCAGCAATGAGATTTTCATACCTTCCGGAACGATCATTTTAAATAGTTCGATACCTCCTGTTCGCTATTTGATCCTGAAAGATACAGAACTGGAACCGAAAACAGTTACAAATGAAATTTTTGTGGAAGCAGTATACGGGGGGGAAAGTGGAAACGCGGAGGCCGGATCTATAAACCGTATTGAGGGTGAGTTAGGATTTCAACTTGAATTAACCAACGCGGAACCAATTACCGGTGGAACTGATAGAAAAATACCTGCGCCGTCACAGGAAGATCTCATTGCTCTCAAAGATGATGTCCGCTCTCTGCTAATAATAGAAGCAGAAAAAAAGTTGTCCGCCGAATTATCGGATGAAGAGGTACTTCTTCCGGCAACTATTGAGGCGATTAATCTAGTACAAGAGACCCTCCAACCAGAAGTGGGGCAGGCGGGAAGTTCGGTACACATATCTCGCAAAGTAGAATTTTCGGCATTGGTGATCAACCGTAAAGACCTAATCCAAAAAGCAGAGGCTATCATAAGTGCAAATATGGTATTACCAGGTTGGAAAATATCTGACAACGAGCCGATTGATGTCAAAATCACCTCCCAGGAATATGATAACCTGAGTAACATGGCGAAAGTAAACACGTTAATCAAATGTAAGACGGTTCCAATTATTCGCATGGATGAAATCCGACCGGGAATGGCTGGAAAACGGATGGACGAAGCTGCTGAATTGATCGCGGCGCGGATTATTGTGGAACGGGCAACCGAATTTGAAACCTGGCCAATACGCTTACCAGTCCTGCCATTGCTTGAATCGAGGATAAAGGTCGCCATTCCATGACGAATATATTGGGAATTGATCTGGGTGAAAAACGGATTGGTTTGGCAATAGGCAGTGTTGAGGCAAAATTAAGCCGCCCGTTGGAGGTCTTTTCTCATAGATCACGTAGAGATGATATTGACCACATTAGTCATGTTATAAAGAGCCATGAAATATCCAGGATTGTAATCGGGATCAGTTTTCAGGAAGATGGTTCTCCCAACTCCATGGGAAGGCATGCGTTGAGTTTTGGTAAGGACATTGAAAAAGATTCAGGTCTGCCGGTAGAATACTGCGACGAAGCCCTTTCCACCCGCGAAGCCAAAGATAACGCTTTACACTCAGGTATTTCCAAAAAACACAGGCAAGGCCACTTGGATGCGGTAGCAGCGGCAGTAATTTTACAATCGTATTTTGACAAACTCCCGACTGGTTACACCTAAATGATAAAAAAAACTCCTGATCAAAAAAGAAATAATTTACTCCGGCTGGTGGCTATCCTTTTTATTTGCTGTCTGGCAGGGTTGTTATTCCTGGGAACCACATTGATTCTTCGGCAATCGCGGGATCTGATAGGGAAGCCTGATGTGTCCCTGAGCCCAATCCGCAAGTTGTATCTTGAAGCCATACTCATTTTGCAGCAAGATGAGCTCCTCCAACCAAACAATATTTCATTGGACTATGTCCTGGAAATCCGAAGTGGTCAACCGCTTGATTCGATACTTGCTGATTTGGCAGATAATGGTTTGGTCCATGATCAGGCGTTGTTTAGAAATTTACTGATTTTTACTGGAGCTGACCAGCGGATATTACCTGGGAAGTACCTGATCCCTGCCGGGAGCAATATGCGTGATCTGGTTATTAATCTCCAGGATATCAATGCGAGTCTTATCGATTTCACCATTCTTCCCGGGTGGCGTAAAGAAGAGATAGCCCAGGCTTTGCCTACATCAGGTTTATCCATTCGAATGGATGAATTTTTAGAGCGGGTTAACCAACCTGTTAATTATCCAAAAGAGATCGCGGTGGAATCGATCTCTCACGAAGGATTTCTGATGCCCGGCCGGTATTCCTTTAGCCGGAGCGTTTCGGTTGAGGAATTTATTAACGCATTCCTAAACAGGTTCAACAAAAATTTGAATGACGATCTTTCAGATGCCTATTCCGAACAGGGATTAACAGATTACCAGGCTGTTATTCTGGCTTCAATAGTCCAGCGGGAAGCCATTATGGATGATGAGAAACCCCTTATTGCATCTGTGTTTCTTAATAGGTTAAATAGTGGCATGCCGTTACAAACTGATCCGACTGTTCAATATGCGCTGGGTTTTTCTCCGGATCATGGTTGGTGGAAGAGTCCACTAAGTCTTCAAGACCTGCAAATCGTTTCCGCCTATAATACGTATATGATCAATGGACTGCCTCCTGCGCCAATCTGCAATCCGGATATAACATCGCTAAAGGCAGTTGCGTATCCGAAAAAATCAGAATTCCTTTTTTTTAGGGCTGCGTGTGATGGTTCAGGCAGACATAAATTTGCGAAGACAATGGAAGAACATTCAATGAACGGATGCTCAAATTCCGGTTCTTAAAACTCTGGAGGAAAAATGGATGTATTGGGCCTGGATATTGGTGGTTCGGGGATCAAAGGAGCTCTTGTTAATGTCACTACCGGTTCACTGTCAAGTGACCGGTATCGATTGCCGACACCTGAAGAAGCTCGCCCGGATGATGTTGCACAAACAATCAGCAAGATAGTCAAGCATTTTTCATATAAAGGGGTTATCGGCGTGGGTTTTCCTGCCGTTGTTCATCATGGAGTAGCATATTCAGCTGCGAATATTGATAAAAGCTGGATCGGCACTGATGTCAGCAAATTGTTGACCCAGGATACAGGATGCAAATCATATGTTTTAAATGATGCGGATGCAGCTGGACTGGCTGAAATGGAGTTCGGAATTGGACGTAAATTTAAAAAGGGTGTAGCAATCCTGTTGACTGTTGGTACCGGTATAGGTTCGGCCGTGTTCATTGATGGGAAATTATTCCCCAACACAGAATTAGGCCATTTGGAAATACGGGGAAAAGATGCCGAACGCCGGGCGTCTGATGCGACAAAAAGCAGGAAGAAATGGACGTGGGACGAATGGGCTATGCGTTTTCAGGAAGTAATCAGCACTTATGAGAGATTATTCTCACCGGATGTTTTTATTATTGGCGGAGGGGCAAGCAAATATTTTAGTGAGTATGAGAAATTCCTGCGTTCACGTGCAGAAATTGTCCCGGCACAACTGCTTAACCAGGCGGGCCTGGTGGGTGCCGCTATATATGCCCATCGAAGTGATTCATTATTGAAGTCTTCGAAAAACCAAAAAAAAGCTTAACCATTAGTCATTTCTAAAGTAACAAACCGCCCCGGGTCATAGCATCCACCGATCCGAGGGCGGTTTTTATTTCTTCTATTGCCACAGGGCTGCCATCCAATTTCTTGAGGGTGCCTTCTTCTATTTGAAGTGCCGCGATGTCCAATATGGACATTTCCAGCCGCCGGGCCTCCTGTGCCAACTTAGCACCTGCCTGATAACCAATTATCGGGTTTAATGCAGTTACCAGGATGGTATTTCGCTCAAGCCAGTAACGACAACGGTCAGGATTAGCTTTCAATCCAGAAATACAACGGTCAGTGAATGCTGTGATCCCTGAAATCATGATATGCATCATCTCAAACAAGTTGTAACCGATTAGCGGCATCATTACATTTAATTCAAGTTGGCCTGCCGCAGCAGCCATACCTACCGCATGATCCATGGCGGTTACCTGGATCATAACCATATTCAACATCTCCGCCATAACCGGGTTAACCTTTCCTGGCATAATACTGGATCCCGGTTGTACAGCAGGGAGGTGAATTTCATCCAGCCCGCTTGCCGGACCTGATGATAAAAGACGGAAATCATTAGCGATGCGTGTGAACGTCAGCGCGCAGGTGCGAAGTGCGCTACTGAAGGTGGTGAGGTCGGACATGGATTGCATGGATTCAAAGAGGTTTTCTGACAACATTAGCGATTTACCAGTAATGTTGGATAGCTCAGAAACCATCCGGTGGGCATATTCAGGATGGGCATTCAAACCCGTTCCGGCTGCTGTTCCACCAATACCCAGGCGGCATAATCCTTCAGATGCCTGGAGAATTTGGATACGGTCGTGAGCTACCGCGGACGCATATGCACCGAATTCCTGTCCCAATCGAATCGGAACAGCATCCTGCAGATGTGTTCGTCCAGATTTGACTACTGTATCAAACTCAATCGACTTTTCTTGAAGTGAGGCAACTGTTTTTTGGAGGACATTGTCCAGTTCATCCAGCCGCCAGAGGCAGCCCAATCGAATCGCTGTTGGAATTACATCATTTGTGGACTGAGCCATGTTGACATGGTCATTGGGGTGGGTCCTGTAGTTTGAATTTGTTTTTTCCAGAATTCTGTTGGCAAGACTGGCTGTAACTTCATTGATGTTCATATGATGGCTTGTTCCCGCCCCGGCCTGGTAAGGATCTACAACAAAATGGTCATCCCACGTACCTCGCATGATCTCTATTGAGGCTTCCTGGATTGCTTCTGAAATGGGTTTGGGTAACAGCCCAAGACCGGCGTTTACGCGGGCAGCCGCCAGTTTAATTGCAGCCAAAGGCCAGATGAATGAAGGACGGGGGCGCAATCCGCTGATGGGAAAATTCTCGACAGCACGTTGCGTTTGAGCTCCATAAAGTTTGTCTTCTGGCACTTTGATCTCGCCCAGTGAATCCTTTTCTATTCGAAAATGGTTTTTTTTGTTCATTCCACCCATCCCTCAGGTATTATTTTCAGATGTATTCTACCTTTAAGTTTGGACTTAAACGAAAAGCGAACCAGTTAAGGTTCGCTTATTCTTTGATGTAGACGGTCGATCAGGCGGTTTCGTATCCCGGGCCTTCCTTGAAAAACGCAGCATTTACCGCTATCGCCGGTGAAAGATCAACCACTTCCCCCGCTTCCAATTTCTTCGTGGCTTTCAGCTGAACTGGTTCTCCATCATGGTTCTTGCCGTTATACTCGTTGGTAAATCCCGGTGTACCTTCAGCCATTGAAAGAACTTCACCACCTTTAGCCATATATGCAGAAGGAACCTCATCTTCTATAAATATGGCTCCGAATGGACATTCGGGAGTGCAGGCATCACAGTCTATACAGGTTTCTGGATCAATATAAAAACCTGGGTATTGATCTGTTGGTTTCCCGGGGACGATACATTCAACCGGACAAACGGTAGCACATCCACCATCTCTTAAGCATAAACTAGTGATTACGTGAGCCATTTTCCCTCCGATATAGTTGTTTTATGAACCATGGAAGCGTTTTTCAACTACATCCCAGTCTATCACATTCCAAAAAGCGGAGAGGTAATCAGCCCGTCGATTCTGGTACTTGAGATAATACGCATGTTCCCATACATCTACGGTCAAAAGAGGTTTAAGCCCTTCAGTCATTGGTGTATCCTGGTTCGGGGTTGAGGTTATTACAAGTGAGCCATCTTTTTTCTGGCTAAGCCAGGCGAATCCACTCCCGAAGCGGCCTAGTCCGGCTTTTTCCATGTCCTGTTTGAATGTTTCAAAACTCCCAAATGATTTATTGATAGCCTCAGCCAGTTTTCCTTTGGGAGTTCCCCCACCGGGTTTCATGGCGTCAAAATAAAAATTGTGATTGAAAACACCGCCGCCATTGTTACGAACTGCCGTGCGGATAACTTCTGGAACTTTATCCAGGTCAGATAAGAGTATGCCTAGCGGCGTCTCGAATAACTCTGGATGTTTTTCCACAGCGGCATTTAAGTTATTTAAATATGTGGCATGGTGCTTGGTATAATGGACTTCCATAGTTTTCGCATCAATATGGGGTTCAAAAGCATCCAATCCGTATTTTAATGTGGTTTGTTTATATGGCATTGTAATCCTCCTGTGATTAGCCAATATTTTTTTTAATTGAAAATCAGACTTTATCAATCCTATTAAGAATTCTAGCCAGAGGAATCACCATTGTCAAGTAAAGTACAACCTATATGTAATCCCAATGTAGGAAATTTCTACCGGTCGCCTATATTTATACTGGCTGTGGGTATTCTGGCTGTTTCCTCAGCTTCATTGTTCATACGATATGCTCAACGGGAAATGCCATCTATCGTAATTGCGGCATATCGTTTAGGACTGGCTTCCCTCATAATGACCCCATGGGTATGGAGGAAACATAATCGTCAAATTGTGGCAATTGGTCGAGAAAACTGGATCCGAATCATTGTTGCTGGTTTGCTGCTGGCATTCCATTTTGCTTCCTGGATTACCTCACTGGAGTTTACCAGTGTGTCCAGTTCGGTTGTGTTGGTCACAACCACGCCAATCTGGGTTGCTCTTTTTTCTCCCTTAATCCTCAAAGAACGTTCCAACAGAATGACACTAATTGGACTGGTGGTTGCCATCATCGGGGGGGTGATAGTCAGTATGTCCAATGAATGTGTGGTCAGCATGGAAGGAATGAATTGTGCGTTGCACAAATCACAATCCTATCCCTCTGGAATGCTTGGAAACGGTCTTGCCTTGTGTGGGGCGATCTGCGCTGCTTTTTATCTGATCATTGGAAGGATTCTACGCAAATCCATAGACCTGTCCGTCTATGTTTATTGTATATTTTTCTCAGCGGCGGTTTTCCTGGTTTTTTTTGTAATAATCAGTGGAATTTCTTTTTATCCTTACTCTATATCAACGTTGTTGCTCTGTCTGGCGCTGGCGGTTTTTCCGCAAATCGTTGGGCACACCAGCCTTAATTGGGCGCTAGGGTACCTACCAGTAGGACTTGTGGCCATTGTCCTTTTAGGCGAACCAGTTGGCTCATCAATTTTGGCAGCTTTGTTCTTAAAAGAAATTCCCGCCAGCTTGGAATTGGCTGGCGGGATTATTATTCTCTTGGGCATATTTCTAGCATCCCGCAAATGATCTGATCAACCTTTCTTCTTCTTTTCTTCCTGCAACTCCGGGAGTCTGTTGTATAACCAGTTGATCTCTTTTATGCGATTTATCAACTCATCAGGCAGTCCACGGGATGCCATACGCCATGTCCAATTTCCTCCCAGCCGGCCGGGGTAATTCATGCGCGCTGATGTATCAAGGCTGAGAAAATCTTGAAGCGGCGCGATGACAACTCGGGCTGGTGATTGCCACAATGCACGTATCATCTTCCAGGTAATTCCGTTAGAATCACTTGCCAAATACCGGCGGCAAAAATCGCGCTCAACTTCAGGAGCGTTATCATACCAACCGACGGTTGTGTCATTATCATGTGTACCGGTATAAGCAACGCAATTCACAGGATAATTATGTGGAAGGAATGGATCTGCTGGGTCACTTGCAAAGGCAAATTGGAAGATCTTCATCCCTGGTAGATCAAAGTGGTCACGGAGTTCTACAACATCCGGGGTAATCAGACCCAGATCTTCGGCGATTATTGGCAGACTTCCCAAAACGGCAGAAACCCGTTTGAGAAAATCCGCCCCTGGGGCCTTGACCCATCGACCTTTTTCCGCAGTTGGCATACCAGCGGGAATTTCCCAATAACCGGCAAATCCACGGAAATGGTCCAGTCGAATAAAATCGAACATCGAGAGAGTTGATTTGGTCCGTGAGATCCACCAGGCATAATCGGTCTGTTTGTGGTGATCCCATTTGTAGAGGGGGTTACCCCAAAGCTGTCCAGTAGCAGAAAAGTAATCTGGCGGTACTCCAGCAACAAATTCCGGATCCCCCTCATTATCAAGGAAAAACAGATCCGGATTTGCCCATACATCGGCAGAGTCATAGGCTACAAAAAGGGGTATGTCGCCTATGATCTTGATACCCATGTCATTCACATACGTGTGTAATTGCATCCATTGGCGGAAGAAAAGGAATTGCCGGAATTGATGGTAGAGGATTTCATCTGAATAGAACTGCGCAAATTCGGACAGTGATTTCTTATTTCGCTTGCGTAATTCCTTAGGCCATTCATTCCACGCAATTCCCCCCATATTTTCCTTGATGGCCATAAAAAGACTAAAATCCCCCAACCAGCCTTTTTCATTTTCTTGAAATTCATTGAATTCGTCAGTCAATAAGGGAGGATGAACTTTATTGAACCGGCTATATGCTCTTTGTAATAATGTGTTTTTCCAGTTTATCGCTTTGCCATAATCAACATTATCTTCTGGAAGCAACGGCCGGTCGTCCAAATCAGATAGGTGGAGCAATCCCTCATCCAGCAAAAGGGCTGGACTGATTAGAAACGGATTGCCGGCAAAAGCAGAAAAACACTGATACGGAGAGTCACCGTAACCCGTTGGCCCCAACGGAAGAACCTGCCAAAGCGAGAAACCGGCCTGCTTAATGGAATCGACCCATTGGTATGCGGCTGGTCCAAGATCTCCTATGCCATCCGGCCCTGGAAGACTGGTTGGATGAAGTAAAATACCTGCCTGTCGTTCATGTTTCATAGGAAGATCTCCAGAAGAGAATTTTTCCGATTAAATCATAGAACCTGAATACCTGCTTTCATTCTTACATGGAAGCAGGTATTTTCTTTGTAACCAATGAAAAAGCCAGAGAATTAGAGAAGAAAACCTGCAACAATGTCATGTTTTTATGGAGATGATGATTTTTTCCAGAGAGAGATAAACTCATCGGCATATTTTTTTGCCGAATGTTTCCACGATAGATCGGTTTTCATTCCATTTTTCTGAATCTTCTGCCAACCGGGTTGGTTAATGAACGCATTCAGAGCCCGTTCAATACATTTTTCACAGGCTTCAGGGGAGGCTTTGTCAAAAAGAAAACCAGTCTGATCGGTTTCCAGTTTTGAATCGAGAATGGTGTCACTTAATCCGCCTGTATTACGTGCGATGGGAACACAACCATAGCGCATCGCGATCATCTGGGTCAATCCGCATGGTTCATAGCGGGATGGTATGAGGATCATATCTCCCGCACTATATAACTGGTGGGACAATGTCTGGTCAAATCGTTGGAGGAAGCGGGCTTTGTCTGGCATAGTCTCTTCCAGTGTTTTACAGGCATCTTCAAGTGCCGGATCTCCCACACCGAGGATGACTATCTGGAATTTCCGTCCGGTCAAATTCTTGATAGCTTCCAGAGCCAGATCAATACCTTTCTGTTGATCTATCCGGGAGATCATGATAATAAGCGGTGTGCGGGGATCATATTCAAGACCAAGACGAGTCAAAATTTCCTGCTTGTTTACCGCTCTTTTCTGCAAAGATAATTTTGTATACGTCTCAACGATTAATGGATCTTTTGCCGGATTCCAAGTCACAGTATCCAAACCATTTAAGATTCCAGTAACTTTAGATTGGCATGTATACAGAAATCCATCCAATCCGCAACCAAATTCTGGGGTCAGGATTTCTCGCGCGTATCCTGGTGATACGGTAATAATCCTGTCTGCAGAATCGAGCCCTAGTGGAAGTGGCATGTGGCGTGCCCACTTTGGTAAGCGGAAGTCCTGACTGGGTTTTATCCCCATCTCTTTAAGGCCAGCCTGGGTTCCACCTCCCATAAATGGCAGATTGTGGACACCGAGAATAGTACGGGTTTTTTCAAATATCAGACCAAATCGTTCTTGATCTTTAGCCAGATAAGGAACAAGGGCTGTATGCCAGTCGTTCGCAAATATGATATCAGGTATCCATCCAACAGCACGACAGAATTCAACAATAGCCAGAGAAAAGAAAGAAAACTTTTTCCCATCGACTATCGGATTAGGATCATAAACAGAAGCATCCGTGGGAATGGGCTCGCCTGCGATCAAATAAGCCGGGAACTTTAAAGATCCACACGCGTATACATCGGCCATGAATGTTTCCGATGCACCCATCACAGGGAAGGATATCTCTTTTTTGATTGCAAATTTCGATGTTTGTATTTGACTGTGAAAAGGGATAAACAACCGGATATCCAAAGCCGGCAGATCAGGTGTCTCTTTGAAATAATCAACTAGAGCAGATGGCAAAGATCCTGCGACATCACCCAATCCACCGACTTTAATAAACGGTTCTGCTTCCGAAGCGGCAACAAGTACTTTGAGTGTTGAAGATGGAACAGTTTTCACTTGATACACCCTCCGGTTCTATTTTACTGGTCTATGCTGCTTCAGCCATTTCGATGTAATCCTTCAGGATTACTTCCTTTTGAGTTCCTCCAAGGATTTTCAAAAGATCTTCAGCCAGAGAAGCCTTCTTTTTTGCATCCTGTTGGCTCCATGTGCTACTTTTTACTTCCAGGAAACACCCCAATTTGGGTGTTTCAAACGAGTCCACATTGATAAAGAACTCTGTCTCTTTGTAATTGATCAGATAACGTTTTCGAGTTTTTTCAATCTCTGTTGTCCGGCTGGGTTTAAAATACTCTTTGTAAAACCGAAGGCTTTGTGTTGCCGGTGCAAGGAATCGGCTCCTAGATAAAAGTACATCCTCCTGGAAGGGGTGTTCCCTGGTTTGGCCGATAAGTGTCAGGCGGCTGCGTACACCAGTAATTTCATTTTTTTCACCAATTGTATTGTCCTCGCGGTAACGAACATATCCCTGTGACGCATCCTCAAATTCCATGTACGTATCAAATTGCCTGTAATGGCGGGTGCGGATTATGTTAATGTCCGAATTTGACTCAATAGCATTCAAAACAGGATCGATTGCTGGAATAGCCATTTTTGCCTGAACTTCAAAGCTTTCACCTTCTTCCGCGCCCCCGATCGCAACAAGTTTGGAAAGTACAGACTGTTCCCGTTGGATCAAGAAGGTATCTATTCTACGGGCATATTCATTTCCCGCTTTTAGTAGCTCTTCCTCGTTAAGTGTGGTTAGTTCTTTATCCAACATGACCCACTTACCGTTAACCATAACATCGGTAACATCGCTGGCTTTCCCCGCGTACACTAGTTGCGCATAGACATTATTGGGGTCGCGTTTGAATTTTGGAGAGTTGTGGAGTGGTGAGAGGTCAACCAGGATAAAATCAGCTCGTTTTCCGGATGTCAACGATCCTGTTAAGTGCCCAATATGAAGCGCTTCGGCGCCAAGGCGGGTTGCCATTAATAGTGTAGTTTGTGCAGGTAAAGCGGTTGGGTCTCCGGTGTCAACCTTTGCCAGGAAAGACGCAAGCCGCATTTCTTCAAACATGTCAAGATCATTGTTTGAAGCAGGGCCATCTGTTCCAATACCCACTTTTAAACCAAGTTCTATCATGCGTTTTATGGGGGCGACACCAGATGCCAGTTTCATGTTGGAAGAGGGATTGTGGGCAACACCTGCTTTTGCATGCTGTAAAGTGCGGATTTCACCTTCATCAATATGAACACAATGTGCCGCGATAACCTTAGCGTCAAATAGATTGTTCTTTTTCATGTAAGGAACAACCGGCATGCCATGTTCATTTCGCAAATTTTCAACTTCACTGGCAGTTTCTGACAGATGGGTGTGAAGGGGAACATCGAATTCTGTTGCCAGTTTAACAGAAGCTCCGAGTATTTCTGCTGTGCATGTGTATGGCGCATGTGGGGCGACAGCTGGAACAATGAGGTCATTGTCCTTCCACTTTATGATGAAATCTCGAGCGATGGCAAGTGATTCTTCGTATGATTTAGCATCAGGTGCTGGAAATTTCATGACCGATTGTCCACATACTCCTCGTAAACCGGCTTCTTCCGTAGCTTTTGCGACATCATCTTCAAAGTAATACATATCAGCAAAACAGGTAACACCAGATCGTATCATCTCTGCACAGGCGAGTTTGGTACCCAATTGAACAAAATCAGGGGAAACAAATTCGCGCTCCACAGGCATCATGTAACCCATTAGCCAGACATCTAACCGTAAATCGTCGGCCAATCCCCGCAATAGCGTCATTGGGACATGCGTGTGAGCGTTCACCAGACCTGGCATAAGAACTTTCTGGCCACAATCAAAGTTTTTTGATGCACTGTATTTCGATAAGATATCCGCTTCCAAGCCAACCGCTACGATGGAATTTCCTAAAACGGCTAGAGCGCCGGGTTCATATATATTGAATTCTTGATCCATCGTTAGAACGATGGCATTGGTCAAAATATGATCAACTTTTTTCATTTTTACCTTTCTCTATTTTCCTTATATGGGTTAATTGTATAGATATCGCCTGAGAAAATCCAGTAAGATATTTTCTGCCCATTGTTGAGCCAGCCCCGGGTGGCCTCCATGAGATCTGGAAAAGGTTTTTTCTTCTTTTGGTGAAGAGAAAGTGAAAGCCAGATTAGTCTGGTTTTCTCCAGGGTAAAGATCAGCCCGGATCACGATTTGATATCCGGATGTGCGGGCTATATCAAGCTCAGGTGAGGATGGATTGTCTTCGTCGGAATTGTATACATAGATCTGATGAGGTTCGAGGTTTTGCAAACGATTAACAAGCCCATTGGTAAACCCATGAAGAAGAATGAATACTCTCCAGTCCCGTTCGA
>JAAYYW010000017.1 GCA_012515195.1 Leptolinea sp.
TTCATCCGAATTCCTATGTATGTACCAGAAGCAGGCAAAATGGTTCAAAACTCTTTTCAGGGACAGAAATTGTATTCATTTTAATTGAAAACAAGGACTGCCTTGTTTTCAAGCAATCCCTGTTTATGTTTTCAATGAACAAGCTGGATTTATCGTCCGGTTTCGATTGGAAATCCTTTTGTTTTCCAATCAGTTACGCCACCATCCATACTGGTAACATCCAGATAGCCTGCTCTTAGCAAAATATCCCGACCTTCTGCGCTGCGGTTTCCCGTGCGGCATACCACTACAATTGTTTGATCTTTTGGGATACTACCCAGATTTTGGCTTAGAGATCCCAGAGGTATCAATGTTGAACCCGGAATATGAAATTGGTCCCATTCACTTTGTTCGCGCACATCAAGAATAAACGCGCCTTCATCTCGCATTTGAGCTGCCGTTTCAACAGTAACCTCAGCTGAAATATTCCCCCTGGGAGTTACCGGTGGAAGTACCAGGAATAAGATGGCTAATACGGCTGCTCCAGCAACCAGCCAGACCCATACCGGGGATGTTTTTCTCTTCTTTTGCAGAGCTTGTTTAGAAGTCTTCTTCGACATTTTTTCTCCAATTACGCTTCTTGAGATAAATATATACCTGTTTGATGCAACAGAACCTGAAACGTTTCACCAAAACATTAATTTCAATTCCGATAAGTATAGATTTGTATAGTAAAAAAGGGTAGGATATTCATAATATCTTCACATGGGGCAGGTATTCTTGATTTATGTCTGAACAAGAAAAAAAGAAAATTCTCATCGTAGATGATGAACCTCAAATTGTCCGGGTATTGCAAGGATATTTGGAAAAAGCCGGATTTAATGTGGTCAGTGCGATGGATGGGATTCGTGTATTTAAGATTTTTCAGACAGAAAAACCCGACTTTGTTATTTTGGACCTTAATCTTCCAGGAATGGATGGATTGGAAATATGCCGAAGGATACGACAGGATTCGGGGGTCCCCATCCTGATGTTGACAGCCCGGTCTGAAGAAGCAGATAAGATCGTCGGCCTCGAACTTGGGGCAGACGACTATATAGTCAAGCCCTTCAGCCCGCGAGAGATTGTCGCGCGGATCAAGACAATTTTTCGCCGTGTCTCTGGCGACTCGTCATTACCGCAAACTGTTCGCGCAGGTGACCTTTTCATTGATCTTGACAGGCACAGTGTTTCATTGGCTGACCGTCCAATCGAACTGACTCCGACTGAGTTCGTGATCCTGACAACCCTGGCCCGGCAACCCAGGCGGGTTTTTTCTCGTTCACAATTGATGGAGAACGCGCTTGGTTCTTCCTTTGAAAGTTTCGATCGGACGATTGATACGCACATCAAGAACATCCGACTAAAACTGGAGCCAGACCCCAAAAATCCCATGTATATTCAAACAGTCTTCGGATTGGGGTATAAATTTGAAGCAGGTGATAATGAGAATTAGTCTTTTTTTCAAACTGATGGGGGCTTTTCTAGTTTTGATCCTTATTAGCGCGCTTGTTATATCCTTCACCACCCTGTCCAGTACAAGACATGCCTTCAATCAGTTTTCGTCTAATAACCGTAATCAATGGTCCATCAGATTATCAGAAGATCTTGCGTTTTTTTACAGCGTGTCAGATAGTTGGGAAGGGGTGGATGAATTTCTTACATCCGTTATTTACAATGATGCCCGCCAGTCTGGGTTAATGGGAAGGGGGAGGATTGATCGTGCAGATAAGGACCACACCTTCCAAATCAGTGGCAGTATGGATGGATATAATCTACGATTGGTTCTGGTAGATAACACTGGAATTGTAGTGTTTGATTCGTTGAACAAGATTATCGGCCAAACCATTTCCTCAGATGAACCCGGAACAACATATCCGGTTTCCGTCTCAAATGACCAAGTGGGTACCCTTCTGGTATCCAGCGGGGAAATCATATCAGGATCACCGGCAGCAAACTTTCTAGAATCAGTCAGACGATCCATTTTGTTTTCAGTAGTGGCGGGTGTTCTGATTGCCATCGTTATGGGTGCCCTCCTGTTTAACCAGTTCACATCCCCATTACGGCAATTGCAAAAAGCCGCCATCGCGGTAGGTAAAGGAGATTTTCGTCAGCGGGTCAAAATCCAATCCCGAGATGAGTTTGCCGAAGTAGGGCTTTCTTTTAACCAAATGGCAGAAAATCTAGAAAACGCGGAAGTTGCCCGTCAACATTACATGGCAGATGTCGCACATGAATTGCGGACCCCCTTGACTGCCATCCAGGGAACTGTGGAAGCCATGCAGGACCAGATTCTACCCCTTGACGAAGAACAACTTGCCATTCTTCACACACAGACTACCTTGTTGAACCGCCTCGTGGATGATCTCCGCTTACTCACTCTTGCGGAAACAGGACAACTAAAACTGATTCGTTCCATGGTTAATCCCGGCGTTATTGTCAAACAAACCGTGGATAGCCTTAAACCGATGACCACCCCTAAAAACATATCAGTGTTAGTGCAGATCGATCCGGAAATACAGGAGTGGCAACTTGATTCACATCGCTTCATTCAGATACTGAACAACCTTCTGGGGAATGCCATCCGTTACACGCCTGAAAACGGGACCATTTCCATTCTATTGAACCGGGTTGATTCGGGAGATATGGAAATAAAAATCAAAGACACTGGAATCGGTATTCCACAGGATGACCTTCCGCATATATTTGATCGTTTTTACCGGGCGGATAAATCCCGCGCGCGAATCAGTGGAGGCGCAGGATTGGGACTATCGATAGTCAAGCATCTCGTTGAGGCACATGGTGGAAAAATCACCGTGAACAGCCCGGTAAGCGAGTACATTGAAGGTCAAAGCATGGGAACTGAATTCGTTTTACGTTTACCGGCAGGTCAATAACTCACTTAAGTTTGTCCCCATCGTCAGATACAAGTTTTATCATTTCGTCTATCCATTCATCATAGACCTCCCTTTATAGATAAACTCCTCCAAGAATTTAACCCATTTGATTTTCTATGGAATATTTTTAACTAAAGAAAATCCCAGGAATGGGAAAAAATTGGCTACCGGTCCAGTTAAAAGATTGCAATACTAAAGCGGACTCTTGACACATACTTCAGTTCAACTATAATAGTCACAATGTTTATGCAACCTGCTTTCCTGCATCATCATACAGATCTCTCCCCCAACTGATCGGCGGAGCTTTTTTCGTATATCTGGAAAATGCGCAACCCAACCCCCGGTCAACCGGGGGATTTTTTTATCCCAAAGGATGTACCATGCTTAATCGAGAATCATCTGATTTACGTCTCTCTTTACCATCAAAGGGCAGACTTGCGGAAGAAACCATGGACTTTCTTTCCGACTGCGGCCTTACAGTTTACCGCCCCAACCCCCGGCAGTATGAGGCGGTAATACCGGCGCTGCCTAATGTTCGCGTGCTCTTTCAGCGTCCGCCTGATATTGTTGTCAGTGTTCGAGAGGGCACGGTAGATTTTGGCATTACCGGCCTTGATGTTGTCGAAGAGCGCAAAGGGGATCAGGAAGAAGTAATGGTCATCCACGATGCGTTGAATTTCGGCCAATGCCGCTTGAACCTGGCCATTCCAGAAACCTGGACGGATGTCAATTCTGCGGATTCTCTTCTCCAAAAATCTCGAAGGCTGAATCGCAAATTACGGGTTGCCACAAAGTATCCAGAATTAACCGGAAAATTCCTCGCCAACAAAAAAATTCCCCATTCATTGATCCCCGCGGAGGGGACACTGGAAACAGCTCCATCCATCGGATACGCCGATATGATCTGTGATATCGTCTCATCAGGTCAAACGCTTAGAGACAACCGCCTTGTAGCACTGGCAGATGGTTGTTTGTTAACTTCTGAAGCCGTTCTGATTGCCAACCGCCATTCTCTTTCCAACCAGCCGGAAGCCTTGCAGACAGCCCGCCATATGTTGGAGTTCTTTGAAGCACACCTGCGTGCCAATGAAAACCTCTCGATTTTTGCCAACATTCGCGGATCTTCACCCGAAGCCATTGCAGAGTCAATTTTTAGATCTTGCAGCATCCCCGGACTGCAGGGACCGACAATTTCGCGTGTTATCGTGCGGGAGCCAGGGGAAAATTGGTATGCAGTTAATATCATTGTTCAGCGAACGTATCTATACCAGGCAATCACCGAATTGCGCTCCATTGGTGGAAGCGGAGTTGTGGTATGCCCGGTAAAATACATTTTTGATGAAGAGCCACCCCGTTACACCGCCCTTTTGCAGGCGCTCAAAGAGGTGAACACGTGAAAAAAGTTGGAAGCCGGATAAACACCATGCAGGCATACACGCCGATTGAACCTGTCGAGATATTGACCGCTCGACTTGGAATTCCCGGCGAAAAGATCATCAAATTGGATGCGAACGAAAATCCTTACGGCCCATCACCGTTGGTGCGTCAGGCACTTTCAAAATTGGATGTTGTTCACATTTACCCGGATCCGGAAAGCCGATTTTTACGAGACGCCCTATCGAAAGCTCACGGAGTCCCGGCAGAAAATCTGATCGCCGGTTCGGGAGCCGATGAGCTAATTGACCTGTTACTCCGTGTTGTCCTTGAACCCGGTGATCGCGTGGTCAATAGTGTTCCCACATTTGGTATGTATGATTTTGATACGATGTTGAATTATGGAAGCTGTATCAATATTCCACGCAATCCGGATTATTCCCTGGACTGTAATGCCATCCAAAAAGCTGTCAGTGACCAGAAAATCAAAGTCATATTTGCCTGTTCGCCAAACAATCCCGACGGGCGGCTCATGACAACAACCGAAGTTGAATTCCTTCTTTCCCTGCCCACCCTGATCGTTCTTGATGAAGCCTATATAGAATTTACCCAGACAAACAAAGACCTTGGTGTTGGAAATACCCTGATTAGAAGGGTTGCTGAAAAGGAAAACCTGGTTGTTCTGCGAACGTTCAGTAAGTGGGCCGGATTGGCCGGCCTGAGAATAGGATTCGGTGCTTTCCCCAACTGGTTGCTCGAATCACTTTGGAAAGCCAAGCAGCCATACAACGTAAATGTGGCAGCCAACGCGGCCGCTATTGCGTCATTGCATGACCGGGAATACCTCGCAGACAATGTGGGGAGACTTCAGGAAGAAAGAGGGCGGTTATTTGAGAAGCTTAGCCGTCTTCCCGGGATTAAACCTTTTCCATCTCAATCCAACTTTATCCTGTGTAAAGTTGAAAAATCATCAGCAAAACAGATTAAACTTGACCTGGTATCAAAAGGGATTTTTATCCGGCATTACGACAACTCATTGCTTAGTAATTTCATCCGCATTTCTGTGGGATTTCCGCAAGATACAGATGAATTGATCCGTCAATTGGAGGGGCTACTATGACAGGCAACACAGAATTCTATGCCAGTAATCGGACTGCTGAAGTTTCAAGGAAAACTTCGGAAACATCCATCTCGATCAAACTCAATCTGGATGGTACTGGTAAATGCGATATTCAAACCGGAGTGGGCTTCTTGGACCACATGCTCAATCAAATCACCTGCCACGGTCTTTTCGACCTTACAATCAAAGCGCAAGGTGACCTTGACGTGGATTGCCACCATACGGTGGAAGATGTTGGACTTGCGTTAGGCGAAGCGTTTTCAAAAGCACTGGGTTCGCGTAAAGGTATTGTCCGCATGGGGGAAGCTACAGTACCCATGGATGAAAGCCTGGCATTTACCTGCGTTGACCTGTCCGGTCGCCCGTATTGTGTGTGCAAAACAGCCTGGCAGAGTGAGACTGTAGGATCAATCCCAGTCAGCCTGATCGAACATTTCTGGTACTCATTTTCTGTGACATCGGGTTGCAACCTGCACATCCGTGTGCTGGAAGGTCGTGATAATCATCATATTGCGGAAGCGATATTTAAATCTGCCGCCCGGGCTCTGTTAACTGCAACCCGTCTTGATCCAAGAAGAGCCGGAACAGTTCCTTCGACAAAAGGGGCTCTTCGCTCCCAGGAACAGTCAGTATGAAAACACAGACTGTTCAGCTAATAGACGCTGGAACAGGTAATTTGCAATCGGTCTTTAATGCTCTTCAAAACTTGGGAGCAGAAATACGATTAGTCTCCGATTCTGCTGATTTCCACGAGGACGCGAAAACCATCCTTCCCGGGGTTGGCGCGTTCCGTCATTTTATGCAGGGTCTAATAGGCCGGGGATTGGTTGCACCAATTTTGCGGGTTGTGCAATTGGGAATACCTTTGCTGGGTATCTGTGTGGGGATGCAGGCGATGTTAACATCCAGCGAAGAGATGGGAGATACTCCTGGTCTCGGGATTATTCCAGGAATGGTAAAACGCTTTCCTGACCAATTGGCGGAAAAAGTCACTCACACCGGCTGGAACGAAATCACCCACGATGGATCATCTCCACTGCTTAAGAGTATTCCAACCGGTTCTTACTTCTATTTCAATCATTCGTATTTTTGTCAGCCAGTTTCAAGCAACCACTCACTTGCTATAACTGATTACATATTGCCATATTCATCAGTCGTAGTGAATGGCAGCGTTTACGGAGTGCAATTTCACCCGGAAAAAAGTCAGAAGCTTGGTCAACAGCTTCTTCAAAATTTTCTTGATCTCTGACCAGATGGAAGCCGAAAACACCGATGAACTCATTTACCATATTCCCCGCAATTGACCTGCGCGGTGGACAGGTAGTCCGCCTGACGCAGGGTGATCCCACTCGCCAGCAAACCTACAGTTCAGATCCTGCGATGGTCGCTCAATCCATGCTGGAACAGGGAACCAAATGGCTGCACGTAATTAATCTTGATGGAGCGTTCGGCGACTCGTCATCCCAAAACCTTCAAACTCTGACCCGCATTGTGGCACAAGTGCGGCACAAAAATGCCTGCATCCAATTTGGTGGCGGCCTGCACACCATGGAACAGGTAGACCGCATTTTCTCCCAGGGTGTTACCCGAGCCATACTTGGTAGTATGGCTGCCAGACAGCCTGAAGTTGTTCGCGATCTGGTTCAAAAATACGGTGCCGAAAGGATTGCCGTCAGCCTGGACGGACAAAACAAAGAAGTAATGATCGCTGGCTGGCAGGAAGCTTCCGGCATTGGTGTGTTTGATCTGGCAGCCCAACTTAAAACCATGGGGCTGAAATGGCTTGTTTATACAGATATTGCGCGGGATGGAATGCAATCCGGTAGTGACTTTGAAACAACTGTTGCTCTGGCTCGAGAAACCGGCCTGAATGTAATCGCTTCCGGTGGTGTTTCAACCACTTCTGAGGTGGAGCTGTTAAAGAGACAGGGTGTCACCGGAGCCATAATTGGTAAGGCGTTGTATGAAGGTACAGTGAAATTACCTGACCTTCTAGAAATCGGTCAAGAGGAACAATCAAAACCATGTTAACAAAACGTATTATTCCCTGCCTTGACATAAAAGATGGACGCGTTGTCAAAGGAGTTCAGTTTCTAAATTTGCGTGATGCCGGAGACCCGGTGGAACAGTCGAAGATCTATGATAACTCCGGCGCAGACGAGTTGGTTTTTTTGGATATTTCAGCCAGCGCAGCCGGAAAAGCAACCTGTATCGAGATTGTCAAACAGGTTGCACGGGCAGTATTCCTTCCCTTCACAGTTGGTGGCGGTATTCGATCGGTTGACGATATGCGCAACCTCCTACAAGCCGGCGCTGATAAGGTAAGTATCAACACATCGGCTGTACAAAATCCAGAGTTGATATCTGAAGGCGCCCGGGCATTTGGAAGTCAATGTGTAGTTCTTGCTATTGACGCCCGCAGGCAGCCCGGCGATTTCCCATCTGGCTATGGGGTGACAATCCATGGCGGCCGCACTCCTGTCGCGTTGGATGCTGTGGATTGGGCCAAACGTGGAGTGGAATTCGGCGCCGGTGAAATTTTGCTAACCAGCATGGACTGTGACGGGTCCTTAAACGGGTACGATATTGCCCTTACAAGCGCCGTTGCAGAAGCCGTTGCAGTCCCGGTTATCGCTTCCGGAGGCGCAGGTTCCATGCAGCATTTCGCAGATGTTCTGACTATTGGCAAAGCAGATGCCGCCCTTGCAGCTTCTCTTTTTCATGATGGTGTTCTTGCAATACCAGATCTCAAACAATTCCTTTACGAACAATCCGTACCGGTTCGCCGGATGCAGTGATATGTCTGTTATGATAAATGAAGATATTCAACCCAGGTTTGACGTTAGTGGACTTATTACCACAGTTGTCCAGGATAGCACAACAAATGCGGTCTTGATGGTTGCATGGATGAATCAGGAAGCGTTTGATCTTACTATTCAAACCGGGAAAGCGCATTTCTGGTCACGTTCTCGAAAAGAGTTGTGGCTGAAAGGTGCAACCTCAGGCAATATACTTTCAGTTGAATCCATTTGGATTGATTGTGACGCCGATACGCTGCTCCTAAAGGTAAAACCCGCCGGCCCCGCCTGTCATACTGGGCAAACTTCCTGTTTCTATCGTGAAATTGAAAGAAAGATTTGAAAAGAATTGTATGAATGGAATATCTATGAAGATCACTGATCTATACACCACAATTCTCAATCGTAAAGAAAATCCAACGCCTACCTCCTATACCGCACGGCTATTTGATGCAGGTCTGGATGAAATTTGTAAAAAGGTGGGAGAAGAGGCAATTGAAGTTATAATTGCCGCTAAAGGACAAGGTAAACAACGTCTTGTCGAAGAAATTTCGGATTTGACATATCATGTAATGGTTTTAATGGCCCAGAATGAAGTTAAGCCTGATGACATTCTGGGGGAGTTGAATAAACGGCATAAATGAAAAAGACCATCATGCTTTTTGATATGGACGGCGTTCTGGTTGAACCCATGCGATATCGGGCTTCCCTCCAGAGGACCATGGATTTCTTTGGAAGAATCATGGGATGGGAAGAACTGTATCCCGGTGAAGAAACCATTGCCTGGTTTGAAGCCAGGGGTATCATCAGCGAATGGGATATCGCCCCGCTCTGTATTGCCAGTGTGATTGAAGTACTATTGGAAAACAATCCAGAGCTCAAAGTTCCGGCTGACCTGTTATCGTTTTGCGAAATGGTAAAAACCGCAGGTATCCCCAAACCGGAAGTTCAAATCGAATCGATCATCGGCCAATTGCCGAGCATGAAAAAAGCTGGATATACCTATTGCGATCTGGTACTTTACCTCATAGAATCCGGTCCCGCACGGTTGACATTCGACCGGCTTGCAGGGACTTCGCTAATATCCAATTTACTCCAACATTCCCGCAATGTTCATCAGAACATCATTACCCGTGTTTTCCAAGAGATATTTCTTGGACAGGTAGCATTCGAAAATGCTTTTCATCTGGCCAGTATTTGTTCAAAATACTCAGTTCAGAATATCATTGACCGCCCTCTGATTACCCCGCAATGGAACGACCAATTAAAAAAACGTTGGGAAATTGGGGCGATAGAGTTGGCCATTTTGACTGCCAGACCATCTGCTGAGGACTACCCGGCTGGTGATGGCCGCATTGAATTTTCTCCTGAGGCAGATATTATTGTTAACCAATTGGGGTGGAATCGCTTCCTACTGGTAGGCCAGGGCCAATTACAATTTATTGCTGATCAACTGGGTTGTTTTTCCGTCGATCTCATCAAACCATCACCTGTGCATGCACTTGGTGCAATCGGAACTTTGATCACAAAAAACATGGTTAATTCCTTCCAGGCTGCCTGGGATTTGTTTAATGGTAACGACACAGACTTTTTCAAGAACTTTCCAGAAATGGAAATTCACGTGTTTGAAGACGCACCGGTTGGAATTCGCGCGGCATCTAGAGCAGCTGATATGTTGGATTCACAGGGCATTAGAGTACAGTTGACCAAATGGGGAATATCCACAGACCCGAATAAAGTGAAGGAACTACAAAACCTTGGGGCACTTATAGTTCCGGATGTCAATGAAGCTCTGGAGATGGTACCCGCATTAAGTTGATTCTTTTGATGCTCTCGAAAAACTAAACTTTCTTGGATTCCATTGTGGAACACAATGGTAAACTGAATTAGTATGTATCTCAGGAAATCAACATGTCGATTTTGACAGCCACGTCCATTTCACACCCCAATATAGCTTTCATCAAATACTGGGGCAACCTGAATTCTTCTTTACGCATTCCAGTGAATGGGTCCATATCCATGAATCTGGGCGGATTGGAAACCCGCACTTCGGTTGCATTTGATCCTGCCATCACCACCGATGAATTGCGACTCAACGAAAAATTGGCAGAAGCACCACAAGTGAAACGCGTTTCATACATGCTTGATCTGGTCCGCGAACTGGCGGGCATATCCCTGCGCGCCAGAGTGGACAGCATCAACAACTTTCCAACGGGCGCTGGAATTGCCTCATCAGCGGCTGCTTTTTCTGCTTTAGCTCTGGCAGCCAGTAAAGCGGCAGGATTAGATCTGACCGAGAAAGATCTGACCCGCCTGGCGCGCCGCGGTTCAGGTTCAGCCAGTCGGTCCATCCCCGATGGATTTGTGGAATGGCTTCCGGGAACAACAGATGACAA
>JAAYYW010000203.1 GCA_012515195.1 Leptolinea sp.
GTCTTTGGAAGCGGGGTGGTTGGGCTTGCGGAATTTCTGTAGCTGTGATGATGCTGGTATTCCTTGCCGGCGCATATGATGGACGCCGGGCAGTGATCGACCTGCATGCCGACGGGCAGGGATATGCAAGCGCGTATTATCGCAATTCGCTTACCATCGACGCACTAAAACGCATGCCAAAATCAACCATATGGACAAATCGAGTCCCGGCAGTCAATTTACTGGCTGAACGCCCGGCGTATGCCCTACTGGCTCCCATTGATCCCTTGACCAGGCAGAAACGTCCGAATTATGATAGCTCCCTGCGGAATATTCGCCAATCGATCCTGGATGGGAAAGCTATTCTGGTTGTGTTTGAAGCCGGTATGTTGCTTGATGATTCGGTGGAAGGTCAATGGCTTAGAGATTTGACGGTGGATATTCCGGCAATTTTTGAAGCAGAAGATGGAATGATCTTTGCTGTTAACAAATGAGAAATCAGGAAAAAGAATGAAAACCATTTTAGAAAAATTCCATATGGATGGGCAGGCAGCAGTGGTAACCGGCGGAGCCGGTCTGCTGGGCAAGGAATTCTGTAGAACACTGGCTCAGGCTGGTGCTGGAGTCGTGGTGGCTGATCTGAACGCTGAAGCGGCGGAGTCCGTAGCAGAAGAGATCCGCTTGGAAGGTTTCAAGGCGGTAGGCATGGGCGTGAATGTCACTGATGCGGCTTCGGTGCAGCAGATGGTGCTCGCGACGATCAAAGAATATGGAAGGCTTGATGCACTGGTTTGCAGCGCGGCTATGGATCCCAAATTCGATCCGCAGCATGCCGGTCAGAATCGGAATACATTTGAGGATTATCCGGTTGAGTCTTTCCGACAGGCACTGGATGTAAACCTGACCGGTCTTTTCCTGTGCGCACAGGCGGCGGTCATTCCGATGTTAAAACAGGATCATGGATCGATTATAAACATTTGTTCCACTTATGGACTGGTTGGTCCCGATCAGCGTATCTACATCAAACCGGATCAGCCGCAGCAGTACAAACCGGTCTACTACTCTGTGACGAAATCGGGTGTGTTGGGTCTTACCCGGTATCTGGCTACGTATTATGCCGGCCGGAACATCCGCGCGAACGCATTGACCCCGGGTGGTGTATATAACAACCACGACGAGCTTTTTGTGAGAAACTATTCCGCGCGGACTGTACTTGGACGTATGGCGCAAAAAGACGAAATGAGCGGCGCGGTTCTTTTCCTGGCTTCTGATGCGTCTTCTTATATGACCGGATCAAATCTGGTTGTCGACGGGGGATGGACGGCATGGTAAAGAAGCCGGAAGTTCTGGCTATCGTACCGGCACGCGGCGGATCGAAAGGGATACCGCGAAAGAATATCAAGGAATTTGCCGGTTATCCATTGATCTTCTACAGTATTGCGGCCGGATTACAGGCGGAAACAGTTACCCGAACCATTGTCTCAACGGATGACGAAGAGATAGCGGCAGTTGCCCGTGAATGGGGAGCAGAAACCCCCTTCCTGCGTCCGGTGGAGCTCGCATCTGATCAGTCACTTGACCTGCCGGTTTATCAGCACGCGTTGAAATGGCTAAAAGAACAGGAAGGTTATGAACCTGATGTCGTGGTTCAATTACGCCCCACATCACCGGTACGTCCGGTGGATTGTGTTGATGGTGCGGTGCGAATGCTGCTCAAAAATCCACAGGCTGACTGTGTCCGCGGCGTAGTGCCTGCCGGACAGAATCCGCATAAGATGTGGCGGCGTGATGATGGCAGCGGGAAGTTGAGTCCGCTGCTGACCGTGCCGGGAATTGACGAACCATACAACGCGCCCCGTCAAATCCTACCGCCGGTTTACTGGCAGACGGGGCATATAGATGCCATCCGCCCGGAAACCATAATGAAAAAGAACTCCATGACTGGGGAAACTCTTTTGGGAATGGTCATCGATCCGCAATTCACAATAGACATCGACACACCCAAGGACTGGGCCCGGTCAGAATGGTTGGTGTGGCATGGCGGATTGCAATTTGTCGACCCGGCCCGGAGACCGCGGCGTAAACTGCCCAAACAGATCGACCTGATGGTCTTTGATTTTGATGGGGTGATCACAGATAACCGGGTGTGGGTTGATGAGAATGGTTTTGAACGCGTTGCTGCCAACCGCAGCGACAGTCTTGGTATCCGTTTATTGCGGGAAGCCGGCTTGGAAATGATTGTGCTTTCAACGGAAGTCAACAAAGTCGTCGCGGCGCGGGCGAAGAAGATGGGGATCCCCGCATTGCACGGAATAAGTGATAAAGTTACTGCTTTGAAAAAATTGCTAAGTGAGCGAAATTTACCGGCAGAAAATGTTATATTTGTGGGCAACGACACCAACGATATGGATTGCTTCCGCCTGGTCGGGTACGCGGTAGCTGTGGGTGACGCCCAGCCTGAGATCAAACGGGCTGCAGACTTGATATTAACGAGGAACGGTGGACATGGTGCCGTTCGCGAAATTTGTGACCTAATCTTACAAACAGAAAAATTTAGAGGCTGATAATGGCGAGAGAACAAAAAATAGGTAATAAAACAATTGGCGATGGCCATCCCACCTATGTGGTGGCCGAGATTGGGATCAATCACAACGGCGATCTGGAGAACGCGAAGAAGATGATTGACGCGGCAAAACATGCTGGAGTTGACGCGGTCAAATTCCAAAAGCGTACTCCCGAGCTGTGCGTACCTGATAACCAGAAAAACCAGATGCGCGAAACACCCTGGGGCTATATCACATACCTGGAATATCGCAACAAAGTAGAGTTCGGTGAATCGGAATACCGCGAGATTGACCGTTACTGCAA
>JAAYYW010000204.1 GCA_012515195.1 Leptolinea sp.
ACACGTCTGAGTGGGCTGTAGCCGAAGTGGATACCTACCTGGATGAACTGGAGTATGACAACATCGCCCAGACAATGATTCTTGTTCTCCCCCAAGAAGAGGTTGGCAACCGGGTAAACTGTGCGGTTCATTTCTTGCGATACATGCGATTGGGTCAACCATCCGGCGCGCGAAAGGACAACGGATTTGTCTTTCTCATCGTTGTCGAACCGGGTGATATTGACGTACACTACGGTGTTGGGCTTGGCTTGCCGGCACTTACAGCCCACGAGTTGACAGATTTGAATCGGTTGGCGGAAGAAACCTACAAAGATACAGCCAGTCTGGATGAAGCCCTAATCACTCTGGTAAAAGAATATGACAGGGTCGCCAGGGCGAATTATGCACCTCTGATCACCATGTCACCCACATCAGAACCAGAAGAATTGACTATACCAACTGACCCGTCGGCTATTGCGGTCCTATGCTGCATGACATGCCTGGTAATGATCGCGATAATTTTAGTGTTATCTTTCCTGATGCGGATTGCTCGGGGAAAAGTATTCAATTTTCCAGGTGGATCGGGATCATCCTGGAATAACCATGGTCCCAATACCAGCGGTGGAGGATGGAATAAGCCATCCAGTGGTGGCGGTTGGACCGGACCATCTGGCGGTGGAGGTTGGAGTAGACCATCTGGTGGTGGAATCAAAATCCCGCGGTCCCGCGGCGGAAGCGGAAGCGGCCGGGCTGGCAGGGGTAATTAATCAGTAAAAGAGGATGAGAAAATGAAGCATATCTTGAAACAGACCGTTTTGTTGGTTTTCATCATGGCGTTGATGGCTGGAATGAGTGGTTGTGGCACTGTTGGCAACCTCGTAAATACCGGCACAACGGAATACAACGAGCTCATCGCCCTTGTGCAGGGCGTCCAATCTGCTGCGTCCAATTTCCAACTGGTGACAGATACGCAGTACGCCAAGATCCAGGCCAAAACACAGATCACCAAAGACTACTACGATGCGGTAAGCAACAGCGGTGAGGTTTGGACGGGTAATTTCAAATCACAAGCCGATGCGTTGACCGAACTTATTAAGAACTACAAAGACGAAAACGGTCAGCCGATCGATGTAACCAAGCTAAACCTGGCCGAACTACAGCAAAAAGGCGCTCTCCCCACTGATCTAGGACAGGGTTTCTCGTTATACGTCAACGCCATTACCCAGGCGCCCCCACCCGTACC
Organism: Leptolinea sp.; assembly: GCA_012515195.1. Lineage (GTDB taxonomy): Bacteria > Chloroflexota > Anaerolineae > Anaerolineales > Anaerolineaceae > Leptolinea. Next base: position 1,223 of record JAAYYW010000204.1, read on the forward strand.
CGATGCTGAAGTCACTTTGGCCATGGGTGACACGGTTGACGAAGCCATGAATACCATCCAGCTTGCCGGTACTGACTGGAACGATGCTGTTAAAGCCTACAATACCCGCCGCTCCCAGATCAAGGGAGAGATCGTCGCCAGAGTATCTGAATATTTTGGATTTGAGCTTCCTGTTACCTTCCCCTACTACCAGGGAGGAAACGCCGGGCAGCCGGTCAAGAATCCACTGGCAACTCCATAAACTTTACACCCTGTCCACAACAGAACGGACGTGAGAATACGTCCGTTCTGTTTATATTACAGCAAAGATATTTCTCAGAAGCATAAAAACAGGCTGACCATCAAACATCCTGTTTGGTTGTGAAATTTTGCGTAAATCATCGGGGAGAAGGAATCAAATTATGTCAAAATCACAAATTATTTTCGGATTATCCATCCTAGCCGCAATTTTGATCCTTTTTTCTTCCGCAGCCGGTATCGGTCTGGATGATGGTGGTAAGACATATACCGCGTCGAATTTCCGGGGAGATGATGTTCGCATCTATGGGAGTGATGGTATTTATCGCAATGATTCCGTCCAGAAAGCTGTATTGTTTCGTGGGTTTGACTGGGCTAATCTCGTCATCAGTCTGCCTGTTTTGCTTTGGGGAATAGTTGCGTCAAAAAAGAACAGACTAATCGGAAAGATGGCAGTTGCCTCCGTATTCTGTTACCTGGCGTATAACTACCTGATCGGCGCGATGGGTAATGCTTTCAATAACTTATTCCTTGTATGGACGGCTCTCTTCTCTGTTGGACTTTTTGGACTGGCTCTCCTGCTTACCGAAAAAGAACTAACCTCTCTTTCAACCAAAATTGGCCGGAATTTTCCCCGAAAGAGTCTGTCTGTTTATTTGATCATCCTGGGGTTATTTCTGATGTCGCAATACTTGATGCAAATAATTCCGGCTATGCTCACAGGAAAAGCTCCGCTATCACTCGAAATATATACCACCCTTGAACTTGCCGCGTTGGAACTCGGGATCATGATCCCGCTTCACCTGGCAGGCGGTTTAATGCTTTGGAAAAACCAGCCGGCAGGGTATGTATTGTCCATACTACTCACATTCACTGCCATGATGACATTCATATCCCTGAGTGTGGCTGCTTTGATCTTCCGAACTCAATATGCATCGGGCGTATTTATGGACCTTTTTGTCCCCATCGTTCTCTCGTTTATCACCATCGGGTTCTCCGTATCCATCATCAAGAATATCAGAGATGTATAGAAACCGAATCGACTGTTACTACTGCCATCCCAACAAATCATATGGCATATAATTATGCCTATATCAGGCATAACAGGAGTATTTTATGATAAAAGAACTTGTTACGCGTAATCGAAGCTACCGGCGATTTGACCAATCTGCACGGATCGCGCCGGAAACATTGCGTGAATTATGTGACCTCATGCGCTTATCCCCATCCGGTCGCAACGCACAGCCTTTAAAATACATGATCGTGTCAACAGAAGACATGTGCGCCCGCGTCTTCACCACTCTCGCCTGGGCTGGATATCTGAAAGACTGGGACGGCCCTGAAGAAGGTGAACGCCCTGCGGCGTATGTTGTCGTTCTCGGAGACACAGCGATTGCCAGTAATTTTGGCATTGATGCCGGGTTGTCCATTCAATCATTGCTGCTTGGCGCAGCAGAGAAAAGCCTGGGCGGATGCATCATTCAGAGTGTCAAACGTGACGAACTGGCAAAGGTTCTTGATGTTTCTGCCGGTTTGGAAATTCTGTATGTTATTGCGCTTGGCAAACCAGTAGAAAAAGTTGTAATCGAACAGCTTCCAGCGGATGGCGACTTTAAATACTGGCGTGATGAACAGCACGTTCATCATGTTCCAAAACGTGCCCTGAAAGATTTGATCATCGCGGAAAAGTAAACCGGTTCAGATCATTTCAGCATTTTTTCTTTCATCGGCTTCGAATAGCTTGATGAAATGTCATATTTGTCCCGTAGTTCATTGACCATCTTGTACAGATGGTCTTTGTATTCTTTGCTGGTGCCACCGGTCTTATACATTTCTTTGAGACGCGGGTACACATCAGAAAAATCTTTGCGCATCGCCTCAAAGAAAACATTCCGCGTAGCTCCACGCAGATACAGTGTTCCCGGCAGCATATAGTCGGCACCGCAGTCCCTCGCGTTGATGCATAGAGCTTCCATATTTTCCCGACTGTCCGTAAGGTACGGGATGATCGGCATAACATGCAAACCAATCGAAGCATTGGTCTTGCGAAATTCCTTGAGCATGGCAAACCGATCCACAGAAAGGGCACTGCCGGGTTCGATCTTTCGGCGGATATCCTCATTCATGGTTGTGATCGTGGCAGCGACATTAATGTAGGTTATGCGCGATAATTCATCAATAAGATCAAAATCACGCAATATCAGGGTTGATTTTGTCGATATAATCGCGGGGGTTTTGTATTGGATCAACAATCGCAAAATATGCGGCATGAGCTGATAGACATCTTCAGCTTTCTGGTAGCTGTCGGTCACACCGCCAATGTTCACTACTTCACGTTTCCAGCCGGGCGAGGACAACTCAGCCTCCAGATGGTCGACTACATTGGTCTTTACATGAATGTCATCAAAGAAACCACCGGAATTCAAGTATTCGTGGGAATAAATGGCATAGCAATACCGGCAGGCATGCGAACATCCACGATAGATTTTGAGATCCCATCCAAAAGGGATCTTTCGTTTTAATTTATGGAGGGCGCTCTCACATTGGATTTCTTTGTAGGCAGTCACCGAAGTTGTGTCCATCAACCTTGATCCAGTCTGTATACCATGATTTTTAGAATATTATTTCTAATTCTATCATGGTATGGTTTTTTATCAAGGTGAATGACAAATCCGCCTACGGTTTGATAAGCCCGCAGTTGGGAAAAAATATTGACAAGATAATCAATATCCCAACCTGCCAGGTTTGGCGCCTCTAAATATTAAACAAAATCTGGATATACGCGTACGCGATCCTTGCTGCGAGAAGGAACCATAAAACACTCAGAACAATATAAAGAGCGAAAGCGATTTTATCTTTCGTAAATGACTGCTGATCCGTTTTCTTGCCAAAAGCATGTTTTAAATTCAATGAAACGCGTTTCTTTAATTGTGGGATATCCACCAGATCCATCAGAGCGTAATAACCCGCCGTCTCAAAAAGAGGATTTAAGGAAAAGTACGCAATAATGTTCGCCCAGGCACCAAATTTGAACAGAACGGAGTTGATCACATCATTGGGACAGGCAAGCATTATGAGCGATATCAACGAACCAAAGACGAAACAGGCAATGGGTCCCCCCAACAATGTCCGGATTCTCGCTTCTTTTGGTTCCTGCCATATATCGCTGATATCGACAAAAAAGGTGGGAATCCCCAGAGTAAACTTAAATCCTGCCTGTCTAACCTTGCGATGATAGGATTTGAGGACTACAGCCTGCCCCAGGCCATGGAGAAACACAACAAATATGTGAGCAATTAGAAGGACAATCAACCCCAGAAAAATTGAATCGTTCTCAACAAACAGGGAGAAATCAGCATGATAAAGGATGAGAAAGAAACCCAGAAAACCAAGGGCGCCGATGACACCTAAATACAAAAAACCGATCTTTGAGAGGAACCACCAGCCAAACCCGGAATAAAATTTTGTTAACCACTCGTCGAACCCAGGAAAAAATAATTTTCCCCGACTGAGACCAGTTTCAACCACCGGTGTTTCTTCATCTTCATCCTCCCCCAAGTCTGGCGCCATGGCCGGCGAGTCTTCCAGTAATCCTTTTTCATAGAGCTCGTCAACCAGGTCAATAAGCCGGTCGGACCCACGGGAGTGGAACCTGTTTGTGTAATCGACGAGGATGTCATATAAACCATGCGCGCCATCCATCAATTTCCACATATATGCACTACGTTTGTTAAGTTTTCGAACAGCCGAACCATCCTGCCTATTCTGGATGTAGTATTCATTATCATCCAGGGTCTTTAATTTAAACCCGTCACGAGATTGCGGCGAATAACTTGCGTAATGAATTGGTGCCAATCCCACGGGGGGATAAACACGTTCGGTCGGGGTATCTTCCGTATTTACTTCCGATTCCGGTTCCTCAACAAGGGGGAGACTGCTACCCGGAGGTATGAATCTGGCGGTTGATTCGATCTGCAATACGGTTTTACCGATCCAGAGCTCATCTCCCCTGCCAATAGGGACAATTTTGTCAACCCGTTTCCCATTAATGAAAGTCCCATTCGTGCTGTTCAGATCTTCAACAACAGTTTTACCTTCATTATCACGAAAAATGGCAACATGATACCGGGAGATCTCGTCATCTTCAATTGCGATCGCATTGTCTTCTGCCCGGCCAATAGTAATCCGGGTAGGCGGGAGAAAGAACGGTGTATCTTTTTTTGACTTGCCGTTCGGATACAAAATAGCCAATTCAGCTGGTTGTTCAGCCGGCGCAGAGGCGCCCGGCAACGAAGTGCCACAATGCATGCATTGGTTATATTCTTTTGGTGTATTGTATTTACATTTTGGGCAGATCCTGTAAGTCACAGCCACCTCCATATTTCTTAAATATTACATTAAAAACCAAAAAGCGGTAGTCGCAATTTTCCAAGTAGTCAAAACACAGATTCTTTATCAGGAATAAAAGGGATGAAGAAATTATATGCAGATATTGTTCCCTTTGCCTGAATTGTCCATGTCTTCTGGTATGCAGGTATTTATAATCACCGACCAAAACAAAAGAAGCAGAAAAACCGCAAGAATGATTGGACTGATCCATTACAACAATAAAATGGATTAATATGCAATTCGATGTTCCAACTGGCATAATGCCGGCTGGATATCTACAGAAGGGTTCACATTATGCCCATTCAGGTTGCACAATGGCATCAGGATTCTCTGGTTTGAGTTTGAGTTCAAAAACAACCTGACAGAAGACCTTCTCCAACTTAACTCCGACCTGACTGATGGCATTATCCACAATTGCATGATAAAAAACACAACCCGTAAAAAGGTAGGGAAAAGACAGCAGAATAGAAACATAATAACACTGCCATAACGTGAAAGCGGGAAAAAACTTAAATGGATTTACAAAATCACAATCGATAATTATGAGAGAACCCATTATTAAAATGGGCTAAGGTTTCAAATGAGTATCAAAAAAAACGATTGTGCGATTCATGGCAGTAGTAAAAAAATTCGACAAATTGTGGTTGTCGCCCTGATAGGTATACAAATCAACAACGCCATCTGCCAATTCGATCTGACTTGCTAAAGAGGTGGAAAATTCGACCGGAACATCGGTATCGTTTGTGCCATGATGCAGTTGTACCGGACCGGAAAGATCTGCAAGGTAACTATTGGCTGAAACCGATTTCCAGAAAGATGGATTTTCTTCCGGTGTTCCATACTGCTGTACCCATGAATCACGCCAGCGGATACTGCCGGGTCGCAGAGTTGGTATCACAGTAGTATTACTTCTGTGCCAGTTATACATCATATCCGGGTATGAGCCGACCACCCCCGCCCAAATTACTCCAGCTCTTATCTCCTTCGACACTACCATGGCCCGTAATGTAAGGTATCCTCCCATGGAGTGTCCCCACATGCCAATCCTTGCCGGATCAGCCTGTGGAAAGTTTTGCAAAGACGAGACTGCATTAAGCACATCGACTAGATATCCCGGATTGCTGTAGGCACTCGTCGGCGAACCTTCTGACCGGTCGTGGCCGCGATAGTCAATCCGAAATACGATATAACCAGCACGTGCCAGACGGTCAACATAGGCAATATATCGTTCTGTTGTCCGATACTGGTCTGGTGGGATATAACCGTGATTAAACACAATCGCCGGCCATCCCGTAGTTGGCATTGCACCTTTCGGGAGGGTCATAAGACCATAAATTTTCAGCCCATCTGATAAATACGACGCATAATACCTGGAATAATTAGCGCCGGGATCCAGCTCCTCTTCGAGCGTTATCTGGCTTCCAGGGTATTTGATAGCCCGTTGTGCCTGAATCGACATGGGATGCAGGGTAGCTGTAGGCACAGGCAAGGTGGTTGGTGTCGGGCTGACGATCATTGTTGCCGTCTGTGTAGGGTAATTCGTTACTGTTGCGTCGGATACAGTCGGTGTTGATGAATTACCTGGGAGATCTTTTACCGGTTCTGCCCTGGCACATCCTCTGGCGATCAACACAACAAAAAGCATAAAGAAAAGTAAGCTTTTTATTACCGTTTTAGGTATCATATACGAAAATGATACACCTTTGACAAACGGCAAACAACAACGGGTAGAACCATTACATTTCTCTGATAGCAGCTTCAGGCGGAACAGAACTCTTAATCAAGATTGATATTTAAATGCGACACAAAAGCCCTCATTGCAGCTGTGAAGTATTTTTGCCGGTGAAAAACCAGATTTAATCGACGGCGAAGATTCAATCCCGAGACCGGTAATAATTTCAATGATTTTTCCAGCAATTCCTGCTGGATGGCAAGGATGGGCAAAACGCCCAATCCCAGGTTGTTCTGTACCGCATATTTGATCGCATCCGTACTGTTGTATATCCCTATCTCTCTCCAGGTCACACCCAAAGACCGCATCTGAGTCGCGAACACCTCCCGCGTTCCACTTCCCTCCTCCCGGAGGATGAAAACATGAGAAGAGAGATCTTCGGGCATTAATGATTGCTTCATCGCGAGTGGATGCCCGGCCGCACAAACGATAGCCAGATCATCGTCCAGAAAATATTTTTGGGCCAATTCCGGTGAATGGACCAACCCTTCCAATAAACCGAAATCAAGTTTATCTTCCAGCAAAAATTGTCCGATCACCTTTGTGTTCTCAACCCGGGAAAACACTTCAATTTCTTGATGTTGTAGTTTAAACTGGGCAATTATTTCCGGAAGAAGGTACGCCCCAACAGTTTGACTGGCGCCCACACGAAGAACCCCGGCGTGATTTAGATCGGCTAGTTCCTTTTTTGCCTGCACCTCAAGGTTAATAATGTGCGCCGCATATGACTTTAATCGCCCCCCTGCTTCTGTCAGATAAAGACGCCGGTTCAATCGTTCAAACAGACGGGTATCATAATATCGTTCCAGTTCAGCGATCACCTGACTGACAGATGGTTGGGTCATATACAGGTCATCAGCCGCCTGTGTCATATTCATATGTTCACAAACCTTGAGAAAAACCGACAGATGGCGGATATTCATAAGTAATTACCTATCTTATTCATAAAATGATACTATTTTACATATTTATTTTACGCCTGTATAGTATTGTTATCAAATTTATTGTTTGGATCACAATTTACTGGTAGTTTTAGCAACATCAGGGTCAGTGTAGAAGTAGTGGCTGGCCGGCTTAAAATCCGGATTTACAGGTAAAAACCGCCGAAAACTGCCTGACTTATTGGTAAAAAAATGGCAGGAGAAGGCAATATCCAGGTACTCTCCCAACTCTGACTCCTTTTCCTTCAAAAAATCCCCGGTTGATCCACCGGGGATTTTTTGTTGTTAACCGGTGTGATAAATTATTACAAGCATAAAAATGCTACTATCAGGATAAATCATTCAATGGAGGCCAGGTATGCCAACACAATCTGATCGGCTCCTTGTTGTCTGGACAAGCGGAGATAAAGAGGTTGCAAAAAAAATGGTGTTTATGTACACCAGGAATTCAATGATCCATGGCTGGTGGCCAAACGTCACGTTACTTGTCTGGGGACCATCCGCTCAGCTTGTAATCAATGATGTAGAAATTCAGGATGAATTAAAACTGGTACAGGAAGCCGGCGTAACGGTTATAGCCTGCAAGTCGTGCGCGGAAAAATACGAAATTGTGCCGAAACTGGAAACTCTTGGGATTGACGTCTTCTATACGGGCGAATTTATTACCAATTGGATTAAATCTGGCGATCACTTAATAACTTTCTAACCCTACCCGAGGAGTTGTGACACCATTCCCGCCTTGCAATTGCAAAATGGCAATTGAGAGTATATTTTAATGGATTTGCATTCCCAACCAGAAAAATTTCCCGTGGTAACAGGAAGATGAGATTATGGAACGAGCCATCATGTGTCCCCAATGCAACGCTCCTCTCACACCCCACCGATTCGCGCGTTCGATCGTCTGCGCCTATTGCGGAGCAACGGTTTTCCTGGAAGAAGAGACCATTTCTGCCAGTAAATTTCACGAAGCGTTCCAAATTTGGAACACCCCGGAGACTTACGGAACGGCATCCTGGATTTCGATAGGTGATAACCACTGGTCGGTTGACCGGTTGCTATCAGCCGGTGAAACCTGTGATGTCTTTGCCGGAAGACGGGCACGTTGGCCAACAGAGCTTGTCGTTCTAAAAGCGGCGCGAAAAAAACAGGACACTCCCTTACTCGAACGTGAATGGGAAGCGCTAAAACAATTGCAGGCAAGTGAAACGCCCGGCGGCGAAACTTTTTTGGCGTTGATTCCGCAGCCTGTTCGGCATGGTATTTCGACCGGCGGTTTATGTATTGGTCAAACGGTAAATATTTACCGGTGGGCCAGCGGTTTCTATCATACCGCCGCTGATGTCATCAACGCGTATCCACAGGGTATTCCTCCGCGCGCTTCCATCTGGATCTGGCGCAGAATACTGGAACTCCTGTCCTTTATCCATACGTCAAACATGGCTCACGGAGCCATCGTACCATCCCATTTGTTGATTCAGGAGAACGATCACGGGGTCCGTCTCGTCGGTTTCAGCCGCGCGGGGCGGAAAGGTCAATCCATTGAAGCTGCCGCCGGGCAGGATAAGAAGTACTATCCGGATACTACACAAATGGAGGGGAGACTCTCCAACCAACTGGATATTGTGATGAGCGCGCGTTGTATCATCGCATTATTGGGCGGAAACCCGGCTGATGGCAGTATTCCGGATACTGTCCCGGAATTACTGGTGAATACCATCAGGCGAACAGCAATGGCAAAATCAAACGATCCTGATTGCCAGGACGCCTGGGCTATCCGCGAAGAATTGGGACATATAGCCAACATGGTCTTTGGACCTCCACAATTTATTCCTATCATCATGCCCAACCATTGATAAATCCACCAGATTGAAAAAGAAAGACAAAGGAGAGAAAAAAAATGGGATTTGGAAATTACAGTCTGACAGCACATGATGCGTTATTAAAAAAACGGTCCAACCTTCCCCGTCAGGAGATTTTCAAACAGGTGCAATGCCATCCGTTGATGAATCCGAAGGGTGTCCGGTTGCGCGAAAGCCGGGATTCAGCAGATCATCCACAATCGCAGGGGGTTGTATTCGCGCTGGATGTTACCGGATCAATGGGCGAGATCCCCCGCCTGCTGGCTACCAGCCAGCTTCCAAAATTCATGAAGGTTCTTATGGATTGCCAGATACCCGATCCGCAGATTCTCTTCATGGCCGTAGGTGACGCGATTAGCGACAACGCGCCGCTTCAAGTAGGCCAGTTTGAATCTACCGCGGAACTGATGGACAAATGGTTAACCTACTCGTATCTGGAAGGTGGAGGTGGAGGCAGTGGAGAAGAATCCTATGAACTGGGGATGTATTTTCTGTCCATGCACACCGAAATGGATTGCATGGTAAAGCGCCAGAAACGCGGTTACCTGTTTATGACCGGCGACGAAAATCCGTATCCCACTCTCTCGCGGCATATCATTGAGACTGTAATAGGGGATTCAGTAGATGAGGATCTATCTTGCGAGGAGATCCTCGCGGAACTTCAGAAATCCTATGTACCTTTCTTCATTATTCCTGACCGTCAACGGGCGAAACGGTGCGAAAGGCGCTGGCGCGATCTGTTGGGTGACAATGTGCTTTGCCTTGAATCACCGGCAGAGGTGTGTTTTGCCGCGGCTGGCGCCATCCTGCTGTGCGAAAGCAGAGTTTCCAGTCTCACCGAACTCGCTGAAACCCTTGAAAAAACCGGTTTAACCGGTGAATTAAAGAACAGCGTAATCCGTTCATTAACGCCATTCGCTGAAGTCATTTTTAACCGGAGCTTATAAATCGAACCTGTTAGAGTCAAGACAAATCTTATATCCCGGCGATGTAACCGGTTATCGCCATCCGTGTCAGATTGCTTCTTTCCACTATGCGCGCCTATGTGATCGTTGATCTTGGTTTTGGCGATTCCGGCAAAGGATTGTTGACAGATTTCCTGGTCAGGACCCAAAATGCCGGGGTTGTTGTTCGCTATAACGGTGGCGCACAGGCCGGACACAATGTTGTTGACCTTAACGGACGCCACCATACCTTCGCCCAGTTCGGGTCAGGGACCTTTGTTCCAGGAGTGAGAACATTTCTTTCAAGACATGTGGTGGTTCACCCCGGTGCTTTACTGGTCGAAGGCGACATTCTGGAAAATCTGGGTCTACCAGACGTATTCTCCCGGCTTAAGATCAGTGAGCAGGCGCTGATCATTACCCCATTCCACCAGGCTGCCAACCACATCCGGGAACTGGTTCGGGGAGACAACCGGCATGGGTCCTGTGGGGTTGGCGTGGGTGAAGCTTACGAAGACTCCATTAATTCTCCCAATGATTGCGTCCGCGCCGGAGACCTGTCTGACCTGCCCGGATTGAAACGAAAGCTGGAATCCATTCGGGAAAGAAAGCGGTCAGAATTACCTCTTTCCGGTTGTCATAATATAAATGAAGCCACTCTCAAACGGGAATGGGAAATACTCGAAAACCACGGGGTGATTGACCGGTGGATAGACTCGATCTCGCGGATCACCAGACTGGATATGGTAAAACCCGATGGCCTTCTGCAGAACTGGTTGAGCCGTTCAGAAACGGTGGTATTTGAGGGCGCCCAGGGTGTGCTGCTCGACGCGGTCGCGGGTTTCCACCCGCATACCACCTGGTCAGATTGTACGGGCAGGAACGCGCTGGATATCATACAAACCATGGCACCGGATTCGACCATTGTGCAACTGGGAGTTTTGCGGTCACACGCAGTCCGTCATGGCAACGGTCCACTGCCGACAGAAACAAATGACCCTACAGGAATCATCCGGGAACATAATCAATTAAACGAGTGGCAGGGACCTGTCCGGTATGGATGGTTTGATGCCGTTATGGCACGGTACGCACTCCGCGTTGCCGGACAAATGGATGGATTGGCCGTCACCCACATGGACACACTTACCCGGCTGAACGAGTGGAAATACTGTGACGCGTATATCGGCGGACCGCAAATGGATACCGCAACCGGCTTGATAGCGCCATCGGAACAAAAGTTGAAGCACTTCCATTCACCTGAAAACTTGTCCCTGGTAGAAAGGGAAAAACATACACAGGTCTTATCCAACGCAAGACCGGTATTATCCACGTGTGTAGCGAATGAAAACCGGGTCATTGACCAGATCGCATCCCTGCTCGGACAGCCTGTCAACCTTGTTTCACGTGGTCAAACAGCATCTGACGTCCAAATCCTGCGTCCATTGGCGTAAGTCCGGTTGCATCACCAAACATACAGCAAAAATTGTGAGAGATCAGACGAGACACTGTCACTAATTAAAGTGTCCCGTCGTTTTTTATAACAATAGCCCTATTGAAGGATTTCCACCAACCCCCTGCCGCCATACACCCGCACCCGATCACCCGTTTTTAGACGCGAGGTGGCATCGCCGCAACCGACAACCGCGGGAATTCCAAGCTCGCGTGCCACTATAGCCGCATGACTAAGCGGCGCCCCCAGATCGGTGATGATAGCGGCCGCCCGGGGGAATAATGGCGTCCAACCGATATTAGTCATCTTCGTGACAAGCACTTCACCGGCTTCGAATTGACCACTCTCTTCCAGGGAATCCAAACGTCGAACTGTTCCTTCCACAACACCCAGCGCCCCGGCAAATCCTGTTAAGAGCTTGCCGTCATCAACAGACCCTGGAGCCTGCGTAGTTTGCGACGCAGCATCAAACAAATCCCGCCTTCTATTGGGATCCGCCGCCCAGGCAAAGGGATCAAATCGCCCACGGATAAACGCCGGATATGGCGGTAGTGAGCGGTAGCGTTCGTAAGTATCTTTGCGTCGCGGGATTAAATCATGTACAAACAACTCCTGAGTAGAGAGAGACGGCAACACTTCATCGATTGTCAGGAAGAATACATCATTTCCGATTCCCAAAATATTGCCGGCGCGTAGGCAGAAAGAACGGAACACAGACATTCCGCGTGTGGCTTCCGAGCGAACCTGTTCACGAGTACGGGCGGCTTTTGCGGCCTTGTCCAAACGTTTTTCCATATAAGCCACCTTTGCCGGCAACTTCAGGCAGAAACGATCCCACGCGGCTTCAAATGCGGCATGCTGGCTTTCCAGCATTTTCTTCACATCCACCGGAGACAATTTCCATTCCGCGAGGCGATGGTCAAGCCAATCTGGATCTTCGCTTGGCCTTGGCCAGGCAACTTCACCTTCATTTACGCCTCGGTGTCCATAATGATCCAAATACTCTTCACGGCTCATTTTCCCATCGGCCACAAGTCCCAGCCCAGCCATAGGACCCAGACTCTCCAGTTGATGCGACAGACCACCCAGATTGGACATCAGAGCAATGGCGTCCTCTTCACCAACCATATCGCGGAGCTCTTGTTCCACTTTCACCTGGACATCCGTAGAATTGGATACAACATACAAATAGGAATCACGGTAATAAGGGAATATTTTTTCGTTCCATAGTTGGAACAAATCATGACCATTTTTTGCCGATCGTACTTCCAGATCAAGTTTTCGACAATTTTCCCGGTTTTCTCTCAGGAATTGCTGCGCTTTTTTCCGGTATCGACTGAACTGCAACATGGATTTCATCAATTCGGGGATTACCCCCTTGAACCATTCTTCTCTCGTAAGGGGTATCAGTGGAATTTCCATACCAGCCGGAATATCACCCCACCAGCCGGAAAGTTCCTGATATGTGCGCCGTACATCGCCCTTGAATAATCGGGCAAACGCGGATACCTGAACAGAAATATTCACGTAGAAACGGCCACCGATAATCCCGTTGATGGGATAACCTTTGACATTCAATGAAGGTCCCCCGCGTTGAGTAAGATAAGGCAACATTGACGCGGTTAATGGTGTAAGCACTTCCGGGCAGGCTTCCATTAGGTTTGTTGCTGACCACAGGAACTCTCCTTTCAATGAGTCGTTCCAGACAGCATTAACCGGATCGTAACTGTTCAGGGTTGTGATTGGACGCGCTTGCAGGATAAATATCTTTTTCCCTGAAACCGCCCATTCGAGATCCTGCGAACAACCAAAATCTGTTTCTATCCTATGGGCGATCCGATAGAGATTTTTCGCGTATGGTTGCATTTCAATCGGGCCATCAAAATTTCCGGAAGGCCGGTCAATAATGAACGACTGCGCATTTACCTGACCGGATACTAGTTTTTCACCCAACCCCGGAACAAAATTGCCCGTCATCCTTGATAGATTACCCGTCAGCGGATCAGCTGTGAACAGCACTCCGGAAAAATCCGGGTGAACCATCTTTTGGATCACCACGGCCAGCCTTTGAGGGTTTTCCTCTATCCCCTGAGATCGCGTATAACTTTCCACCCGGGTACTCTTACCAGACTGAAAAACGCTGCGAATTGCATTCAATATCTCTGCATCAGTAGATACATCCAGCACACTCTCGTATTCACCGGCAAATGAAGCCCGGGTTGAATCTTCCAGCAGTGCGGAAGATCGCACGGCAAAAGCTGCTGGTCTCCCGCCCCGCAGCCGGTTGACCTCTTTCAACATTTGTTCCTTTGCTTGAGGTGATAGTTCTTCATCGACGAATGCATTTGCCAGTAATACGCATCCATCAGGAACTGGTAAACCTTCCTGACGCATCCGGGCTAACGAACGGCCCTTACCTCCAGCCTGTACGGCATAATCCTTATCAAGCGGAAGTCTTCCAAAAGCAAAGACAACTTCACCCGGTCGTGGTCGGATCAGCCAGGCATGCAGACGCATTAATCGGTTGCCCAGAAATATAAATATCTGGTTTCCCAACGCGCCGGCAATCGTAGCGGCGCCTATCTGGATCACTGTATTCTGCGTTCCACAAAATTGGAAAGCCATCACAGCACAGATTGTGGCGCCAAGTCCGGCGAGTACCGGTATTACAATTTTCCAGACCAATCTATTCATTCTTATCCCTGGTTTCAGATCCATTTATCATTGCGAACATACCAGGATGTTGTTCCAGATAAAATGATGCCTTGATCAATGCCAGTCCATGATCCAGATCGCCGAGAACCAGCAACTTTTCACCGACTTCGATATTAAAATCACGACGGGCTTCCGCGGGGATTACGATCTGTCCGCGTTCGCTGACAGTTATGGCACCATAAAACCGCTTTCTCTCAGAATGTTCAGACATATGTGGACTCCATGCAAGATATATCTTGTATACAAGACATATCTTACACCGTGCAGCCAAATTGTCAAGGTATCATAATAACAATACCCGCATCAATAAGGTAGTTATGATTATGTGAGGATAAATATAAATAGCTGGAAGGGCCGCCTATGAAACAATCGGTTGTACATATTGCGTTAGTCGTGAGAGAATATGATGAAGCTTTGGATTTCTTCGTGAAAAAACTCGGTTTTGAGTTAATCGAAGATACCTACCAACCTGAGCAGGATAAACGCTGGGTTGTCGTTGCCCCGCCCGGCGGAAGCGGGACGACCCTTCTTCTGGCGCGTGCCTCCAATCCGGAGCAGGAACCGTTCATTGGCCGTCAGACAGGTGGTCGGGTTTTCCTTTTCCTGAATACGGATGACTTCTGGCGGGATTACAACGCCATGCGCGCAAAGGGTGTCACGTTCGTAAGGGAACCCAAACAGGCGGATTATGGGATGGTAGCCGTGTTTGAAGACCTGTATGGCAATCTATGGGACCTTTTGCAATTGAACGAAAACCATCCTATCGTAAAAAGGTTTTGAAATACGGCATTATGGTACAACCCTTCTGTGAAGAACTCACCGGAAAACGGGCATCGCTTTTCCGGTGAGTTCTTTTGTTACTTTAATCGCCCCAGAGTGTTCTCGATCTCGATCAGGGCTTTGAAACTCTCACTCATCCGTCCGGTTGATCCGAAATTAATGACGATATGCGCGTCATGTACCGGATCATAATACAGGTGAGTCGATAGAATACCAATATGCCCTCTTACCTTTGGCAAGTGTCCGAGTAGAAAGAAGAATTC
This sequence comes from Leptolinea sp., assembly GCA_012515195.1. Taxonomy (GTDB): domain Bacteria; phylum Chloroflexota; class Anaerolineae; order Anaerolineales; family Anaerolineaceae; genus Leptolinea. The sequence goes on from JAAYYW010000204.1 coordinate 16,533, forward strand.
CTTGAAGCGAATTTCCATCATTCCTAAACCATAATAGATACCCAGATGAAATCTATTCGGACATTCATCCATACCAGCCAATGTGGATGGTTTGATCAACTGACCTTCGCGTAACGCCTGGTCGAACTTCAACAAATCGCGGGTAGTGGATACGATCCCACCACCGGCCCAATCACAGCTCAGGCTCTCGTAGCGGCTGACTTCTTTTTTCCCCAACCAAACCGATTCAATGGCCGCGGTTGAGCCATTCAATGGTTTTGTGTGGAACATCAGGTAGGTGTCCAACATTTCCAATGGACGGAAAAACTCGTCAATCAGGTTCTGGCCGAAGGTTTTTCCAGTTACCGATTCGATCAGCAACCCCAGCAGAATATAACCAGTATCGGAATAATAGAAACGATCTCCCGGAACCCTGACAGCTCTTTGCCGTTCGCGTGTAAAGTCGAGGAGCGATTGAGGCATCCAGTGGGTGTCCGGATTTTGAAGCGCGTCTTTCATCATCGTTGTTCCATCCAGAGTTTTGCCTTCGAAATAATCGGCAATACCCGAAGTATGCCCCATCAACTGGCGAATGGTTACCTCGTTGCGGTGATCCACCTGTTTATAAACAAACAATCCTTCCAGCTGGCAAGCCGGCAAATATCTGGAAACCAGGTCGTCAATCGAGAGCAAACCACGTTCAGCAAAAATTTGAACCAGCACCGCGGTAAATACTTTGCCAATACTGGCAACGTGATACGGACGGTCATCTGAACCATGTGGGAATGTGTAATCCAGACCGGAAGATGGCGAGAGAACCCTGACCAGAGTGGGACATTCAGGATGTTTACGCTGCGTCCGGGAAAAATACATATCCAGGTGGGTCTGGGCCTGTTCTTTTTTGAGAGGTTTGATAAAATTCATTTGTTCATCCTTTAAGTTATTAGATATATATCTATTAGGTATATATCTAATAGTACTATAAAATATATATTTGTCAATCATCAGGACAATAATGGAAAATGTGATCCTTGGGTTACTGGTCATTCAAAGTCTTACCCTTTACGAGATAAACCAGATGTTCAAACAGGGGATATCGATGTTCTACAGTGCCAGTTATGGCAGTATTCAAACAGCGTTAAAGAACCTGCTTGCCCGGGATTTGATTGTTTTTGAAGAACGGGTTGATCACGGGCGAAACAAAAAAGTCTACAGCATCACACCCGCGGGACGAGAGTCATTTTACGCCTGGATGAACAGCGAAACCCCTCTCGGCAAACTTGAAGTGACAGGCTTATCTAAGGTTTATTTCCTGGGACTGATCACCGATAAAGAAAACCGGAAATCCATTGTGAGAGAGATCCTGCAAAAGATCCACCAGATGGAAGATCAACTCACCCAACTCGATGAAGAGATAAAAACATACGCCATTCCGGATGAGATCAGGGATATAGTTTTTTACTCCCGTAAGACATTGGATTATGGACGTGGAGCTCATACCTTCGCCCGGGTCTGGTTTGAGAACCTTCTGAGCGAGATGGATGATGGACCAGATTGACCATCAGTCCATGGCAACCGGCCAATTCCAGTTGGAATTCACTGCCGTATAATTGACCCATGACTTCGCCTGTTCTGTCAACCAAGTTATTCATACCTCCGCCCCGGCCAAAAACCGTTTTGCGACCACGCCTCATCGAAGGGATCAACGAAGGTCTTCACCGCAAACTTACCCTGATTTGCGCGCCAGCCGGTTTTGGAAAGACTACTCTGGTGAGTGAATGGTCTGCCGGTTGTGGTAGACCAATTGCCTGGGTCTCGTTGGATAGCAGTGACAATGATCCGCTGCGATTCATACGTTGTTTTATTTCCGCGTTGCAGACAATTATTCCTCATATTGGAAGGGGGATCACCGGGATTCTGGATTCCCCCAGTCCACCTCCAGTTGAAACCATTCTTTCTGCATTGGTCAATGAACTGGCTGTAATTGACAAAAAAACCATTCTCGTAATGGATGATTATCATCTGATCGAATCGCATGAGGTCGATCAGATACTAGCTTTTCTGATTGAACACTTGCCACCAAAGGTACACCTTGTAATCACAACCCGCGAAGATCCCAACCTACCCGTAGCTCGTATGCGCGCGCGAGACCAGGTTACTGAACTCAGGGCATCCGACCTGAGCTTCAATCTGTCTGAAGCTGGCGAATTTTTAAATGACGTCATGAAGTTAAATCTCAAACAGGAAGATATCGCTTCACTGGAAAACCGTACCGAAGGATGGATTACCGGGCTGCAACTGGCCGCCATTTCTTTACGCGGGCAAAAAGAACCGGGAGAGTTTATCCGGGGATTTAGCGGGAGCCATCATTTTGTACTTGATTACCTGATCGAAGAGGTGATAAAGCAACAGGAATCGCACATACAGTCTTTCTTGCTTTGCACCTCCATCCTGGAGCGAATGTGCGGCCCATTATGCGATGAATTAATGGAAAACCCTGCCGGAACCGGGCAAAAGAAACTGGAGTACCTGGAACAGGCAAATCTTTTTGTCATCCCGCTGGATAGTGAACGCAGGTGGTATCGTTATCATCACCTGTTTGCGGATTTGCTGCGTCAGCGGCTGCATCAGATCCCACCGGTTCTTTCTTCAATGTCAATGGAAATGACAGA
>JAAYYW010000205.1 GCA_012515195.1 Leptolinea sp.
CAGAGAGGCATTCTGGAACAATGTTCTTTTGAGTGCAGTATTATCTTGACGAATTGGCAGGAAACGTAACAAAATGATTGGGATGTAGATCCAGAGGTGACACCCCAATGAGAAGCGGACGTAATGTGCGCTGACCGCTGCATAAACGACCTGGATCAGGAAAGGGAGAAAGGTCATCCACAACAGGTAACTTTCTTCCATTGAAAGGGGAGTAGTGTAGCGGTGAAAACTTTTTTTCTTATCGGCGTTGCCAAGAAACAAAGGAGTGAGCCAAAGGAGAGAAAGGCCCCAGTATGCCGTTTGGCTGAACGTAAAGTGAAGGGGGCAGACAAGATGGCAGATTGCCGGATTCTCATCTCTTTCGAGGGTCAGGGCATATTGGAGCGTTCTCAGATTCCCGTTTAAGATCCAGAGAGTTTGCGGTAGAAAAATTAAAAAAGCGATCGCGACTGCAAGCCAAAATCGACCAGAGCAGAAGTAGCGGCGGCGCATTTTAGACCAGGCCAAAAAGATAATCAGCGAGGTCGGGAATAATATTTCGGTATATTTCAGATGGAGCCCGATCCCAACGGCGATTCCCAGTCCTATCCAGTCACGCAGTCTGTCGGTTCGTAGGGCCATCAACCCGAAATAAAAGGAGAGTCCCCAAGCAAAAATGAGAGTAACGTTGTTGTTATAATCGACCGAACCGAAATTCATCCAGTAGTAGTTTAGCATGACAAATAGCGCGGCTGCCGCCCGTGGCGGGTCAAGGAAAAGTCTCCCAAGTCGCCAAACTGTCCAGAGAACCGTTCCCATCATTATTTGGCTCAGGAGATAGGGAGCAAAGGGAGCATTCTTCAAAATCGAGCGGAAAGTGTGGAGAATGATTGCTGTGAGGGCGGGGTGCTTTTGGGTACTCAAAACCCATTCTTTCCCGACAAAGATTTGTTCAATGGTATCGAGCCAGTAGTTCGGTAAAAAAAGGAGAGGTGCAAATGTCCAAACGACGCCGAAAAGGAGAACCGTTTTCCAGAAGAACGGACTTCCGTAAGAAGACGTAGCGGAATTCCCGCTTTGGTTCATCTGACCCTCCAGACATTTCGAAAACACAAAATTAGCCTACGGTATTTAAAGGGGAACACGGAAAATCGCAGGGGAAAATTTCAATTTTTGCGCGACTATCCCGTTCGAAAAAGTATCGAGCTTTTTGTTCAATGATTATCCATGTCAATTCTTTCGGTTTACCTCTAAATTCAACTGCTTGATCGGTTGGACTCCGTTTTCGTTAAGCCACAACCAAAAGGAACCCTCTGGCAATCGTTAATCAGCAGAGGGTTATTGTTCCGGGGGAAAATCAGTGGAGGGTGTCACCGTACCGTTCTTTTTCGATCTGTTCGAGTGTTTTCCCTGCGGTATCCGGGGTGAAGATGGTTCCAACCAGAAGGCTGAAAACCAAGAAACCGACCATAATCGCGGCGGCACGGGTAAAATGGCCCTCCTCATTGATCTTGGTAAAGATGATATTCCAAATTCCGAGGATCAGGCGGGCTGTGAAAAAGGTGATCCCTTGTGCAAAAGCACGGTATCGGGTTGGAAAGAGCTCACTATTCCAGAGTTGATAAAACGGCTGCTGACAGGAGCCATTGTTGATTCCGAACAGAACGACGAATCCTATCAGGACGCCGATGTTGAAGATTTTTTTGTAGCTGGCGTACGTTAGGAGTGACCATGCGACAACCCCGCAGAGTGCAAGAATAAAATAGAGAAGGCGCCGATTGACTATATCGCCAAGTCCCATGAATATGGAGAAGGTTGCAATCACGGTGATTCCGAAGTAAAGTGCCAGCAACAAATTGGCGGTCTGATTTGTCTGTCCGAAAACATATTCGCAGACGTATTGCATATAGAACCCGACCGTCCCGGCCGCAAGGTTCCAGATTGCGTAGACACCGGTCAGGAAGAGGACGGTCCGGATATTGATCATCTCACTGAAAAAGTCTGTCCATGTGATTTTGTGAATCTTGCCGCTGGCGATAAGTAATTTC
>JAAYYW010000206.1 GCA_012515195.1 Leptolinea sp.
GCCAACAGTTTCCAATTTCCCCTCTTTAACGAGCCCTTTAAGCTCATTTAATATCCAACTGCGCTTATATCCTGTAGCTAGTTCAATCTCTGCCCTGGATTTAGGTCCTTCTTTTGACAGCAAAAGCATTATTTGCTCCTCAAGAGTAACCTTATTAAGACGTGCATCATAATCTATAACTGGCAACACGATATTGATATGACTATCGGTAATTTGGAATTGAGGTTGATTTGCCTGATTGGCATACTCGCCACGAATGCGGTCAATCCCTGTGCCAAATTTCTCAATGATGCGAAGACGATGAAAAACCTCTGCAATCGTCAAGTTTCTGGGAAGAGATAAACGGCTGTGCTGTAAAGAAAAGCAGTTTCACTAATTCCCTCAGGCAGACCACCAGGAGACAATACTTCAATTCTGTCCTCATACATAGAAACCTGTACAACACCATTTATATCAAAGCGCCTATGCAAGATAGCATTCGCAACTGATTCCCGGAAGGCCTCCCGCGGAATCTGAATTCGCTTCACCCGCTCAAATCCAACAACAGCCTCGTAAGGTTGATACCATTTATCAAACATTGTTAATGCTCCCTCATATTGATTTAGGAGGGATTGGTATTCATAATCTGCTCGATCCATAAACTCAGAAATCGTTCTGCCAAATCGAATAATTGTAGTTTTTGACTGGGCATTTTGGTTTACATCCGCTAAAAGCTCAGCGCCTTTTGTGTAACTGTTGTTGCGGATAAGTCCTAACGTACGCAACGTATCTTGATCGAACTTGCTAATTCCAATTGCTTGTTTAAGTGCGCGTTCGAGTACATTGAACGCAAGGTTTTTCTCCGTTGATAAGAGTTGGTCAAAACTCAAGCCACTACCGTCGATTGATAATCGACGGAATTCTTGGCGTTCGACCCTGACCGTCGAGGTATCCGATCGTCTATAAGCGCTGCCTTGATATGTATAAGGTGTATCCCACCCACGCTTAACCGCTAATTCAACGATTACACTCCCCTCAAAAACTTTCTCCCTTAAGGTGTACTCAGGTGGTGGCGATATGCAGTCATTAATCTTGTTTTCGATTTTAAGGCGCAACTCTTTAGGGTTTGAAACACCAAGTACAGTACCATCGTCAGCAACCCCGAATAGGACGCACCCGTCTCCGTAATTTGCATAGGCACTAACAGTTTTAAGAAAACTATCAGTTAGTCTTTCCTTCAATTCAAGTGTTGCACTCTCTTTTTCTGGGTACATTTTGTTCACTCACCTTTTTAAAATCATCGGTGTCATTATACCATCCTTCCGGATTATGTTGTATTGCTAAGTATGTTTTGATTAATACGCATTGATAGAGTACACTAAAGTTCGCAATTATACCTAAGTGGTAGGGAAAAGCCACTGGGACTCCGCTACAATGGATGTTGACAGACATTCACAAGGAGGAGAACCCAATGGCTCACAACAAGGATACCACGAATTTCGAAGGCCTGCTATTCCATTTTATGGACACGCCTGATCCGATGCTCAGCATGTTGGAGTGGTTGTGTCACCGGATGATGGAAGCAGAAGTATCCAGCAAAATTGGCGCTGACAAGTATGAGCAAAGCCAAGAAAGAACCAGCCACCGCTGTGGATTTCGTCCGCGCCGACTGGACACCCGGGTTGGAACGATGTATCTCATGGTGCCTAAGGTAAGAAATGGCGGTTACATTCCATTTTTTGTCACTGAGCGCAAGCGCAGTGAGGCGGCTCTAATCCAGGTTATACAAGAAGCCTATGTGCAAGGGGTTTCGACCCGGAAGATTGAGAAGCTGGCAAAAAGTCTGGGTATTGAAGGCATCTCCCGCAGCCAGGTGAGCGAGATGACCCAGGGGTTGAATGAACAGGCTGAGGAGTTCCGGAATCGCCCGTTAAGTTCCAATGCCTATCCGGTACTGTGGGTGGATGCGCTGTACGAGAAGGTGCGTTATGCCGGTCGGGTGGTGAGTATGGCGATCCTGCTGGTTTGCGGTGTAAACAATGAGGGAAAACGGGAAGTGTTGGCGATAGAGCCGATGTTGGAAGAGTCCAAAGAAAGTTACAGGCAGTTGTTTGAGAAAATGAAGGAGCGCGGCTTGAAGAAGCCCAGCCTCATTATCTCGGATGCTCACAAAGGCCTGGTAGCAGCGATTGGAGCCTGCTTTCCCGGCGCCAGTTGGCAGCGCTGCAAGGTGCATTTCATGCGGAATATCCTGGTGCATGTGCCACACAAGGAAAAGGAGCGGTTTGCGGGTCTGCTCAAAGGCATCTGGATGACAACTGATCCGGTGATTGCCAGGCAGCGGGCGAGGGAGCTTTCTGAAGAGTACAGAACCAAGTGTCCCAGAGCGATTGATACGCTGGAGGAAGGGCTTGAGGACGCGCTGACTTTTCTTTCATTCCCTCAATTGGATTCCAGAAAAGTCAGCTCCAACAACATGCTGGAGCGGCTGAACCGGGAGATACGCCGACGCACCAAGGTGGTTGGTATCTTTCCAAACCCCGAAGCCTACCTGCGATTAGTCACCGTATACCTGATGGAATACTCAGAGGACTGGTCGGTCACCAAAGCGTACCTGAGCGAATCTTCGCTCAGCTCACTAAGCAACCAGGCAGCGTGACATGGTGGGCGGAGCCCAAAGTTGCGAACTTAAGTTGACAGCACCAGTTTTCTTTCCAAACCATCCAACGCCTTTATCACTGATTCAGCCTTAACTGAGCGCAGTTTCTTGATGATCACTTAGCGATACTTCCTTTCCGACAGCACCAGCAAACAGTTCCTTCCTTTACCTTTCCCGGAGAGCATGCAATCCATTTCCCAATGTCCTGCTTTCTGTCTCGTGTTCGCTTCTTGCGGGCGCTCTTCAATGCCTTTCCCATCTCCTTTGAATGCCCGGCGCAAAGGCGGGTATCTTCGTTTGCGGAGGCGTCTGCGCCGGGGGAGATGGCAGGGTTCAACGCTCGAAATGTAGCCACGCTCAATGTAGCTGTACAGGGTGCGGGTGCTGATGGTGGTTTCATAAGGGTTCCCATCCCTTTTCAAACGCATGATGATGGCATCCGGTGATTGATTGTGGATAAGGATCTGTTCGCTGACGTGATTTGCGAATGCATGATCCTGGCCGATCTTGGTGTTCCTGCCCTTGGCCGTACCCTTCCGATCATACTCTCTTTGGGCAACATCCGCGGAGTATGAATGGTATTGGGTCAGTTCTTTCCCATACA
>JAAYYW010000207.1 GCA_012515195.1 Leptolinea sp.
CCGCCCTGCCAGAAGGATGCTTCGCGCATGTCGATCCCGGCATCCTTGAGGATACGGTCCGGCGATTGCGACCCGCCCGTCTCCAGTATCTTGAGGTAGCGCGGCTTGAAGGCTTCACCTTCCTGTTTGTACTGTTTATACAGCGAAAAGACCAGCAATTGCCCGAAACTGTAGGCGTACACATAGAATGGCACACTGAAAATGTGCGGGATGGATACCCATTCGTACTGGAATTCGTCACTGATCTCCACCGAGTCGCCGAACTGGGTCTTCAGGTTGGCCAGATAGCCGGCGTTCAGCTCATCCACTGAAGCCCCGGCGGCGATCATCTCATGGGCTTCCTTTTCAAATATGGCGAAGTACGCCTGGCGCAATATGGTGGCGTAGGCGTCATCCACCTGACGGAAGAGAAGGTCGCGGCGTACGTCCTCATCCGGGTCCTGTTTGAGCAGATGGTCCACCAGCAGCATCTCGCCGAAGGTGCTGGCGGTCTCGGCCAGCGGCAGTGAGGCGTGGAAGGTAAGCATACTGTGTTTCGATGCCTGCATGGAGTGAACGGCATGGCCCAGTTCATGCGCCAGGGTAGCCACATCTTCGGCCTTGCCCTGGAAGCTCTGCAATACCCACGGGGTCAGGTTCGGAAGGGCGGTCAGGCAGAACGCGCCGCCCTGTTTACCCTTGCGCACCTCGCTATCGAGATGGTCCTCTTTCAACACGCGCTCCGCCTGTTCGGCAATTTGTGGGTCAAACGCGCGGTAGGCATCCATCACCAGCTTGACGCCCTGGTCAAAGGTGTATGTCTTATCTGATTTTGCCACCGGCGCGTACACGTCATACCGGCGCAGCTTGTCCACGCCCAGCCAGCGGGCTTTTAGTTTGAAATAGCGGTGGAACAGGCTGGCATTCTTCTCGGCGGACGCAAGCAGTGTCTCCACGGCGTCATCTGGAATATCATTGGCCAAATTCCGCACCGCGATGGGCGACACGAACTTGCGCAGACCGAGCTGTTCATTGCGCCAGTCGCGCACAATATTCTGGTAGATCTGCCCTAATATGGGTGCGTCCTGCCCGTACACGCGGTAGAGTTCCTGATAAGCCTGCCTGCGCAGATCAGGGTCAGCTTCACGCACATACACCGCCAGTTCGCCTCGTGTCATGGTTTTGGTTTCACCATTGACCGTCAGGTTGAAGGTGTATCGGTTCGTGATGGACGTGTACAGCGTGTCCATGGCACTTGAACCGGTCACATCCTTGATGTTGATGATCTTCTCTTCCGGCTCGGTCAGGGTGAATTTTTTGAAATGCCGCATCTCTTCCAGCCAGTAGCGGCGGTCGCCGGAAACGGCCATCAACCGATCGGCATTCGCGTCATCCAGGTCTTTCCACCACAGGCTGAAGAACAGGGTGCGGTTGGCCAGTTCAGCCGTGAACTGCTGGATGCGCGCCAGCAGTGCCAGAGCGTTCTGGTCCTGGGTATCGGCGGCAAAACGCAGGTTGGCAAAGCTGAAAAGCACATTGGCCTTGCGGGTCATTTCCTCCTGCCGGTCCATCAAATCCTGAAAGACCTCAACAGAAATACCGGGCGCAAGCTTCGGTCGGAAGGATTCAAATTCCGAAGCCATTTTTTCCAGTTGATCGAATATCGCGTCAATTTCTTCTTTTGAACCTTCAGGCAACAGACCTTTCAAAGACCAGGCTTTCTGAGGGTAGGTTGGTGTATTACTCATCGGATGTTTTCTCCTGGGAATGTAGAATTGTTTGCCGCAGCCGGTCAATGGGATACAGACGATTATCCGCCGGGTCGCGGTAATACCAGTCTGTCCAGCCATTAGCCTGCCGACCCTGCAATTGACTGGCCAACCCGTGAATGGAACCGGTCTGCCCGTCCAGTTGCAGCCTGCCCTGCGCGGTGATCACAGCCTGAATGCCGGATTGCGGCCCCAGGCACAGCACATCACCCGGACGCAGGTATCCATATTCTAGCAAACTGCCGAATGGCAGGCGAATACGTTGTCGAACCTCCGGTTTTTCGCATGGACCATCCACATCGGGATCAGGTTTGATCCCGTCCAACCGTTCCCGGGCGTGTTTGATGTACTGCGGCTCTTTTTCCATGCCGATCCAGTGCCGCCCCAGCCGGATGGCAGCTTCGCCGGTGGTACCGGTGCCAAAGAATGGGTCAAGCACCACATCCCCGGGACGGGTGCTGGCAGCCAGGACACGGTATAACAGGGCGGCCGGTTTCTGGGTGGGGTGTAATTTTGCGCCGTTGGCGCGCAGCCGCTCCCGGCCGACACACAACGGCAGATACCAATCGCTGCGCATTTGCAGTTCTTCGTTCAGGGCGCGCATTGTCTGATGGTTGAAGGTGTAACGAGCTCCGCGGTCTTTCTGCGCCCAGATGAGCGTCTCATGCGCGTTGGTAAAACGCACGCCCCGGAAATTTGGCATGGGGTTGGATTTTATCCACACCACATCATTCAGGATCCAGAAATCCAGATCCTGCAGCACGGCGCCAACCCGGTAAATATTATGGTAACTACCGATGACCCACAGTGTACCGGTGGGTTTCAAAACCCGGCGGCAGGCGGATAGCCAGGCGCGGGTAAAGGTGTCATATTCTGCAAAGCTGGAAAACTGGTCCCACCGTTCGTTGACGGCATCCACCAGCGAATTGTCCGGCCGACGCAATTCCTTCTGCAATTGCAGGTTATAAGGAGGGTCGGCAAACACCATGTCCACCGATTCAGCCGGCAGCCCGGCCAGAAGCTCGACGCAATCGCCTTCCAGTATCCGGTCCAGTGGCAGGTCAGTGTTCATCCGTGAGTGGTTACCCCTGTTGGATCACCCGCAGAGCCTGCGGATGAAGATGTTTATTCGCAGCAACAATACTGATGGGTTTCGACAGGCAATCGGTTGACCCGTCATATTTGGATATGATACCGCCCGCCTCCTCCACGAGGAGAATTCCGGCGGCAATATCATACGAATTCACCGTGATTTCAAAGTAGATGTCCATACGCCCGGCGGCCACATAACAGCAATCCAGCG
>JAAYYW010000208.1 GCA_012515195.1 Leptolinea sp.
CCAAGACGAAGTGGCCCCAGTGTTCCAATAGCCAGGCCGGCAGAAACTCCGGCAAAATGTCCCAACCAAAAACCGAGCCAACTGACGACTAGATCGATAACCAGCATAGAAAATCCGCCACCTTTCCATAAATGGAAAGCAGCGCCCATGAAGGTTGATATAAGAGCTCCAAAAAGAAAAGCCGGAAGGGTCATTAATCCAAAACCTGTGAAATAGTTCCACCACCAAGGCAGATTTCATCCTGATAAAAAACTGCCTGCTGGCCGGGAGTGATATCACGCAATTCTCTTTCAAATTTTACAAGAACCGTGCCATTTTCATTAACCAAAATGTCCGCTTTCACAGGTGGCGCTTTATATCGGATCTTGACATCCACACTATTCGGTATTGAACTTGAACGATCAAGAAGCCAATTCATTTGTTCAATTAAACAGGCATTTGCTCCCAGTTCACCCAGTTGACCAATAATCAGAGTATTTGATAACACATCTTTCCTGATCACATAATATGGCTGTTGAATAGCCCCAAGCCCTTTGCGTTGTCCAATTGTGTAATCTGGCAGACCTGTATGTTCTCCCAATAGCCGCCCGCTTGTGTCTTGAATAGGACCCGGCCGACTGATCCCCGGTGCGTATCTGCGAAGAAAATTCCGATAATCATCCCCTGCCAAAAAACATAGATCTTGACTATCATTTTTTTCTGCCGTCGGCAATGAATTCCTTCGGGCGATCTCTCTTACATCCGATTTTTGCAATTCCCCTATCGGCAGCATGGTCATGCCTAGTTGTTCTTTGGTAAGACCTGAGAGAACATATGACTGGTCTTTCGAGTTATCTTTTCCCTTGAGAAGCTGTTTAGAACCATCTGGTTTGGTTGCCAGGCGAGCGTAATGCCCGGTTGCGAGATATTCTGCCCCCAGATTTCTGGATTCATTCTGCAAGAACCCCCAACGGATAACTTGATTACATCGCACACATGGATTGGGAGTAATCCCATTCCGGTATCCATCCACGAAATAATCAACAATTTCTTGGCGGAATAGGTTTTTTATATCAATAACGAAAAAAGGGATGCCTAGTATGGCGGCAACTCGACGGGCAGCGGCAACTGAATCTGGTGTGCAGCATGAATTTTCACACTCCTTTTGTGGTTCCGTCCACAATCGCAGCATCATCCCTGTAACATCAAACCCTCGTTGGGTAAGTAACAAAGCTGCCACTGAACTATCCACACCACCACTCATGGCAACCACAACTTTGCCTTTAATTTGTTCAATCATTTCCGCAACAATCTTACTGATGATTCTATGGCCATGGTCAAATCATTGATTTGATCTTCGGTTGTTTCTTTACCAATAGTGACCCTCAGACTACCTATGGCAAGTTCAGGTTTTATACCCATGGAAGTAAGGACATTAGAAGGTTTCGGAGAGCCAACTTTACAGGCTGATCCTGAGGAACAGGCAAAGCCCTGAGAATCGAGGTACATTAGTAGCCGGTTACCATCTACGCTGGAAAAGACAAAACTGGCATGATTGGGTAATCTTATTTCCGGGTGGCCGGTCAGGAAGGAATCCGGAATTCGGTCAAGAACTCCCGCAATTAACTGATCACGCAGACAGATCAAATTCTTATTGCGGTTGCCAATCTCTGTTTGTGAAAGTTCAAAGGCTTTTGACATCCCAACTATGAGAGGGATATTCTGGGTCCCTGCACGAAGGTTGAATTCCTGCCCCCCACCCGTTTGCGCAGGTATCAAGCCTTTTGAGACGTTTATTCCAAGCAAGCCAACACCTTTAGGCCCATACATCTTATGAGCTCCAATTGAGAGCATCGTCAGGTTATCTCGAACCATGTCCATAGGTATATGCGCTGCCGCCTGTACCGCGTCACTGTGGAACGGGATATCCATTTCCCGGCAGATAATTCCAATCTCCGCAATCGGATTGACAGTCCCCACTTCATTGTTTCCATAAATTATGGAAACGAGTGCTGTTTTGGAGGATATCAACTTTTTCACATCTGACGGATCAACCATGCCATATTTATTGACAGGAAGGAATCTGAGTTTGAAGCCAAATTCAGCCTCTAGTTGACGAGCTGTGTGTGATATTGCGGGATGCTCAACATGTGTAATGAGTACCTCATCAGCACCAACGGCTTTCCTTTGAAATAGCGCGCTTCCGCGAAGTGCCAGATTGTCGCTTTCTGTTCCACCGGATGTGAATACTACATTCTCAGGGGTTATGTTTAAAAATTTGGCGCAAATTACTCGTGCTTTCTCCAGCGCGGCTTCTGCCCTTTGTCCCCAGCGATGAATGGAAGAAGGATTTCCGAACTCATCCGAAAAATAAGGAAGCATGGTTTGAAGAACGGTCGGATCAACCGGAGTGGTTGCAGCATAATCAAAATACGTGCATTTTTTCATAATGATTAATCAATAGGTGAAGGATTATAGCATTATAGATGGGACGTCAACTTTCGTCGATTGTCCCAGACTGATATAATGAAATTACCCTATCTAAAAATTAAGAGGTCAAAATGGCTTATAAAATTCACTTTGGGACCGATGGTTGGCGTGGCGTTATTGCTGAGGAATATACCTTTGATAATGTCAGACGCTGCTCTCAGGGATTTGCTCAATATATGATCGAAACCGGAAACAAAGGAAAATGGATTATCATCGGCCATGACAAACGATTTGGATCTGAGGATTTCGCTCTCGCGGCCGCTGAAGTACTGGCTGGAAATGACTTGAATGTTTACTTAACAGATGCCGCAACTCCCACACCTGTAATTTCATATTCTGTGGTCCATAAAAAAGCGGCCGGTGCAATAAACATCACAGCATCTCACAATCCCCCAACGGATAATGGCTTCAAGGTCAGGAATTTCACCGGTGGTGCCATCGATCCCGAAGGCCTGATAAAAATTGAGAAAAATATCCCGGAATCTATGGATGATGTGAAGCGGATGCCAGCGGCAGAAGCTTTTGAAAAGGGAAAAATTATAAAATTTGATCCCGCCCCG
>JAAYYW010000209.1 GCA_012515195.1 Leptolinea sp.
ATAGTTCCTTGATCCGGATCACATAACACTCCTAAAAATTCTGATAAACAAACACATTTGATGTAAATGGTGATGTCCACGTGAATGCCAAAATTAGAATGATCCAAACTATGGCCAGGACAATGGATTTGGCTGCAATGGGCCATCCAAGCAGGATGGATTGATCATACCGACGGGATTCAAGGAAATCCAAAAGGAATGAGACACTACTAATCACAACGATCCAAAAGGAGAAAGTAGGATTGATAAACCATCCCGCGGCTGAAAAGACTGCTTTCCATGTAGAAAAGATGCCGTCCACCGAATTGACGGCAAAAGCCACCCATGCGATATTGACAACCAGGAAAATCAGCAAACCGTTGATGAACCTTAATGGCAGGAGACGGGTTTTCGCTCTCAGGAGCGGAAACGCTTGGAAAATCAGCTTTTCCAGACTCATCAATATCCCGAATACCAACCCCCATAGCAGAAATGGATAAGTCAGGCCGTGCCAGAAACCGGCTGCCAGCATTGTAACGATAAGAGGTAGGACTTCCGGAAGGAGAAAAAATCGATTTTTATATTTCTTAAGAAGAATTCGGGTCATGGGAAAATAAATATAATCTCGCAGCCAGGATGACAGACTGATGTGCCAGCGGCTCCAGAAATCTGACAGATTGTTTGCGAAGTAAGGTTCACGGAAATTGGGTGAGAGTTCAAAACCCATGATCAGGCTTGCCCCGCGCATAATGGCCGTATAACCGGCAAAATCGTTATACAGATAGATGCCATAAGCCAGTATCCCGATCAAGCGGTCAGTGTAAGGGATCGGGTTGCTGTAGGCAAAGATGGCAGCAGGGATTGGTCCGTTGTAAAATCCGGTATCTTGGGGTATTGTCGGAAAGAGGTTTTCCGGCATAATGGTCAGCAGCACTTCTGCGATGGCGATCTTGCGGATTAAACCAACAAGGACCAATACGAAACCGCCATCGAGTTTGTCACTATCTACAGTCCGTTGGGATTTTAATTGTGGTAGAAAATTCCCGGCTCGCTCAATTGGACCAGCCAGTATCTTAGGATAGAACATCAGATAAAGAAGGAAGTCAACTGGCTCGGTTTCGGCTGGAATCTTGCTGTGGTGGATGTCAATCAGGTATGAGATTGATTGAAGTGTGTAAAACGCGAAACCGATGGGAAGTAACAGGTCTTCAATGACAGGGGGTGTAGAAATGCTGAAGAGTGGACTGTTGATTACCCGATACAGGAAAAAAACAGCAATATTGATAGACAGTCCAACCGCAAACCACAATGGGTGACTGGTTTCACCAAGTTTTTTGCCAGTTAGAAATGTGGTGCCGCCAATTATCGCTAATGGAAAAAGATGCTGCCAGCCCCAAAGTGCAATATATAAGGCCGACATAAAAAGAAGCCAGATGTTCTGTGCGCGACGGTTTAGCACAAAATATACAGCCACGGTGACTGTGAAAAATAGAAGGAAATTCCACGAAATAATTTCCATGAGATGTGATGTTTGGCTGCGGTTTTTCCCTGTCAGGTATTCGCTGAACTGGTTTGAATGTTTGAGCAGGAGATGAATTGTTTACCATTATCCATTTTTTTGAATCTGATTTCAAATGACAGGAGTTTTAATCGTAATAATCATATTCTTTCCACTATACTTATTTATTCCAATTTTTTCTGGGCATGTGGATCATTCACCTTAAGGGATAGATGTTATGAAGATCACCATCTTTGCCGCGGGTTCACGGGGGGATATTCAGCCCTGTCTCGCATTGGCGAAGGGTTTGCGTGATGCCGGGTATCGTGTTTTGTTGGCTATTCCCGAAAATTATGCCGGTCTGGCACAGGAGCACGTCATTGAAGTTGCGCCTCTACGCGGTGACGTCCAGCAGGTGATGTCCGGCGAATTGGGGAGGAATTTCCTGGAAAAAGGCGGGTCCAACCCCCTACAGTCTGTCGTTGCCATGCGCCGTTTGATCGGTACAGTTGCGATGGATATGGTCCATGATGTGTATGATGCTTGCGCAGAGACCGACGGGTTGATATGCCTTGGGGTTTTCAGTCCATTTGGTGTTTGTGTAGCTGAAGCGCTTCGAATACCCTTGATCCATATTGAACCGACACCACTGCTTCCCACCGCGAGATTTCCTGCGCCGTCGTGGCCGATACAGCGCGGTCTGGGCGGAATACACAATTTCATATCTGGAATTGTCATGCTTTTTACCATCTGGTTATGGTACAAGCCTTATGTGCGCATTTTTCGTCAGGAACTTGGATTGATTGATCGTACGGCCGCTTATTTTTATCGGATGTTGCGTTCAACTCCAATGATTGGAGCATATAGCCCGCGGATCATACCGCATCCGGATGACTGGCCGGACAGCCTTCACATCACAGGCGACCTGTCGCTGCGTGGCAACGTCGAATGGAAACCGCCGGTTGATTTGCGGGCTTTCCTGGATTCAGGTGATCCGCCGGTCTATGTCGGGTTTGGAAGCATGACGGGAATTGATCCGAAAAAACTTGGTGATCTACTTCAGCGGGCACTGGAACAGAGCGGACAGCGCGGATTGTTGATGACGGGGTGGAGTGGAATGAAGGCAGTATCTCAGTCGGACCGGATTTTTATTCTGGAATACGCGCCGCATGACTGGTTATTCCCACGAATGGCGGCTGTTGTGCATCATGGCGGTGCCGGAACAACAGCGGAAGGAGTACGCGCAGGTGTACCTTCGGTTATCATCCCTTTTGCTTTTGACCAGTTCTTCTGGGGTGCGCGGTTAAGAGAAATGGGAATTGGCACTGAACCCATACCGCGAAAAATGTTGACGGTTGACCGCCTGGCAAATGCCATCAAGATAGCTGTTACCGACCCGGCGATGCGCCTGCGGGCGGAGCAATGCGGTAAAGCTATCCGTTTGAATGATTCATTAGCCAATGCTGTCAATGTGGTCAGGATGTACTTCGGAGAGCCAGACAGCGAAAGGAACAAGCTCCATGACAGAAAAGCATGAACCTTTTTTGGTGGAACCCTACCCGGCTGCCGAAAATTGATGGTGGATGGCGGCCGTATGGGTCGCCAGAAACATATAGTGCACGGACTGGTGGAGTTTGACATCACCCGCTCCCGTGAGACACTCCGGAATCATAACCAGGTGATGGATGAGAACCTGTCTTTCACCGCGTTTTTTCTAAATTGCCTGGGGAAAGCGGTCGATACTGACCGGCACATTCATGCTTACCGGGATTGGCGTAACCGGTTGATCCTGTTTGATGAGCTGGATGTGAATATGTTGTTCGAAGTGGAGATTAACGGGCAAAAGATGATCCGACCGCACATTTTACGCGGGGTTAACCGGATGAACACGCGCAAAATTCAAACCGAGATCGATGCTTTCAAAACCGGGCACATGGAAAGCGGCGAGACGAAATTTATCGATTGGTTCGTCCGCTTGCCCGGTTTCATACGCAGGTTGTTTTTCACTGTGCTGTTTAAGAATCCGGAAATGATCAAAAATTATTATGGTACGGTGATTGTTTCATCCATCAGTATGTTTGGCTCTGGAAGCGGGTGGGCTATCCCGGTACCCAACCATACGCTGCAGATCACATTGGGCGGGGTGGGGGAGAAACCGGGTGTGATTAATCACCGCGTGGAACCGCGCACGATGATGAGCATAACGGTTAGTTTTGATCATGATATTGTGGATGGTGCGCCTATGGCACGTTTCATACAGCGGTTAAAGAAGCTGGTAGAGATGGGATATGTGGACGAGGGTTAAACGAAAGACTGCTCTGTTAGGGATGAGTCCATTTCAGCGAAAATGGGCGGCATGCGATAGAGAAAAACAAGGTTTTCACGGTCGATACATTCCGGCTGCCATTTGTCCAAATTGGAGGAGATTGTAACCACGCGCGCGCCCATTTTTAATTGCGTTTCGAGGAGTGGAATAATCCGGTTGGCGTAACGGCTTGTCGCGTAGATAAACACAACGTCCGCTGCTGAAAAATCAGACCGATAGAAATTCCCCCACTGCATAGATGCCTTACTGCCAACACCTGCAAGTCGAATTCTTGCCAGTGCTGAGAGGCAGTGAATGGGGCTGATCTCAATTCCAACCGCGCGGGCACTAAATTCCCGTGCAGCTATGACAAGAACGCGGCCGTCACCCGCGCCAAGGTCATAAACCATTTCACCCGGCTGTAATTCAGCCAGGCGGAAGGCTGCGCGGATTCGCCGGTCAAGAGCGGGAACCCATGGCAGGCCGCTGGCCAGAGGAATGATGAACCAGAGGGCGGCCATGATGAGAATTATGACAGCGAAAAGAATCGAGATTTCAATAACCAATGGTGACATTCTGCACTATTCTACCGTGCAAATCCTTAAACACTACGGCAAGTTGTTAGAAAAACCACAATGATGTTGGTCTCCTTAGGAATTGCATATTTGTAAATTTGACACGGTTGTCCGAATTTTATATAGTAATCCCCATAGGAGGGTACTATGTCGATTCGTACTGGTAACGTTGAAAAGCTGGCAACAATCCCTGGAAAAGGCTTCATTGAAGGGCCTTCTTATTGCCCGGATGACGGTTTTCTGTATTTTGTGGAAATCGAAGCCGGATGGATCTCCCGCGTATCAATGGATGGGAAGTATGAGCAGTTCTATAACATTGGCGCGCCGGGTGGACTGATGGGGCCGAACGGGATGATCTATGACAGCCGTGAAAAGCGACTGTTGATCGCCCATCGGGATATGGGAGTTGTTTCCCTGGATCCAAAATCTAAAAAGGCTGAAGTGATCGTAGGAGAT
Organism: Leptolinea sp.; assembly: GCA_012515195.1. GTDB lineage: Bacteria > Chloroflexota > Anaerolineae > Anaerolineales > Anaerolineaceae > Leptolinea. Next base: position 4,814 of record JAAYYW010000209.1, read on the forward strand.
TACAAGGGGAAAAAATTTAATGGCCCGAACGATTTGATCATTGATTCAAAGGGAAATATCTTTTTCTCGGATCCGTGGGGAACCAGTATATCCAACCCCATCGGTTCGGTGTACCGATGGGATGCGAAAACTGGTCTAACTGATGCCTTCATGGAACACATGGCTTTCCCGAATGGTGTTTTGATCTCACCTGATGAACAGTTTATTTATGTGTGTGAATTTGGGCAGAACCGGATCATGCGGGCTTTTCTGGCGGATGGGGGAAAGTCACATGTTTTCATGCATGCCATGACGTACTTCAGTGGTGGAATGGGGCCTGATAGTATGGGAATGGACATGGAAGGCAACCTCTACATCGGTCATTTCGGCTATGGCAAGGTATTTGTCGTTGAGCCGCGGTTGGGCGAGGTGATCGAAGTGATTGATGTGCCGGACAAAGACGCTACAGGTACGGACAATGCCCGCTTCGGAGGTCCTGATAATAAAACGCTGTTCATTACGGAAGGCTTCCAACGCAATATTTACAAAGTCCCCGTCTCCATTCCAGGATTGCCTATTCCTTACATTCCCAAATAAGTAAAAACCATAATCCAACATTTGATGGGGCGCGTTTTTTGAACGCGCCCTTTTTTATTCAACTACATAGATGCCGAATAACACACCGGCGTTACCGCCTGCCGGTACATTGACGGTTACCTGGCTGGGAGTGGTGAATTCATAACCTGTGGCTGACACACAGTATTGGCCGGCGGGAAGATTCCCGACGGAGAACGTACAGCCACCGCCCATGGTGACCGGCGATATGATGCCAACACCACTACAAGGACCTTCGTGGTACCAGATAGAAACGCCTGAACACCACGGGTCATCGCCCGCGTCGCGGCTGCCATTGTTGTTGTTGTCAGAAAATACCAGTCCGGAAAAACTGCCCGGTCTGGGGGCTGTAGTGGCGGTCGGGGGGATTGGGGTTGCGGTTGCCGGAACCGCGCACAGTCCGGGGATATCTCCGGTTGGGGTGAAATTAAATATCTCACGGCAGGTACTATCGACCTGCGCAAGGGATTTCAATGGGTAATTGGCGTCTTTATACGGTGAACCGGCTTCGCTCAATGTGTAGTGGTCGTTGTAATCGAACTTCGCGGGATCCTTAACACCATCGTCTGCCCAGATACTCCACAGGAAGGAACTCCGACCGCCAATCAGCCCGCGCTTGAATGCCAGCTCAACGATGGAACTGCCTTTGGGGGAGACCCGTCCCCAGGCCGCGTCGGGGTCTGGCATGTTGTCCAGAGAGAAGATGACCTGGTCATAGCCGGAATAGCCGGTGGGACCATCAGCCGACATGGGACGCGCCCCGCCGACCTTTTTGCCCGAATCTTTGTATGCGGTGACATTTTCCATTTGCCATTCCGTTCCGTCCGGATTGGTTATCAGAATCAGGTAATTTCCCCGACCGTCGTAATCAGTATCCAGTTCCACGCCATAATTCCCCATGAGGTTCGATGTCTGTGGATTGACGCCATTCAAAAAGATGGTGAAATAGATGAAATTGTCGTCCGATGAGACTTCCGCCTTGTTGATATCCAGATCGGGACGGAATTGCATATCATTGGCCGTGAATGGCCGCTCGTAGATGTTCTTGTTGAATGTATCACCACCGGGAGCCCGGCCTTCACCGGATGTCCGGCTGGAGTCTGTGTCGGTGAACCAGCGTGAGACCCAGCCAGGCTGCGCTGGTAAAAGGATGTGGGGGATGGGTGTTGGGGGAATATCCGCCGAGAATTGTGCTTCTTCCGTGGAATCAACGATAGATATGTCCGCAGGTTTTTGCCCGGTTGGTATCACTATATCAGTCTGATCTTCGTCTTTCTCTGCTACTGAAGTGCTCAAAGCCTGTACGGTTTGCCTCAGGTCTTCGGATTCTGAATCGGGCGTTAGCCCGGGCATGTTACAACCAAAAATAATAAGTGACGCGAGTATCAAAAAGCTTTGGATATAGTTCTTGTTTAATGGTTTCATTTCCACCTCCCCGAAATCTGTAAACAAATGACTGGGAAAACAGACTTCTCATCCCGGACAGCGGGCGGTTTAGATTGGAGATGGTAAGTCGA
>JAAYYW010000210.1 GCA_012515195.1 Leptolinea sp.
AATGGAAAATGGTATCGAACTCTAATTAAGACTCTGACGCAGGTTCTGTAACTGGCCTGATACCGAACCATCAAGCACCCGATCGCCAACCTTAATGACCAACCCGCCAAGTATGGAAGGATCAACTTTGAAACTGACGGCGTCACCTCCGCCCAGTGTACTTAATACATCCTTCTTAACCATGTCCTGCTCTGCGGAAGTCAGTGGAAGCGCACTGGTTACTTCGGCGCCGGTACCTTTCAATCCAGCAGCTTTCTCCAGCACAATGACCTTGCCGGACTTAACTCCACTGAAAAATTCATCGAGAAGAGCGTGCTGACGTTTTTCATCCAGCGTTTCACCGATAAGTTTTTGCGTTGAGGCAATAGCCAGGGCGGCCACCTGTCCACGCAAATCCCCCAATATCCGGTTGCGTTCCTGTTCCAGCTCAATCGTGGTAGCTTCGCGGGCTTTTGCGGCTTCGGCTTCCATACTGGCGCGAATCTCACGACCGGCCGCGTCAGCCTGCTCTGTGGCCGCGCGGACAATATCGGCCGCCTGAGCCCTCGCTTCCGATAGGATTTTTTCCGCTTCTTTTTCCGCATTAGACCGGGCTTCCGAAGCTATCTGGGCATCTTCCAACCCCTGTGCAATCGTCACACGGCGCTTTTCGAGCATGGCCAACATCGGTCCGTACGCCCATTTTTTCAGGGTTACGAACACGATTATGAACATCAAGATTTGAACAATAAGGTAACCGAGGTTTAATCCTAAGGCTTCCAATGTATGGCTCCTTACCCTAATCGATTTCTAGGCAACGAAGAGAATCAGGAAAGAAATAACCAGACAGTAAATGGCAATGGCTTCAGAAAAAGCCACACCAAGAATCATGTTGGTCATTAAGCTACCTGTGGTATCCGGATTGCGTGCCATGCCGTTGACAGCACCATGTACGCTGAGTCCGATTCCAATACCACCACCCATCGCGCCGATCATGGCCAGACCCGCTCCGAGATATTTAGCCGCTTGAATGATCGCTTCTTCCATCTTGACTCCTTCTAGTAAAAACACGCTTCTGGATTTTTTCTACGCATGTTCTTCTTCATGTCCACCATGACCCTGTGTAGCCATCGACATGAAGATCATTGTCAGCATTCCAAACACCAAAGCCTGAATCATACCAATAAAAAATTCAAAGAGAACAATAAACGACTGGGCAAAGACAGGGACAAGTGCCCCAATCACAAACAGGAGAACTGAACCGGCGAACACATTGCCGAACAACCGGAATGTGAACGATAGGATCTTGGAAAACTCAGAGATCAACTCCAGCAGTCCAACAAGAAAATCCATCACACCAAAGAAGGGTCTTGACCAGAATGTTTTCACATTGATGAATTTTTGAAAATAAGCCGGTCCCTGAGCGCGAACGCCAATCACCTGGGTCATAACAACTGAGATTAATGCCAGAGCGGCCGTAAAATTGAGATCTGTCGCCGCGGCCCGTACATACGGTGTGATCAAATACCCACCTTCATGAACTGCTTCACCGCTTCCTTTTACCAATGCAGCCAATACACCGGGAATCAAAGTAAGCAACGGATAACCGTGTTCTGATTCTTCAATCACGCCTATACTGTCAACCCCGGGAATTAACTCCATCCAGTTGGCAACAAGTACTACCAGGAAAATGGTCATGAAGTAAGGGAAAATAGTACCGGCCCACTTTCCGGCCGTGGATTCGGTCATATTATAGATATATTCAAATATGGTTTCTATAGCACCGGTAATACCCTTTGGAATCAGGTCGCCTTTTTCAAGGTCTTTTTTAATTTTCCATCCCAGTAAAAGAACCAGGATATCTGCCAATACAATGGCGACAAGGGTGTTGGTAAGATAAAAAGACCCAATAACAGGTAGCGTGAACAATGGTTCATGGGTCAGATTTTCAGGAGCAACCTGAATATGTGGTTGTATTGGGGGAAAATAATTCGCGCCCGCAATACCCAGAAGGATACAGGCCAGTAATATCCAACGGTTTACTCCCCAGCGCCATTTACTCTTTTTCTCTTCCAAGGTTTTGATCCTCCTGCGCTGAATGGGTCGTAATTCTTTTGATCGCGGCTCGTGAAACGTATAACATGACGATCATGGAAATGGGAATACTCCCTATCAATGTGCCAATTGTAAACCGCGGTTTGCTGTTAAACAAATTATCCAGGTACATCCCACCAAAAAGTGCGATCAGAATAATAATAACAGTTAAGCAACCCACCTGACCAACCAGGGCCGCCATTGTCATATTCATGACCTTCTGTTTTTGTTCCTTTTCAGATGCGGATGGTTCAATCATGTGAAAAAGATTATATCATTTACGAGAAATGAGTGTCAATGAAGAAGGATTGAGGACGCCACAGCTGTCCCCCATCCAAACCAGGGATGGATGATCACACCCATGACCAGAATACCAATTAGACAAAGGCTGAAGGTGACAATCCAGACTGGATTCTTGATCTTTAATTGCGATTCATCCCATGGTTTATCCAGATATGCCACTTTTATTATCCGCAGGTAGTAATACAGGCTCACCACGGAATTCAATACCGCGATAACTACCAGCCACTCCAAACCGGATTGAACACCGGCTGAGAACACAAGCAGCTTTCCCACAAAGCCGGCAAATGGAGGTATCCCACCGAGTGATAAAAGACTGACAAGAAGAGCAACTCCAAGTAATGGTGAGCGTTGGCTCAATCCTGCCAGAGTTGAAATATCATCAGATCCAGTTATCCGCGCCAACTGGTAAGCGATGGCAAAAGCAACCAGGTTGGTAACGAGATATGCCATTAGATAATAGGAAACACCGGTTGTGCCGAGAGGCGAAAATGCCGCAACACCAACCAGAATATAGCCTGCCTGGGCGATGGAGGAATATGCCAGGAATCGTTTGAAATTCTTCTGGTTCAATGCCAGTAGATTACCCACAAGCATACTGGCAACTGACATCGCCACCAACAGATATAGGGTAAAAGGTCCCGGTAGCGAAAACGTAGTTGAGATCAATCGCAATAAGATGGCAAAACCACCTGCTTTGGAAACCGTGGAAATAAATCCGCTCACCACCGTCGGAGCTCCCTCATATACATCCGGCACCCAGAAATGGAAGGGGACGGCACTAATTTTGAATCCTATACCCGCCATTACGAAAATTACAACACCAGCAATAGCTGTCCCCGGGATGTCATTTGCCAGCATGGCTTCCCGCATACCATAAAGGTGTGTTGTTCCGGCAAACCCATACAGGAATGTGAGACCGAATAACATAATTGCTGATGCTACTGCCCCAAATAACATATATTTCAAGCCAGATTCAACAGACCGTGGATCACGGTTGATAAAACCTGCGAGTATGTACAGGGGAATTGAGACAGTTTCGAGAGCTAGAAATACCATGATCAGATCGGATGAAGCCGCCAGCATGGTTAAACCTAAAGTTGAGATGATGATAAGAAAAAAGAACTCGCCATTGGTACGTAGATTCTCATCATCCAGGGCAAATAAAACCGTTAACAATGCTCCAGCAATAAAGAGTATTGAAAAAATGCCGGAAGCCTGATCCAGCCTTAACATTTCACCCCAGATTAACTGCGGTTCCGGATTAGCCGTCATGTGATATGCCGTGGATACTCCAGCCATAATCAATCCTGCAACGGTAGTCCAACCGGAAACAACTGCTTTCCTATTCGATGTAAATACATCCAATCCCAGTACAAGAAAAGCCAATATAACCAGCTCGAGCTGCGGAAGCAATTGCATAAGCAATTCAAACACGGCCATCTAGCGTCCTCCCAAAAGCAGCAAGATACGGTCGACGCCGCTATCGATCATTGGAACCATCAGTGATGGGAAAAGGCCAATGGCTATCATGATCAAACTTAGAAAGACAACAGTGATCTTATCCAACCGGCCTACATCACCAATCTGTCCGGCTGTTCCTTCCGACATATTGCCAAAGAATACCCGCCGCACTACCAGAAGGATATAAGCCGCTGTCACAATAATCCCGAGTACTGCAACTACCGCGACCAATGGTGCGGTCTTCCACGTGCCCATAAAAATGGGAAACTCGGCGACAAATCCGGAAAAACCAGGCATACCCATTGACACCAGACCGGCGACAATAAAACCAATGGCTGCCAGCGGCATAACGTGTATTAAGCCGCCCAACTGCCCGATATCTCGTGTATGGGTTCGGTCATAGACCATTCCAACAATGGCAAAGAAGAGTGCCGTCATCACGCCATGCGAGAACATTTGCAAACCGGCCCCCAGAAGCCCTTCACGGTTTAGTGTTGCAAATCCAATCATTACCAAACCCATATGCGAGACCGATGAAAAACCTATCACATATTTAAAATCTGTCTGAACAAGTGCGATCAATGCACCATACACCACATTAACCGTGCCAAGTGTGAGAATAAAGAGGGCCCATGACCTGGCGCCATCCGGAAGCAACATGATTCCAACTCGAAGTGCCGCAAAAGCGCCAACTTTCATTTCAACACCGGCCAGAAGCATGGAAACCGCGGTCGGAGCAGCCACATGGCCGTCAGGCGCCCAGCTATGGAACGGGAAGATACCGCCCAACACAGCAAATCCAAAAAATATGAATGGAAACCACAACCGCTGAAATTCTGGATTGAACCCGGCTTTTTCCAGTTCCAGTAAATTAAACGTATTCGCTCCGGAAGCAAACACCATGGCGAGCACGCCGACAAGAGCAACAACCGACCCCAGGAAGAGGTACAGAGTCAATTTCATGGCTCCATATTCCCTGGTCTTTGGGCTTCCCCAGATGAGGATCATTAAATATTTCGGGAATACCGCCAACTCGAAAAAGAAGAACAGCATAAAGAGGTCCAGCGAACAGAAGACGCCAAACACACTCGCCGCAAGGAACATAAGATAACTAAAGAACTCCCGCTGTCTCTCGATAATATTCCATGAAATGGCAACACCGCAGGCAACAACTACACCCGCCAGCAAAACCAATGGCAGGCTGATTCCATCAACACCGACATGGTATGAAATACCCAACGCCGGGAGCCAGTCCATCTTCTGAACGAATTGGTAGCCGCCGGCAGAAATATCGTATCGAACGTAAACCCAGACGGTAAGCAATAATGTGACAGCACTGCTGATCAGAGCGAACATGCAGGGTAATTTCTTTTCAGATTTGGGCAATAACAATATGGCAATACCCGTAAGCAACGGCAACCCGATTATGAATGTCAATACGGAAAATTGCATCATTCCTCGCTAAAAAATCGCCATCGCCACTTTGTTGATCATATCCAGCAACCAGGCGGGCCAGACCCCGGTGATGAGCATCAAAGCCATCAAGGGCACAATGACCAGCATTTCATCCAGCCGGATATCGGCCAGCTTGCCAACCCAGGATTTATTTAACGGGCCATGCAGGACCATTTTTAAGGCTTTCAAAATGTACGCGCCCGTGAAGAACAGCCCTATCATGCCGAGAGCAGTAGCCTGCGGAAATACAGCCCACGCGCCTCGAACAACAAGAAATTCAGACACAAAACCGCCCATTCCGGGCAGCCCTAAAGATCCCATTGCCGTAAAGATCAATACACCTCCATAAAGCGGAAGTATGGCGAACAGACCTCCGAAATCCGACAAGTTCCGGGTGTGAGCGCGTTCATATAACACACCGACTAGGAAGAACATACCGGCCGCCGAGAGTCCGTGGTTGAACATCTGAAGAACCGCGCCGTTTACAGCAACCACAGCGTGCGGCGTCCCTGAAGCCCAGGCTGCTGCGGCTACTCCCAAAACAACAAAACCCATGTGATTGACCGATGAATATGCTACCAGTCGTTTGAAGTCATTTTGACCGAACGCCCCCAGCGCGCCAAAGATGATGGAAGCAGCTGCAAGCATGGCCAACCAACCGGAAAAATTCGCGGCTTCAACGGGAAACAATGGAATTACCAACCGTAGGAAACCATATCCGCCCAATTTCAATAACACACCCGCGAGAATCATCGAACCGGGTGTGGGAGCTTCAGTGTGCGCATCCGGAAGCCAGGTATGGAAAGGCCATACCGGCACCTTAATGGCAAACGCGAGAACAAATGCCCAGAAAGTGACCGCCCGGATGGTTGAAACCTTCAGTCCAAGAAACGGAAGTGGCGCCATGTCAGGCCAACTTGAAATGAGTTTCACCAGATCGTACGTCCCGGCTGCGACACCCATCATCTGGATTGCCAGCAATAAACCAAGCGACCCGGCCATGGTGTACAGGATGAATTTCAAAGAGGCGTAATTCCGTTTTTCTCCACCCCACTGGTTAATGATGAAATACATGGGGATCAGTCCGATCTCCCAGAATACAAAGAAGAGCAATAAATCCAGCGTTAGAAAAACTCCCAACATACCAGTTTCAAGGAACAGAAACAGCATGAAGAAGATTTTTGGTTGTTGCTTTATCGAACTCGAAGCCAGGATAGCCAGGGGTGTCAATAGCGTTGTTAGAAGCACCATCGGCAGTGACAGACCGTCAATCCCCAGATGGTAACTGGAGCCAATAGCCGGATACCAGGGGATGTTTTCAATAAATTGAAAACCCTGTATAGATGGGTCAAGCCGGTTCCACACAAAAATTGTTAGAATAAACGGGATAAGCGACAATAAAAACGCGACCAATCTTAACAGCCGGGGTTTATTGCCCGGAAGCAGTGCAAGAATCAGCGCGGCCGCCATAGGGATGAACAGGATGAAGGAAAGGATTTGATTCATTTAGCCCTTCCCCACCAGGTAGAAAATGACCATACCTGAAATGATAACGACCCATACGCTATACAATAAATACTGCTGTACCCGTCCGCTTTGGAAACGACGCATCCACTGACCAAAATCAATCAGCATATCACCCATGGCGTCACCACCATTATTGATCACCGGTTTATCAAAACCGTTGCGAAGCAAATCTCCAAGAGCAGGTGTCAGTTGGCTTAGGCCGTGAAGGAAACCATCTATGGCCTTTCCGTCCATCCAAATTGAAGTTAATTTTTCGGCTATCCACACTGATGGTTTGATAAAAATCACAGAATAAAGTTCGTCGATATAATACTTGTTTTTTAAGAGACGATAAACCGGTCCAAGGATTTTCTCCAAAGGATCAGCCTTTCCGGCGCTGTGAGTACTATAGACCCGCCAACCCAAAAACAATCCACCCAAAGATACAACGAGGGAAACAACCAGTGGAATGGCAGAATGGCTTTCAGCCGTATGCTCGCCGAATGGGATCATGGCGAACAGAAAAGTCTGGAACCAACCGGGTTGATCTCCCCCAATGATTGGAAAACCGGCAGGAATTCCCAGCCAACCAGCCGCGACGGCGAATAACGCCAGAACAATGAGCGGATACGTCATGGTTCTCGTCGGTTCGTGTGCGTGCATCGCTGCTTCACTGCGCGGTTCACCAAGGAAAGTCAGGGTGATCTGCCGCGCGGTGTAGAAGGCAGTAAATAATGCTGACAGGCCAAGCAGCGTGAATACGATCCAGTTCCCTTCGGAAAACGCACCGGTTAATATTTCATCTTTCGACCAGAATCCGGCCGTTACCAGTGGGAAACCAGCCAAAGAGAAACCTCCGATAAGGAATGTCCAGAATGTTGTGGGCATCTTTTTACGCAATCCACCCATGTTTTGCATATCTTGAACATCAAGAGTTTCCTCTTCGGACAACGCTCCAGCTTCCATTCCATGAATAACAGAACCAGACCCCAGGAATAACAATGCTTTAAAGAACGCATGGGTAACAAGATGAAAAACTGCACCAACAAAAGAACCCACTCCCAACGCCGCTATCATGTACCCGAGTTGGGATATGGTGGAATATGCCAGCACACGCTTGATATCATTCTGTGACAAAGCGATCGTAGCCGCAAAGAATGCTGTGAAAGTGCCGATAAAAGCCATGAAGAGCATGGGTGTGGTCAGTGGATGACCAGGCAGCCAACCCGCGCTGAGAAGCGGAAAAGCCCGTACAGCCAGATACACTCCAGCCGAAACCATGGTTGCCGCATGGATCATCGCAGAGACCGGTGTCGGACCTTCCATGGCATCCGGCAACCAGATATGCAGTGGAAACTGAGCCGATTTTCCAATGGTACCTATGAACAATAGTAATCCACTTAACCCGGCCAGCGAAAGGCCAAAAATCCCGGTAGGGACCGTAGAAAGCCTTTCAATGACCGTGGTATCAAAGATGATGTCGTAGCTGAGTGAACCGGTTGACGTATATAAAGCAGCTAATCCCAACAGCAAGAATACATCGCCCACGCGTGTTGTCAGGAATGCTTTTAAACCTGCGTCTCGTGCGGAAGGTTTGGCATACCAGAACCCGATGAGCATATAGGAACAAAACCCCATGATCTCCCAGCCAATATACAATGTCAGCAAATTATCGCTCACGACCAATACAAACATGGCAAAGGCGAACAGGCTGAGAAGCGCGAAGAAACGCGCGTACATTGGTTCAACGGAAGGTATGTGGATGATTTTCCCTTCAATAGATGTGTCAAGCGCCCCGTGTGGAGGCAAGCCGGGTTTATCATGCACTCCCACAGGGGAGCCAAAGTTGTGATACCCGATGCTGTAAATCATGATACACAGGATCGTCCAGGCCACAAAAAACAATGTAACTGCACTTAACGGGTCTATTTGTATCCCCACGCGGAACCAGTCTATTCCAACCAGAAGCCAGTTGATAGATGAAGTAAACGGGTACGCAGCCAGGTCATGAACCTGCAATGCCCGCCAGAAGACAGTCATACTTCCCACAAAGGACAATCCCACACCCAGTACCGCCAGAGTGTGGCTAATTACTCTCGAATGGTTGGCGCCCAGAACGATCAACGCGAACGCCAGCAATGGAGGAAGTGGTAACAGCCAGATGAGGGATTCGGTTGCCATACTTTGGTTCCCTATCCTTTCATCGTGTCAAATTCGTCCGCAACAACGGTCCGTTTGTTGCGATAGGCTGAAACGATCAATGCGAGTCCAACGGCCGTCTCTGCCGCCGCGATGGCAAACACCACGGCAATAAAAACAAGACCGTCAATTCGGGCAAAGTGCAGGTATCGCCAGAAAGCCAGAAGGTTGATATTAACGGCATTCAACATTAGCTCAATCCCCATGATAATGGAGATGGAATTCTTGCGGGAAACCGCTCCAAAAAGACCGATCAGGAAAAGAGTCATGGAAAAGATCAGAATCCAGGAGAGCGGGATCATATGTCACTCATCCTTTCTTTGATCACGGGCAATAAAAATGGCGCCGACCAGAGCAGCCACAAGTAAAACAGATACTGCTTCAAATGGCAGCGCGAACCCCTGTGGATTTGTTAATTGCATTCCCAATTCGGCAATGTCACCTGCCCCGGCCGGAAGATCGGCAGGCAGTACCTGGAAATTATTCCAGGCCGAAAGTACGAATAATCCGCCAGCCAATAAGACTACTGCGCCTAACACAGCGAAAGCTGCTCCCCTGTTCAGCTGGTCGTCACCTGTATCCATGGAATGTTGTGTCAGCATTTCTGTGAAAATGATCAGGATGGCTATAGCCCCTATATAGACAATAACCTGGGCCACGGCAAAAAAACCACTGCCAAGCAGGGCAAAAATCACAGCAACGCCCATTAATGCCAGTATCAGTGCGAGTGCTGATTGCATAACCCGTCGCAGCGTGACCACCATCAGCGCGGAAACCAGCGTTATCCCTGCTGCAAAAATAAAAACCACCTGAGCCGCGTTCACGACAGCACCTCGTCAATACGATCTGGTAAAACAATGGAAGCGGTTGGCACAACAAGAGGCCTGCGGCGTTTTTGGGCATAATTCCGGAGAAACCGCAACGCAACCAGTAAGAGAACCAGGTTTGCTGCCAGTAGTCCGAGTATCCTCCCGGTCATGGAACTTTGCATTAACGATTTATCGACTACCGCGGTAACAACGAGAATGGCCATTGAAAACGGGGTCAGTAGTTTCCAATTTATGTCCATCACCTGGTCAATCCGGAAACGAGGTAAACCTGCCCGCAGAGTTAGAATGGCAAAGAAAACGACCGATGTTTTGAGAATGGTATAGAGAAGGCCCAACCAAGGATATGTTTCCGCGCCCGGACCCTGCCATCCACCCAGAAACAGTACGGCAAAAAGAACCGAGTTCGTGAATGCATGAAGAAATTCAGCAACGTAAAACATCCCAAACTTCAAACCGGAATACTCAATGTTAAATCCCGCAACAAGTTCGGAATCTGCTTCCACAAGATCGAACGGAGCCCGCGCATTTTCAGCCACTAAAGATATGAAGAAAATCAACCCTGCCAAAGGTGCGTAAATAATGAACCAGGGGTTTTGTGCTTTTACGATCGTGTTTAAGCCCATGGAACCCGAAAGCATCACCGGGATGAGAAGAGTAAGAAGCATGGGGACTTCATAAGAGATCAACTGACCAATGGCCCGGAAAGCTCCCAACAACGCGTATTTATTATTCGAGCCCCAGCCTGCCAGTATGATCCCTAACTCGCCAATGGTACCTGCCGCAACAACATATAGCGCACCCATATCCAGGTTGACCCCGAGAAAATTGATCCCGAAAGGCAGAACGGCGTAAACCAAAAGCACCCCCGCCACCGCAAGGACAGGACCAAGGTTGTATGGGATGCGATCCGCTCCGTCAGGTGTAATGAATTCTTTTGTGAAAATTTTAAGCATGTCGGCAATGGTCTGGAAAATTCCAAAAGGGCCCACCCGGTTTGGTCCAAATCGATCCTGGAACCGGCCAATCAGCTTGCGTTCAAGCCAGATAAGGAACACAGTAAAGATCATAGCGCCGGTCGCCAGGGTAAATGCGCCAACTATGTAGAGAAGGACACGGCTCACCTCAGAGGAGAGCCCCCACCCCACCAGTACCCCATAGAGCCAGGCATCGATCAATCCGATTGGGTCAGTCCAAAAAGTCACACCCACCCCCCGTCAATCGGTTCGTGATGGTCACACCCATTGCAAGGCTCCTTTTTTCCATGCATAGATCAACCCACCCGCCAGAATTATTACAAAAATAACCGCCTCTAAAATAGCGAACAGGGTTAATTGCTTATAAGCCAAAGCCCACGGATAGAGAAAAACGGTTTCTACATCAAATACCAGGAATACCAGAGCATATACGTAATACTGTACTTTGAATTGAACCCAGGTGTTGCCAACAGTCTCAATCCCGCATTCGTATGTGGTTGATTTTATTATGTTTGGTTTTTTCGGAGACAAAAATCCCGCGATCAATATCGCGGCTGACGGAAGAAACAGAGAGATTAATATGAACAGGCCGATATAAATCCAGTCGTTGACCATAGTAATGGGAGTTCTCTTTTCTCAGAATGGAAATTACCGGAAATTCTTAAGTTATTCTAACATAAAACACATTTACTACAATGCCCGCCTAATCTTATCTACTTTCTCCGCATTCCATTTCATTCAAAATCCGCTCTGCTGGAATGGTTCCCCCCTCCATATTCGAGAAATCATCCCAGGCTCGGCAAAAATAGCCCTTCGCGTTGCCAGTTGTGCCCAAACCAATCCGGGTTTTTTCAGCCGAGCCAAACCAGTCATTCGTGTGGGCCATGGCCTCGATTAATGGCATGTACTCTGTCCCATTTCGGGGAGAGAGACCGGCTTTTTCTGCCTCGCCATACAATGAGATAACATCCTCCCAGCGTTCTTCGGAACGGGCAATATCCGCCTTCTGGAAGTAGTAGCACCATGTATGCGGAAGTTCGGCACCAAACAGTTCTTCCGGCAAAGCCGCAAATTCTGCGTCCGTGAGGATCTGGTAAGGGTGTGATATTTCCAGCAATTCCCGTTCGCTATCATCCAGATTTGGAAAATGTTTATCCGCCGGGGTCATCACACGCAGGCAAGATTCACCGTATTTGTAATACACCGCAAGGCCATTTGATGTTGAGCCTACATACTTCAATTGCCGTAATTCGAATTTCAAGGGGATATCCGGCACATAATCCGGGATAGAGCCTCCGCGGTCTGAAATGGCGCTGTAGAACCAGTAAGGTAATCCAAGTTCCAATTCAGACACATCGCCAGGTGAGTAGATGGTATTGAGCGCGAACCCAGTTGAATATTCCGCTGATAGCCCGTAGGGGATTTTGTCTCCCAGGATGGCTGTTCCTTCCTTTAGGGCAGGAACACGCCACACAAGTTGATTGAAATAATCCTTTTGCGCGTCCCAGTTCAATTTGTACTTCGCCGTATTCTGCACCTGAAAAGCTACACCCAGCGCAAGGAAAATGGATAGGAAAACCGCCCTTCGCACCAACTTCTGGGAAAACCATCCTGCCAGACCGGATATAAACAACACCACACCGAACATCAATCCAAGAGAAAAACGATCAGACCACATACCCACAATGACTTGCCGATTTGTGCTCCACACAGGAAGTCCGCCCATAACCACCGCCGTAATTCCCAGCAGAATACACTGCATCGGGAAACGCTGATCGTCTTTTTTTTCATCTTCGCCGCTGTTGGACATAATCAGAAACAGTACGGCACCTGTCGCAGCCATTAAACCGAGAAAATACGCAAAGAGGGTTGTTGTATGGCCGAAATTGATTTCAGCCGGCTGAACTGGCTTTCCCCAGGCAAATAACACCGCATGAGAAACATCCTGTGCCATGTTTTGAAGCAAATGTGGTATCCCGGAAAGTGGATTACCAAGGATCTCGCGCAGCAGTAACGGCGCATTTGCTTCAGGATCGGTTTCGATCTGCGGGAAGTAAATAAAACGGTAGAACACAAAAACACAGAGCACAAGAAAATATGGAATCCACTTTACCAGAGCATTCTTAATGGCTTGACGCCAATGAATCCCCAGTCGGAGTAATACAAGAAAAAAGAAGACCGGACGAAGTAACTCAAGACCGATAACATATTCCATGGAGAGGGTTTCAAGCAATGAGGCCAAAACCGCGAATAGGGTCAACCCAATTCTGTGCTTCTTATTTGTCAACGAAGCCAGGCTGGCAACCAGTGACCAGATGAACAGCGCGTAAAGAACCCAGAAAAGGCTATAGGTCATCGCGATGGGCTGCTGGGTAAAACCGGGATACACCGCAAGAAGCAGGGCGGCAAAGCCGGCTTCCATACCTCGTTCAGGCCAAAGCTTTTGGAAGAAATACTTGAAGCCAAGGCATCCAATCCAACGCGCCAGAATAGCGAATAACTGCCAGGCAACCGGGCGTATCCCGAGAATTGGGGTCAAGACCACATACAACCAGGCCGAAAGAGGCCGGTCATATGAATAGAATCCCCAGAAGTGACCCAAATCTTTTAGACTTGCCAGATAAACAATCGGCCAATCATCCCAATAAAAGCCCATCCGGTTGATCTGGTAACCATAGGCAGCCAACATTACAAGGAAAAGAAGGCATGGAAAAGAAGCAGGGTGTCGGACGATTTTTCGAAGGATAGTCATACAAGTCCTGAAGATTTATTTCCGTACATTATAGCCACAATCCTGATTGTTACGAAAACGGATACCCAAACCAGCCAATCCGCACTGGAAAAACAACCCCATTAAGCAAATTGCTGTAATTGGGTTAGAATTCAGGCTCGAAATTATTATTGAGGCAAGGATCAATTTGACAACAAAAAGTAACAACCAACTTTCTCCCGTGATCATTTTCGACTTTGGCGGTGTGTTGATGGACTGGAGTCCGCATTACCTGTTTGATGCCATGATGGGAAATGATCCACGGGCGGTGGATGCCTTTCTGGAAGAGATCGATTTCAAGAATTGGAATCCAGAACAGGACCGGGGACGGTCGTTTGCCGAAGGGACCGAGTTGTTGATCACCCAATACCCGCAATACACGGATTTGATCCGCGCGTATGATGAACGCTATCTGGAGACAGTTCGTGGGTGTATCCAACCCACAGTTGATATCCTACAGAGATTAAAAGAAAAGGGATACCCGCTATATGGGTTGAGTAACTGGTCAGCGGAGAAATTTGCCATTGTTCGGGTTGATTACCCGTTTTTCGACTGGTTTGACGACATAGTCCTTTCCGGTGAAGTTGGAATGATCAAACCCAACACAGACATCTTCGAGGTATTGCTGAAGCGTGTCGGGCGACCGGCTGGTGGCTGCCTATTCATTGATGATCACGATCCAAACATTCAGGCGGCAAAAAGCCTGGGTTTCCAGACCATTAAATATGAGTCTCCTGAACAGCTAACGGCTAGCCTAACATCCCGCCAGATCTTCTAAACACCTCGGTTTACTTAATCAGGTGTGCGGGTGACGAATTAGTCATTTCTTCAGTTGCCTGTTCTAACTCCTGCCAAATATTTCCTATTCCATCCCCTTGGCTTCGTTCCAGTAGACATCCATCTCATCCAGGGACATGGAATGCAGATCCTTCCCTGTTGACCGGGCGTTCTTTTCAATGTGTTTGAAACGTCGGCGGAATTTTTGGTTCGTCCCGCGCAGAGCACTTTCCGCATCAACTTTAAACCAGCGGGAAAGATTAACGACCGCAAATAACAGGTCACCCAGCTCCTTCGCAATTTCCGTCGGGGTGGCAGCCTTTTTTACTTCGTCAAGTTCCTCGAGAACCTTATCCCAAACCGGTTCAATGGAAGCCCAGTCAAATCCGACACGGGCAGCCCGGTCCTGCAACGACTGAGCCTGGGTCAACGATGGCAATCCAACCGGAACACCATCCAGTAATCCCTTCTCCGGAGTACCGTTATCCGCGCGTTCCTGTTGCTTCAGTTTTTCCCAGTTGACAAGCACATTCTTCACACCTGCCACTTCGGTCTCGCCAAACACATGGGGATGACGACGAATTAGCTTCTGGGCAATTCCCGCAATAACGTCTTCCATCGAAAATTCATCCGCTTCAGAAGCGATCTGCGCGTGGAGGACAATCTGTAGCAGCAAGTCGCCAAACTCTTCACGCATTGCTGCCATATCCGTGTGGTCAATGGCTTCCAGTGTTTCATAGGCTTCCTCCAAAAGATTATTACGGAGGCTCAAGTGAGTCTGCTCCCGATCCCAAGGACAGCCCTCAGGAGCGCGCAAATGGGCGATTATCTCCTGGAACTCTTCGAAGGAAGCTCCCTTTTCCCGCGGAGCGACATAAAGATACAACGTCTGTCCATTCTTCAAAGATCGGCCGTCAGTCAGGTCGCCCAGTTTCAGGTTTTGTTCAGTTGTCATCGAATCCGAAAAGCAGGTGTTCAGGCAAACAGGCTGATCGCCCGGGTATGTTTTTGCCAGCAAACTGATTACGTTAGTCAGTTCATCCTTTGTTTTGATTCCGGTTATCAGTACTCCGTGGGCCGGGTTATGTAATGTGTGATGCGCACCAACCATTTTTTGTACCGGGATTATGGAGAGTGGTTTATCTAATGGTAAGAGGCATGAATTGTAAATATGTGAGAGTGGTTCCAACATTGTATCCATCGTCATAGTTCACCTGTGAATGCAACAAAGTTTTCCGGAGTGAGACATACTCCGGAAAACTTGTTGTGATATTGTCGGGCGGAAAT
>JAAYYW010000211.1 GCA_012515195.1 Leptolinea sp.
AGAGAATTCAAAGACCTGCAAACGCAAATAGTAATGAACTGCTCCGCCCTCACAAAACGCCTGCAGGAACGTGGAATCCGGATACCATTTGGTGGTACAGATACCCATCTGGGAAACCTGGACTGTAAGACAGTCGTAGGACCTGATGGAACAACATTATCAGGAGACATGGCCGCGCGTATCTTTGACATCGCCGGACTAGTCTGCAACCGCAACACGATCCCTGGTGATAAAACAGCGAATAATTCAACTGGTGTCCGCTATGGCACTCCCTGGACAACTCAACGCGGCCTGAAGGAAGCGGACATGGTAAAGATCGCAGATATCATGGCGGATCTATTGCAGGCTATAGTTCCTTATTCTGTCGAAACTCGGCAGGGGCTTCAATCCAGGGCCAAGGTTGACTTCATGGTACTTGAAAATGCGAAGATCAGGGTTCGCGAACTGGCCGCTTCGGCAGGAAAAGATATGGAAGTAGACAACTCCGGATATCCGCATTTCTACTATCTGGATGATCCGGCTCCGGCCAAAGACGGCTGGTCTGCGCTTGACCTTGTCAGTGATAAGTTATTGGCATTTTCGCATTACGTATTCACCTGTGACCTGGATTCTCTTAAGGATGGACAATCTACTCCATGTCAGTTCCAGGTTGATGGAAAAATGTTCAGCGGAAACCTGACCCGTGTCACTGGCAACCATATTTTATTGAGCCTCCCGTCAGATTCAGCGCCCAAAGCAGCTGCCTGGCTGCGTGCGCTTTCAGATGGCTATATCACATTCGATGCGGATGTGACTCGCAGGCTTCCCGGACCGATTATTGTCCGATATTCTGCTATGACTCCGGTAAAATCCGCTTCAGGAGAAGCCGTGTGGACAGCCAAACCATATGCGCCTGGACTTATTACCGCACCGCAAACCGTCCTGCCAGAGTTTACCTGGAAAGAACCTGCCGATGTTCCAATTAAGAAAACAGCTCTGAACGAAACTCATCGCAAGATGGGTGCGAAAATGGTTCCATTTGCCGGTTGGGATATGCCAGTCTGGTATAGCGGAGTGATTGAAGAACATCTCGCCACCCGCCAGGCAGCTGGACTGTTTGATGTTTCACACATGGGTGTTTATCAGGCAGAAGGGCCTGATGCGCCACTCTTCCTGGATTGTGTTTGTGGAAATGACATTAGCGGTCTCGAAATTGGTGAATCCTGTTACACCCATTTTCTCGATCCCAAATCAAACGTGATTGATGACACACTCATTTACCGGCGTTCCGCGGATAAATATCTGGTTGTTGTTAACGCGTCAAATGATGATAAAGACTGGGCCTGGTTGAACGCGGTCCGCGAAGGCAAAGTAGCCGTGGACGTCGCCCGTCCGTGGGTGAAGGTTTTTGGGCGTAATGTTTTTCTTAGAAACCTGCGAGACCCCAAGGAAGGTAAGGATATGCGGGTTGATATTGCCCTTCAGGGTCCCAAATCCCGCGACATCTTACTAATGCTGGGCACAGACAAAGCAACTGAAAAGAAGATCAAGTCACTGAAACGCACACAATTATGTGAGGCTGTTCTGGGCGGCTTTGATCTAGTTGTATCCCGCACTGGCTACACCGGTGAAAAAATGGCTTTTGAGTTATTCGTGCATCCAGATAAATCTGTGGATTTGTGGAACAAAATTCTGGAAGCTGGCCAGTTGATGGGTATAAAAGCCTGTGGCTTGGGAGCAAGAGATTCCCTCCGAACTGAAGCCGGGCTGCCCCTGTATGGACATGAGATGGGCGGAGAACGGAATTTTTCGGTTAGTGAAGCCGGTTTTGGATCGTACGTGAAACTGTACAAACCCTGGTTCATTGGGCGTGATGAATTTGCCCGCAAGGAGCAAGAGCGTACAGGAGTTGTTGTTCGCTTCCGTTTCATTGAAAAAGGTATTCGGGCTGCCCATAACGGCGATCCAGTGGTAGATAAGAAAGGCCGTGTGATCGGTGAAGTGACCAGCTGTGCCGTAGATAGTGAAGGTTTCTATACCGGGCAAGCCTTAATTGAATTAAAATCGGCTGTGGAAGGCAACCCCATCTATGTTTACCAATCGGCCCATACATTAGGTGCACAAAATATAGGCTTAATCAAGACCGGGGATAAAGTCACACTGCCATCCGCGGCTGTTGTCGTCAGCCGTTTTCCCAAACTAACTGTGTAAATCTTATAAAACCAAAGGAGTAGGAATGCAACCCACATGGAATAGCCGTTTGGCCCACCGTACTCAGCGGATGAAAGGATCCGCCATTCGTGAATTATTAAAGCTTACTGAGCAACCTGAAGTAATCTCATTTGGCGGCGGGATGCCGGCACCCGAAATCTTCCCCGTGGAACAGGTGGGTAAGGCCTGCGACAGGATTCTTAAGAATTTTAGCGATAAAGCACTTCAATACGGGACCACTGAAGTGTATAACCCTCTTCGTGAAATGTTGGCCAAAGACGCCGTTAAGAATGGCCTGTCCTGCGATAGAGATAATCTGCTAATAACCTCCGGTTCACAACAGGCATTAGACTTGATTGGAAAGGTTTTTATTGATCCAGGTGATAAGATCCTGGTCGAAAACCCTACATATTTAGGCGCACTTCAGGCCTGGAATGCCTACGAATGCGACTACATACCTGTACAATCTGATAAATTTGGAATGCTCCCCGACAGCCTTGAAGAAGGCCTGAAGAAAAATCCAAAATTCCTATACGCGCTTCCTAATTTCCAGAATCCCACCGGCATCTCCTTTTCTTTGGAACGTCGGAAGAAAGTAGTGGAACTGGCCGATAAATACGGGATTCCCATCATCGAAGATGATCCGTATGGGAAACTACGGTACGAAGGAGAGGATTTGCCAACACTTACCCAGCTCGATTCTGAGATGCGGGGAATGGAAAAAGGTCAATACAACGGGAATGTTGTTTATCTAAGTACCTTCTCAAAAATACTTGCCCCGGGAATCCGTCTTGCCTGGGTAATCGGACCAGTTGATGTCGTTGCCAAACTTGCGCAGGCTAAACAGGGTGTAGACCTCAACACATCTTCTTTCAACCAGATGATCGCTTACGAAGTTGGTAAAGATGGGTTCATCGACGAACATGTGAAGGTTATTCGCCGTGTATACAATGAACGCCGCGATGTGATGCTGGATGCCCTTGAAGAGCATTGCCCCAAAAGCATCAACTGGACTCATCCGGAAGGCGGTCTTTTCCTGTGGGTGACATTACCCAAAGGTAATGACGCGGCAGTACTGATGAAAGAGGCCCTCAAGGAAAATGTGGCCTATGTTCCTGGCGGTTCCTTCCATCCAGTTGGTGGCGGAGAGAATACCATGCGTTTGAATTTTTCCTTCTCCAAGCCCGAAACCATAAATGAAGGTATTGGACGCCTCGGCAGGGTTTTCAGGACACATCTCAAGTAGATTTATTCCGGAAACCGGAATTACCGGCAAAAAAAAGGGTTGTCTCATTTCCATGCGACAACCCTTTCAATTTAATAATTTAAGTCATCCTGAGATGGATTTTCCCACAATTGAAAGTTCTTTAGGATTGATCCACCGATGAATTCACGGAGAAGTGAATTATCCGGGATCAGACTGGGATCCACTGGCAGGAACCAGTCAAGGAATGCCAGAAGTCGTTTAGCTTCTATATACTCCGGTACCCCGAACGGGACCTGGCGGAGAAGAGGTTCAGCCAGTGGTTTCAATACAGAAAGTTCGTATGCCAGGGCTGAGTTAAACATATCATCCGCGTTTTCCTGCCAGGGGAAGATGTGCATTTTTTCACCCCGTCTGACCGATTCCCAGCGTTGGATGGTCTGCTGTGCGGTGTATCCTCTTTCTGCCGCGTCACGGACAATTCTGCGTAACATACGGGAATCGGTAGTCGATATCCGGTTATGCCGGTCCAGGTTTAGTTGGGTCAAGCACGAGACATATATTCTGTATGTCTGGTCCTGAGGTAGATTTGGGAGAAGTCCGGGATTTAGACCATGAATACCTTCCAGAATTATGATCTGGTCTTTATTTAATTTTGCAATTGCACCCTGTTCAGATAACCCTGTTTTAAAGTTATATCGGGGCAACTGCACTTCTTCTCCAGCAATAAGTTTACGGAGATGTTCACTGAAAAGTTGTGTATTGACTGCACCAAGAGATTCAAAATCAAATTCCCCATTCTTATCTTTGGGCGTTTTATCTCGATCAACAAAATAATTATCGATCTCAATGGGGAACGGCAATATGCCATAAGCCAACAATTGAATGGATAACCGTTTGGAGAAGGTCGTTTTTCCTGAAGAGGAAGGTCCAGCGATCATCACAATCCGTATCTGGTTGGAATGGTTAACGATCGATTCCGCAAATTCCGCTATTTGTTGCTCATGTAGTGCCTCAGAAACAAGTATGACTTCACGTATTCGACCTGAACTGATGGAATCATTCAATGCGCCAACCGATTCAATTCCCAGTCTGCTCAACCACCTGCCATAGCGTTGGAATGTTGTTAACAATTTCGGGTAAGCAGGCATTGGCAGCAATTTAGTTGGTGATTGCCGTTGGGGAAACTGTAATATGAATCCGTCACCAAGAGAGGAAATATCAAACCAACGTAGAAAACCAGTTGATGGAACCATATACCCATGATGGTAATCACGGTGCTTATCCAGGTTGTATAGTACCAGTCGGTCCTTTTGCCGGTATTTTAATAACCGGACTTTGTCTTCATTTTCGTGGTCTTTAAAATATTGAATGGCTTCTGAAAGCGGGACCTGTTCACGCGTAAATGGAATATCTTGTCTCACTAACTCCAGCATGTGGTCTTTCAGTTTTTTTAGATCAATATGCAACAACGACTCATTCTCTAGAACCTGGCAAAAGAACCCTCCAGAAGAAACAGAATGGTCAATTGTCAATCGCCAATCAGGGTAGATGTCTTCAAAAGCCGCTTCCAGTAAGAAGGTGAGAGACCGCCTATAGATACGAGATCCATCTGAGTCAGCCATGGTAACCGGTTTTACGCGGGAATCAATGTCAATCGGATACGTTAATTCCCGTAATTCGCCATTGATGATAGCCCCAACAATGGGCGGATTGTCCCACTCTGGAAGAGCTTTGAGAAAATGTACAACTTCTTTCCCTCTATCACCGCGGATTACCCGTCCATCAGGCAAGTAGATTTCAACAGAAGACTGTGGTTGAGTTATATAGAAATGTGAATTTTCCATGGGAGCACCATTCTAGCATAAATATCCAGCCTCCGTACAATAGCCGGGTAATATTTTTCAACTGACCAACACACTTTTACAGATCAGGATTCGATGAAAATAACTTCATCGTAACCGAGCGAACGGATCAGTCTATCAATAAAGTT
The DNA here is from genome assembly GCA_012515195.1 of Leptolinea sp. Classification (GTDB taxonomy): domain Bacteria; phylum Chloroflexota; class Anaerolineae; order Anaerolineales; family Anaerolineaceae; genus Leptolinea. Next base: position 5,388 of record JAAYYW010000211.1, read on the forward strand.
TTCGGCATTTGTACGGGCTTGCTTTAGGATTCCATCCTCTATTGCCGTCTGATAAATTTCATCTTCCGCTGTCTGTCGCGCCAGAGTCTCCAACTGGGTATCAGGCCTAACAAGCAATCCTGTCTGGCGGTCATATACATATGATTTGTCATTGTCCAACCGGGTTACGAGAACTTCTGCATCGGGCAGACGAATGGAAACAACATCCCCTTCCAAAACCACATCATCCACTTGCAGCTTCGCCATGTCGACACCAGCAATGACCTCTCCGTGGGCGACAAATAATAGTTTGTCGCCAAACAGGGTCTTCACTTCTTCGCGTCCGGAATCTGCCCGTATGACCTTTTCGACCGAGTATTGGATTGTCTCTAAACGTGCGAGTGATCGTACTTCGTGGATTATGCTAACAGGGTCGGCGATAATGGTTGGTGTTGGTTCCAAAAAACGAGCAACCCGTGTTGCCATATCCTGATTAATTTGTTGCACAGGGCCAATGGTTCGATCTTCGATCTCTTCAATTTGCCGTCCAATCATATAAAGCAGGCCAGCACCGGAAAGTAAAATCACTACCATCACAAATAATAATAAACCAAATAATTGTCGAGTTTTCATTTTATCTTGTCCTTACCCATATATTTATTTTACGCTAATCCGGGATTCTAGTTGCATTCCTACTCTGGTTACAACGGGCATGGTAGAATTTATAGTTATAGTGAAAAAACATCGAACAAGAAAAATCATTTTGTTTGGACTTATCTTTCTAATTGCTCTATGCTTTCTTCCTGCCATTATTGCCTATTTTTCCTCGGCAGGGAAACGTTTTCCCCTTGGAATTGCACCCGAGGGCAAAACGGCTATTGTTTTTGGAGCCGGTTTGTACCGTGACGGGTCTCCATCCGCCGTACTGCGTGACCGGGTTCAAACGGCCGTTGAACTCTACAAGGCCAACAAGGTAGAGAAATTGTTAATGAGCGGTGATAATAGCACACTCAGTTATAACGAGCCTGGAGCCATGCAAAAGTATGCCATGCAGCTAGGTGTGCCTGAAGGGGACATTGTGCTGGATTATGCCGGCCGTCGCACCTATGATACTTGCTATCGTGCCCTTACGATCTTTGGAGTAAAGGAAGCTCTTCTTGTCACTCAGGATTATCATCTGCCTCGTGCTCTTTACATTTGCGATGCGCTTGGATTAAAAACGATCGGGATCAGTGCAGATCGGCGAACGTATCGACTCGGGTCGTACATCTACTGGCGGCTTCGTGAGATTCCGGCAACATTAACCGCGTTTATCGATCTATATATCAGAAAGCCAGAGCCTATATTGGGAGAACCTGAGCCGATCTATCCACGCGATGGGGATAACATGGAACAGGATATTGAGGAAGGAATTTCATGACCACGAGAGAAGAAGGCTTCAAAATTGTTACACAGTATGTAAAAAATTCTGGTCTGATCAACCACATGCTATCAGTTGAAGCTGCCATGCGCTACTATGCCGAAAAACTTAATGGTGATGTTGAAACCTGGGGGCTGGCAGGTTTATTGCACGATTTTGACTGGGAGATACATCCTACTATGGAAGAGCACCCGTCTGCCGGTGCACCCATCTTACGTGAATTAAATGTTCCCGAGGAAATCATCCATGCAGTTTTAAGCCATGGAGAAGGCGTGAACCGAATCAATACCATGGAAAAATGCTTGGCAGCCGTAGATGAATTGACAGGATTGATCACAGCTGTTGCACTGGTGCGCCCTTCAAGGTCTTTATACGATCTGACCGCATCTTCTGTAAAGAAAAAATGGAAAGATCGGGCCTTTGCAGCAGCGATCAACCGGGAAGAGATCACAACCAACACAGAAGCATTTGGGACCGAACTTTGGCCTCACGTGGATCATGTAATACTTGCCATGAGAAGAATTGCACCACAATTGGACCTGGAAGGCACATTACTCCCTGATGGTTCACCAATATAAACTCAGAATTGAAAAATGACCCTAACCGGCAAAGGTTTTTTTATCTGGAAGATTCGTGATTGCGAAGGTGGAAAACCCTCCGCTATCGCTTCTGCCGCCCAGTCAGCCGGCCTATCACATGTTCTGGTAAAAATTGCAGACGGGGTAAACCATTTCAATGTAAACGCAACAAGCGGCGAAGATTTGGTTCCCCCTCTCGTTTCTGCTCTCCATAGCGCGGGAATAGAATGTTGGGGGTGGCATTACATTTATGGTGGAGATCCAGATGGTGAAGCCTGGATCGGTGGCCGACGCGCCCGTCAACTCGGGTTGGACGGGTACGTAATAGACGCTGAAAGAGAATACAAGGCAGCCGGGATGGATACGGCCGCCAGACGTTATGTTTCTGACCTCAGGGGTTATCTTGGAAGCATCCCCGTTGCTTTAAGTTCCTTCCGGTTCCCTACCTTTCATATGACATTTCCCTGGGCAGATTTTTTGAATAAATCGGATTACAACATGCCCCAGGTTTACTGGGAACAGGCACATAACGCAGGCGCACAACTTCAACGTTCATTTCGCGAATTTCAGGCATTATCACCTTTCCGCCCCTACATGGCTACAGGCCCGGCATACAGCAACCAGGAATGGTCACCTTCGGCCAATGACCTCAAAGAATTCATGAATATAGCAGTCTCCCTGAACATTCCAGCAGTCAATTTCTTCAGCTGGGATTACTGCAGGAAATACCTTCCAGCCCTTTGGGATGTTATTGCCTCATACCCGTATCCCACTCAAAAACCGGTGGGAATAATAGAAAAATTGATTTCTGCTCTAAATGCAAATGACCTGGACGCAGTCATAAACCTCTATGCACAGGACGCTGTGCATATCACCTCTGAAAAGACAATTCAGGGTCATGATGAGATCAGGGCTTTCTACTCCGATCTAATCACCAACAGGCAACCCGATGTCAAGTTTGAATTGACATCCATTACAGGGAAAGAGCCGTCACGCAATTATTCATGGACATCATCTTTTGGAACGGGTAACCGAAAAGGAACCGATACCCTCGGGATAATTGATGGAATCATAACATATCATTACTCCAGTTTTATTTAATTTTTTCTGCTAACATAAAAGTGCCTGTCAATCAGCAACAGGCACTTTTTGTAGTTTTTCGAAGTGTCAGGGTTTCCTTTATTCGACTGTAGGAAGAGTATCTTCCTGAACTACTTCCGGTTCAGCAAACCCGTGTGCTTCGGTGAAGCGGCCATGTATAAATCCAGTTCCAGCCGGGATCAGTTTGCCGATGATAACGTTTTCTTTCAAACCGAACAACGGGTCTTCCGTTGAAGCAATGGCAGCACCTGCCAGCACTTTAATCGTATGCTGGAAGGAAGAGGCCGAAAGGAATGAATCCGTGCTCAAAGAAGCCTTTGTTACACCCAGCAGGATTTCAACATATTTGGCAGGCTGCTTCGATTCAACCAACATCTTATCGTTGGTTTTGTAGATCTCAAGCCGATCAACCAGGTCTTGCGGGAGGTATTTGGTATCACCTGGCCGGATAATCTGTATCTTACCCAGCATCTTGCGGATGATAACCTCAAAATGCTTATCATTGATATTCTGACCCTGTGAACGGTACACCTTCTGGATTTCTACCAGCAGGTATTTCATACATTCATCACGGCCTTTGATACGCAGGATAATGTGCGGGTTCAATGATCCTTCCGTCAACGGTTCTCCAGCGCCGATATGGTCATCTTCTTTAACCAATAGGCGGGCAGTACTTGGGATCTCATATTCTTCAGATTCGCGTTGCTCGTACGAGTTGATAACGCGACTACCTTCAATCCGGATGCGACCGGCATGTTCTGCTTTGATCTCAGCTTCACCCATTCTCGCAAGAGTATCAGCTACTGAAACCTGGTCTTCATCTTTTACAGCAACTTCCCAACCTTCTGGGATTTCGTATTCGTCGCTGATCATTTCACTGTTTTCAAGGCGAACGACACGCTGGTCACTGTATTTATCGGATTGAATAATTTTTACCACACCGGATATCTGTGAGATGACCGCCTCGCCTTTTGGCAGACGACGGGCTTCAAACAGTTCCTCCACGCGGGGTAGACCGGTCGTGATGTCGCCGCCAGCGGCAACACCGCCTGTGTGGAAGGTACGGAGGGTCAACTGGGTGCCTGGCTCGCCAATGGATTGGGCAGCCACAATACCGACAGCTGAACCCAGTTCCACAGCAGTTCCACGTCCCAGATCCATGCCATAGCACTTTTGGCAGATGCCGTGGGTCAATTCACAGGTCATTGGTGAGCGCACTTTAACTTCTGTGATATCCGCGTCAACAACTTTACGAATAGCTTCGTGGTCTAACAGAGCATCTCGCTCTACCAGCACTTCACCGGTTTTCGGATCAATAATCCGTTCATTGGCTGTACGACCATACAAACGAGTTCCCATTGATTGTCCAGCGATATCATCCGATTTCCGAATGACAATCCCTTCATGGGTTCCGCAGTCGTATTCATTAATGATCATATCCTGGGCAACATCTACCAGACGACGGGTCAGGTAACCGGCATCAGCCGTACGAAGGGCCGTATCCGCAAGACCTTTACGGGCACCATGAGTTGAGATGAAGTATTCCAGTGCTGTGAGGCCTTCACGGAAGTTGGATTTGATCGGTAGACGGATAATGCGCCCTGCGGGATCAGCCATCAAACCGCGCATACCGGCCAACTGGGCAATCGGGCCGAAACCACCTTTTGTGGCTCCGGAGTTCGCCATAGTAGACAGGTTTCCGGTTGGATCCATAGCTTTCTTCACAGCATCCGCCACATCTTTTGTGGTCTGCTGCCATACTTCAATCGTGCGCTCGTTGCGCTCCTGCTCAGTCAACAATCCACGGCGGTAATCGCGTTGCAGGCTGTCAACATCTTTCTGTGACTGCGAAAGAATTTCGCGTTTCAATTCAGGAACAGTAATATCAGATACGGCGATTGTCGAACCTGAACGCATGGCGTATTCAAAGCCAATGTCCTTAATCCGGTCAGCCACTTCCGTTGTGATTTCCTGTCCACATACCTCATAGATCTGGGCAATGAGATCTTTCACACCACCCTTATCCAGTTCGGCATTGACAAATTGAACATCCATCGGAAGGATACGATTGAAAATGACTCGGCCAGTAGTGGTCTCGATCATTTTCTCAGTCAATTCCGGCAATTTGTCGCCGTTATCATCGTACCAGGTACGGGCCCGGACAGTAATATTCGAATGGATATCCAGATGTCCAAGGCCGTAAGCCAGTTCAACCTCATCACAATTGGCGAAAATATGTCCGTCGCTCTTGTGAGTAAGTTTGTCCTTCGTAGTGAGGTAATAGACACCCAGTACCATATCTTTGGATGGGCTGATGATAGGTTCCCCATCGGCCGGTTTCAGCAGGTTGCGCGAAGCCAGCATTAGACGACGGGCTTCGTTGACCGCTTTCTCAGAAAGAGGCACATGCACAGCCATCTGATCGCCATCGAAGTCAGCATTGAACGCAGTGGTCACCAGGGGATGAAGTTGAATAGCGCTGCCTTCAATCAGCAATGGTTCAAATGCCTGGATACCGAGGCGGTGAAGCGTAGGAGCGCGGTTCACGAGAACCGGACGATCTTTGATCACCTCTTCCAGCACTTCCCAAACCTCAGGGCGATTTCGTTCTATGAACCGGCGGGCGCCTTTCACATTGGCCGCATAATTGTGCTTTACCAGACGCGCAATGACGAACGGGCGATACAATTCCAGGGCCATTGTCTTCGGAAGACCGCACTGGTACAGTTTCAGGTTAGGGCCAACAACAATTACCGAACGCCCTGAGTAGTCAACACGCTTACCCAGAAGATTGCGGCGGAAACGACCCTTCTTACCCTTGAGCATATCACTCAGAGATTTCAATTCGCGGCGTCCGCGGCGGGAAAGAGCTTTTCCGCGCTGTGAATTATCGATCAGTGAATCGACAGCTTCCTGAAGCATACGTTTTTCATTACGGACAATAACATCCGGCGCACCAAGTTCCAGCAACCGTTTAAGACGATTGTTGCGGTTGATGACACGACGGTAAAGGTCATTCAGGTCAGATGTGGCAAATCGACCACCATCCAGTTGAACCATGGGACGCAGGTCTGGCGGAATGACCGGCAAAACGGTCAAGATCATCCACTCCGGTCGGTTGCCGGACCGTTTGAAATCTTCCACAACTTTGAGACGTGATGTGGCTTTCTTGCGTTTTTGTTTGGATTTGGATGTCCGGACTTCATGCCAGAGATCTTCAGCCAATTTTTCCAGGTCAAGACGCTTCAAGATATCGTAGAAAGCTTCGGCACCCATATCGGCTTTGAAAACCTGGCCCCAACGTTGCTTAAGTTCACGGTAACGCTGTTCACTCAAGAAGGTAAAGGGACGCAGCTCCTGCAATTCATCACGCAAATGAGAATTCTGGTCAGCCGACTCGGTAGACTGGTCATCCAACTGGTTGCGGAGGTTTTCCATATTAAGGTCGGCTTCCGCTTTAACCTTTTCAACTTCCAACTTCAGCGAATCAATATCGCGTTCTAGTTGCTCGTGGAACTCAGAATCAATTTCATCCAGACGTTCTTTGACAGCTTTCTGAACGGCTGAAATATGCGAGGCAGTTATGACGTCGCCTTTATCGGCAATTTTCACATCCGTACCGGTAAAAACAATTTTTCCTTTTGCCGGATTTCCTAGGTTTTCCTGGAGTTCCTGTTCAAGGCGCTGCCCTTCCTGGATGATCGGCTCAAGCCGCGTGGCAATCTGCTCGTCTTTACGGCTCTCTAGATCAGATTTCTGCTGGTTGATCTCTGCCATCTTGCGGTCACGAGCTTGCTTGACCTCGATAATTTTGGCATTGATCCCCTGCGCCTGCTCACGTTCAGATATGCTGATCTCGTCTTCCAGACGTTTTAATGCCTTCTGGCGAGCTTCTTCATCAACATAGGTCACAATATACTGGGCAAAATACAAAACCCGGTCCAGATTTCGTCGGGATATATCCAGCAAAAGTCCGAGGTAGGATGGGATTCTTCGGGTATACCAAATATGAGCTACTGGAGTTGCAAGTTCAATGTGCCCCATACGCTCACGTCGTACGGATGAGCGGGTCACTTCCACGCCGCATTTATCGCATACAATCCCTTTGTAACGCGGATTCTTGTACTTTCCGCAGTAGCACTGCCAGTCACGTGTCGGTCCAAAAATCGCTTCACAAAATAATCCGTCCTTCTCTGGACGGAGGCGCCGGTAATTAATTGTTTCCGGTTTTAGTACTTCACCATAAGACCAACTTCGAATGGTCTCAGGGGAAGCTAGGCTGATTCGCAGCGCCGTTAATCCCTTGGTTTCCACTAATCTACCTCCTCGTGAATCTGGGTTCTGGCAAAAATGTCAAGGTGTTGGCAGATGGTTTTGCTGACACCCGGTAGCAAGCATAGACAATTCTAGTTAATGCAATCAATTATTATAACAAAGAATTGCAGTATTACAAGACTGATTTGATATCAAATTGGGATTTCAATGCGAAAAGTACTACCCTTACCCAGTTGACTTTCCACAAAAACTTCACCTCTGTGTAATTCGACAATTGATTTCACTATAGACAATCCAAGTTTGGATGCCCTCTGACCTGTCTCGCGCATACTTCCACGGGCATTCCGGTTGAACAAACCGGGCAAGTCAATTGGTGAAATCCCGATACCAGTATCTTGAATGGTAATCACGCATTTGTCCAATGTAGGTTCAACCCAGATAGTCACTTTCCCATCAATTCCGGTAAATTTTATGGCATTCTCAACAATGTTGAATACCGCCTGATGAAGCAGCTCAAAATCAGCATCAATAACAGAAGAAACATCAGGAGAAGTGCTATTCGAAAGCCTTATCTTCTTCTGGATCGCCTGGGGAGCAAACTCATCCACCACCTGTGTGATCAGTTTTCCCACATCTACTTTTTCTAGTTTCAGACGGGTTCCGGCTTCAATGCGGCCCATATCCAATATATTATTGACCATACGGTTCATGGTATCCAGCCCGCTCGTAATCTTTTGAAGATATGAGCGCTGTTGCTCATTGATCTCACCAACCATCTGGATCATCGTTGCATATCCGCTGATCATTGTCAGAGGCTGGCGGAGGTCATGGCTGACTGTTTCAACAAATTCGCCTTTGCGGGAAAGTAATTCAGAATATGAATGGACATCACGCAAAAGGCACAGAGATCCACCAAATTTTCCATCAGATTGAAAGGGTGTAAACCTGGCGGAATATGTGCGACCGTCTGCCAGTTGTATTTCCCTTACCAGTCCTTCACTGGCCACTTCTGCGTAAACGCCCGGAATAGAATCCTGCAGAGACGGCAGTGAAGCAGACCGGTTACCGTCTTCATCCCGTTGAATAAGACCTTCGAGTGAAAGGGCAGCATCATTTGCAAAGATAACTTCACCAGACATATCCAATAACATTAATGGGTCCTGAATCGAAGTTACGAGGGCTTCAAATTGCTTCCGGCCAAGTTCAGTTTCCGACAAACGCCTTTCACCTGCCGCAGCCACCGCAATCTCAGATGCCAGTGATTTTAATAATGAGATCTCTTCTTCCGGGAATACCTGTTGCTTTTCATAACCAATCCAGAATACACCCAGAAAATCATCTTTATTGAGGTAAACGGGTAATCCAACCACTGATGCAGGGACGGCAACCGCACTATTAAAATCAATCCGCCGGCTGCGAGCAGTATTCCGGATAACAAAAATCCCTTCACGCTGACAAATCTCCAGTATCTGATTATCCAAGGCAGCATAAGCATTGCTTCGTTCGCCCAACCCACAGCGCCGTGTTGGAGATTGAAGCACACTTTCCATTTGTGGCGGAATAAGGATCACACGAGCACAGGAAGCATCACCCCGCAATGCAGCTCGCAAAATGGGTTCTACAGCTGTACCAAAATCCTCACGAACTGCGACGCCACGACCAATAGAGATCAGTCGTTGTGCCTCATCCATTTGGGCTTTAACACTTACTCTGATCTGCTCAATAGCCTGTGCCAGATCGGTAAGCTCGGATACTTCCTGAAATCCAGATACCGGCGTGTATATTCCTCTAGAGATCTGTTTTGAAGCTTGGAGAAGCTTTTGCTCATCTTTAAACAAGTTTACCCAGAACATATCTAACAGGAAAAGAAGGAATACAAAGCCGAAAATCAATAACAAAATTTGCCGCCCGAAATCCAATAAAATATTCGTCCCGGCAGCAGTTGCAGGGATTCTCACGAAGATATTCCAGTCTGGTGAAGCAGGCCAATAGGCATATGCCGCTGTGGCATTCCAGCCGCGATGAACCAGGAATTCACCGGGGAAAACCTGGGACTCCACATCTGGCGCAGGAATATTGTCCAATAAGGCAGTCTTCCCATCAGCTGGAACCACCCAAACCTCACCACCAGCATCCTCGATCCTGGTTACTTCAGACCAGAACAAAGAGTTCACCGGTCTTGGAATATCCCCCTGTTGAATAATAATCACTCCTAAAGTATTCTCTTTTCCATCTTTTATCGGTTTGATCAGGTCGATGGCCATCCGGGAAGATAAATCCGATGAATGTTTGCTCATCAACCTATCTTCAGAACCGCTCAAAATCATTTTGACAGCGGCTACGATGTCGGGAGAAAACTCCGAGGCCATAGAATTATCCGGGAATTGATGGATCACCTGGGCTTTCTGATTGATGACCGCGACTCGGGTTTTCTCGTTGCTGAATGTTTTTTGCATGAAAACATAAAAGTCCATCGATGATTGCTGCAAAACAACAGGAATGGCAATTGTTTTCCCTTTTTCCATCAGCGTATCAACTTCTGTGACCCAATGACTGGCAGCCAGTCCGGAGTGGCTCGAAATGCTGCTTTGCAGCATATCGTTGACCTGACTGGCTTGGATCGACCACGACACCTGTGTGAAGAAAAAGATAAAGAGAAAGGTTACAGGCAATGATATCCGCCAGAATTTCCCTTCGGCAAATCCCTCTTCGGGCGATGGAAGCAGATAGACAGCTTTCCGCCATGGTCCAACCTTTTGATTCTGCAGCAATTCCGCCAAAATGCCGGTAGTTGCCAGCGGAATAATGCAGAAAAACAGGTCCGTCCGCCAGTTGGAAAGTCCCGCATCAACCATCCCTGCAAAATGACCTTCTGCACCGAAGAACGCCGCTCCGGCAGATAACACATAAATAAAAATCATATTTGCAAAAACAGCGCCTATAGGTCGTCTGATAGCTGCGTATACAGCACCACGATACCTTTGTCGCAGGCAAACCCCTAATAACGTACCACCGATTCCAATAATCAATGGAGTAAATGGTGAATTCGTTGAAAGCGATGCCTGGATCAGTCCTCCAAGAAAACCTGCCAGCCCACCCAGAACAGGACCGAAGAAAGCGCTTATCAGAAACATTGGGACGGCAGAGAAAACCATGCCAGGTATTTGTCCCTGAAGGAAAGAAAGATCATCCAGAGCATTCCCACCAACACCAATAAACAGGTTTGCCGGAACAACACAAACAAACAGAAAAAATAGCAGCTGCCATCGCCGCTGCAACATAGTCAGTGGGACGTCCCACCAATGGACCAGGCACACCAAAAAACTTAAGCAATACAAACCCAATCCCACCCAACCTGCAATGGAATCAGGAAAAATGATCTTCGTGGGGGTTTCCAGAAGTGAAAGTATCACGATGCCCAATCTATTCCAATATGGTTAAATTATAGCATCGCCATTAATGGACAACACACTTTTAGTAATGGATTTTTAATTTGGTTTTCGAATTAAAATTTTTCCAACTATTGCGAAAAAGGAAATATCCGGGAATCTTTGGCGCATTATTGGAGCGATCACGCCAAACGTTGAGATATTCACGTTTCGTTCGTAGAAGGGCGTCCATTGTCCACGAATTCGGGTTTTCTCGAATAGTTCGGATGAAATCCGCCTCCAAAGCGTCCCTTTGCTCTCGGAAAGCATTGATGTCTGAATGATGGCAAAACAACATAGTACGGTGAAATATCTCGTTCTCCCACCAATCTTCTTCCGAAGAAATAATTGTATCCTCTTGAAAGTGAGAGAAACGGACTGGCTGAAACACACTCAAACATGGGGCAGATGTCCCGGTGATCCAAACCTCCGGTTCAACACCCGAAAGGTCAACAACAAGCGAACCGGTAGTTTGATTGATCCGAATGGGACCAAATCCGGCGTGCATGCAAACTGTATTGGCAGTCAGCGACCTCCGAGGGATTTCATCCGATCCATTGTGGCTCCGCAACACGTCAAATGCGGAAGAGATATCTGATCCTGACGAAACACTCTTAAGAGAGGTCAACACACATTCTCGTCGTTGCGATGCCTGACTAAAAGTGGTAAATAACCAATCACTATTCTCGCCGGCAAGGTCCTTTGCACTTTCAAAACCCTGACTCGCTTTGTCCCAATCAGCTTTGATCGTCAATCCATTGGAGATGGCTGTTGATGTGGAATACTTTCTGGCAACCCAATCTTTACCGATCGTCTCTAAAATCCAGGATTCGTTTCGATCAACAACCAGGAAGCTGTTGTTGTAGAAAAATGGGTGGCTGAATCCACAATTACCACCCTGACCGTAGCTTTCAAGTAAATTTATAATACAATCAATAGATGAGCGCGCTGTGGATGAACGTTCAAGTGCAAGTCTTACCAAGTCCATGCCTGTTAGCGCATTATCTTCCGATCCACCTTTTTTTGTGAACAGGGCTTCATTTCCAATCACCACCCCGTGAGAATTGACACCCATTTCTGCCCCCCACATCCAGACAGGTTTGCAAAGCACAACATCGAAGGTTGACTCTGCCTGTGGGATTTCTATGTAGGTACATTGGATGGTGGTACCAGCGTCAAAATTTTTCGCTTTTAGGAATACTACCTCATGCGCTTCATTCGGTTCCCGATCTGAATTCTTACCAAACCAGACTTTCCGGTCATGGTCAGGATTTTCATAACGAAAAACAAATGTATCGCACATATAGTTACCTTCCGTCTACTATCAATCCAATCTTACTGACCAGCGAAAGGATAGCTTCAACAACACCTTCAATTGTCAAATCGTCTGTTTTTATGATTACTGCGTCATCAGCCGGTTTTAGAGGCGCAATTTCTCTGTTCTTGTCTATCTCATCACGTCTCTTGGTTGAACTCAAAATTTCCTGAAAATCCGAATTAATACCCCGTTCCAGTAATTCTTCATACCGTCTACGAGCTCTTACTTCAGCGGAAGCTTCCAGATAAACCTTGAGATCAGCATCAGGGAACACCACCGTACCGATGTCGCGTCCAACCATGACCACATCCCCCCGGCTTCCGATGCGGCGCTGTTGGCCTGTCATTGCGTCACGCACTCCCTTATAAGTCGATACCAGCGAGACATTCGCTTCAACTTCTTTGCTGCGGACCTCCCAGGTGACATCATCTCCATCAATCAACACATCTGCTTTCCTGCCATCCGGACAACTGGGTGGCAAAATATCTATCTGAATACTCTCGGCCAGTTTTGATACTTCGCTCTCAGCCTCCGGTTTAATACTTTTTCTTATTACAGCCAGCGTAACCGCCCTGTACATTATGCCTGTATCAAAAAAAAGATAGTCAAGTTTTTTTGCGACATATTCTCCAACAGTAGATTTACCTGAAGCGGCGGGTCCATCAATGGCTATGGTGATTCTATCTTTCAAAAGGTCCTCACTGGATGGGAGTTATGGTTTCGGGCGCGGTGCTGGAAGCCCCGGGAAAAAGATCTGTTCGGGCCCACAGAATTTTTTCCAGTCTTTCTACTGGTAAACTGCGAAATGCGTACCACTGTATCCATTCCTCGGGGAGAATCATTGACCAGGCTGTCCGTTTTGTGATGACAAAGTCCTGTCCCCTGTAAGCTTGCGCGAGAGTTGGAACCTCTTCATTTTCCGTAATCACAATTGCCGGATTAGATAGATTGGGTAAAGAGGTGTCATTATTCACACTTGAAAAATCTCGTAGTGCCCATCTTAAGGCTGACGAGGTATTGTTGAGAATAACAATATTGATTCCACTGCGGCTCATAATGTTCCATTCACTCAAGTCACCCGCTGTATCTCTCAACAGATCCACCTCATCGGTAACACCATAGTAATTCCACAATTCCGCTTCGGGAAACGAGCCTATTCCCGAAGCCCGCCAGGCCGTCGAAAACATAAATACAAAGAGCAAAACAGCCGTCCCCATCCACAAACCTGTGGAAGCCTGAATGGGAGACCAACCTAGACGGATCAATAAACTGGCAATTATTAGAAGTACAAATCCGCCAACAACAGCCGCCAATCGGAGCGTAGAATCCTGCCCCTCGACCGGAAATTCAAGAATGATAAGGTTCATCCAGATAAAGGGGACAAGCAAAATTACCAGAAGCATTTGCCCGTAAGCCGTAAGGTCAGGTTTGCCCAGTGATGGGATTAATCGGGAAACAAATCGGGCAGCGAGAAACAGTAAGGGCAGATAAGACACCAGCATTCCATCCATATCCCGCGATGGATAGAGTATTGCAAGAAGTAGGGAAAATCCAAACAATCGTATTAGAAACGCGTTGAAAAGATCTCTCTCCCTGATGGAACGTATCCCTTCCACCAGCCCGATGATAAAAACTACCGGTTGATATAGTAGGAAAGAAAACAATAGGAGAATCGGAGAAATCCCGCCGCCAGTCGTCCATCCTTTTAAGTAATCCATAAGATGGATAAATGGCGCGGCTGCACCAGCCATATGAAAACCCATTCCGCTTCCCGCCAGTAACACTGTGAGTACAAGAGCAAGTAACCCATGGCGAAATTCCAATCCATCCCACACAAGAGATGCTCTGGCAGATGAATCATCATAACGCCGGTTGAAATAAGTAAACCTCAAAGCGAGAAAAATGGAGATCAAAGCTGGCCAGAAAACCGGACTACCGAGAAATGCCAATCCAATTGCAATTCCGGCTGGAATACTCTTTTTCTCAAAAACACACCCAAGGGCAAACATAAGCCCGAAAAGTGTAATTATTGCGCCATCTACCTGACGTGAGAATGCGATCTGTCCAGGATCAAACATTATGAGAATACTCAAAAGAATCGCGGTCTCTTTCCCAATGAGTTTTGAGAAAAACAAAGGGGTTACTATCATTAAAAAGCCAAATATCGCGGGAATGATCCGGGCGCTGACCTCATTTTCACCAAAGATAAAAAACAATATTTGTAGCCAGCCATTGATCCCGGCTGCGCCTGGTACAGCTTGTGATTTTTCAATAGCCTGCAAGGCGACTGCCGCTTCACGTTCACTTAAGAACGGTATTTGCAGCTGTTGGAATCGCAATATGAGGGCTATAACCAGAAGAGATCCATAAACGTACCAAATCTTTGAATTCTTAATAGTCTCCATCCAAATATCCTATTAAATCCCTGAATCTGGTGATAATAATTGCGAAGGGACTTCATAAATCACAACTGAGTTGTTCTCGAAAACTGGTTGCAAATTATTCTGGAATTTCGCCTCGTTCACTCTGTATGTGTTTTGTTCCAACATACCAATGTATATGTAACGAATCTGATACTTCTGAATTATTCCAAGCGCTTCAAGCCAGTTATTGGTTTGATAAAGCAACTTAACATCGGGCTCTCTGGAACCGATTTCACGGGCTCCTCCGCGCCACTGCGATTCATGTCCGGGCCATCCCAAAACCGTGGGGAGTCCAGATTGTGTTGAAACACGGGCATAACCAGTGTAACTTCCCCCAATGGCCTCAGCAACAATTCCCCTGGGTGCCAGCTGTAGAAAAGCTATGGCGTTTGTTTCATCCGGGTAGCCTGAGTAAAAATAGGCATTTCCATCAAGTTCAAGTCCGCGAACAGCCAGGTTATCAAAACGGTAATAGAATCCAAAGAATGGATAGATTAATCCTGCAAGAGTACTTAAAAAAAGCAGACCACGAGCTGTCCACTTTTTCCATGATTTACCCTTTGTCCACAAGAAATACGTCAAAACCGCGGCAGCAACAGACCACAATATCCATGCTTGATAGTAAAACTTAAAGATCGTATTCATACGGGTTCCAAACTGGTCCCGTAAGTAGAAAAACTCCGGAAATATAACCAGGCCAACTCCTCCAGCAAGTAAAAGAAAGACGAATGGAAGCGGGTTGTATAACCGAGTTTCCAGTCTCTGATTTCCTTCCTGTGTGACCTCTAACGTATTTTCCCGATTTGTATCACGCAACCAGATCAGCCCACCCCAAACCAGTGTAAGCAGCAAAACAAGGGTGATCCATCCTCCCGGAGAAATAATCCTCAAGAGTGATGTGTTCAACAGGACATCCTGTAGAAATGCGCTTCCCTGAATACTGAAGAACTGACCTGCCGCGGCCGAAAGTGACGCACCCAACGCAGGGTTAATCCTCACCAACAAATCCGGGACTGTCGCGAAAATGAAACCCAGAATGATCATCGAGATCCATAAACCAGCAACAATGATCAGAGTTTTTCTTATTGCATACCGAAAAATCTTTTTTAGATTCACAGTTCCGGTTATGGTTAAAATTCCGGTAAAAATCGGAATAAAAAAAACGCCGAACATTATCCAAAGATGGTTTCCCCGTGTAAAGAAAGCCAGGCTCGGAAGCAATCCACCAGCTTGAGAAGAGAATCCTACATAAAATGGAAAATACAGGAGCGCACCGATCACACCAAACCCAAGTCCGGTTTCAAGAAATTCGATTAATCTCTTTTGGCTCCATCCCCTTGATATGTAACGACCCAGGACAATCGCAGCACTGCTTAACCCGACATAAATAGGAAAATCCCACATATTCAGGAAAGCCAATCCACCAAATAACAACGCACCACTCCAGAAAACGGAATGGGGCATTAGAATCTCGGAATCGGTTATGGTTTTATTCGTACCGCCGGTTAACCAGTTTCGCAAATAGGAATACCATCCGATTCTGTATTGTTTACCAGAACGTGCTTTGAAATAAAACTCCAATGCCACGGTACAAGCCAGCAAAACAAACGGCATGGAAAGAATATGCGGATGCAGATCGGCCAGGTATAGCGAGAAGAAAGGAAACTCATCTATTACTCCGCCAGACTTCCCTGCCAGGTCATAATCCTGTAAAACTCGTGAAGCCCGCCACCACCAAATTCCTGCCGGACGATTTGCCAGCCAGGTCAAAGGTGTTGCAGGAGGAACATTTAATTCTTCAATATCGAGCCATTTCCAGAAAGCGGAATGCCCATTGATGTCCCAAAATAATCCCCGGGCGTGCAATGCTTCAAACAATCCCTCCCAATTTGCGGTAAAAACCAGAAACAGGGGGGCAAATAACGCCCAACCGAATCCTGGTCGTTTCTTTTTTCCCGGCTCATCGTTCGGATTCGAAATTTTTGACAGAATATTAAATGCAAGGCTAAATGCGCCAAGGCATGCCATGGAAAACCATAATGCGATCGCCAGGTTAAAACCAACGCCGGATAATGTACCGGTCAACCGGATGAGTCCGGCGACCATGACATACCCAAAATAATAGTATGAGATCGCATATCCAGAGAGCCAGGGATCAGCAGGTGGAAATGCATCAGATCTCAATATCGAATTTATGAATGCCAATTCCATCGGTTTTTCTGTACCGATGATATCCGGGTAGGCAGCCCGCATGAAAGCGAAGAAACCAAATAACAAAAAGAAGCCGCTTTCAATAAAGAGTATCCACCACTTGTTCCTTCCGGCCCATTCTTTCATAACCGAAAAGTGATCTTTCCAGGCAAGCAGTATGCCCGCAGCAACTATAAAAAGATAAACCGAAGCTAATCCCACCCAACCATTGGGTAATATCCGAAAGGTGACAAGTATCCAGTAAAGGTATCCAAAGAGGAGCAATCCAGCCGGTTTTGCCAGCGCGTAACCCCGGTCAGTCAAGTTCGGAAATAAACGAAAAAGTATGGGGAACACAGCCCAACCCAGGATTAATACAGTGATTGTCCACAAAATGAAAGAAATCATGAGTTTTAGAAAGGTAACATAAGAAATTTACCGTTTTGTGAGGCGCTGAATTCAAAAACTTCATCCACCGAGTCCAAATTTAGTGGTCCATAGAGGTGAGGAAATTCTTCCCCCGATGTCGAGGTTTCATACTTCAACACTGCTGCCAGTTTAGATGTATTTACCTTGAGAAGGACCAATCCCAACGTTCCGGAATAGTAACGATTGGCTGTATCCAAGACCTGGGATTCGAGGGAGAAATGAATAAACCCCTCTTCATCAAATGTTTCACTGACATATTGTCCTTGTTCAAGAGCTTTTTGCCACTGGTCTGTCGTGGTTATGTGATAGATTTCTGAAATGTCTTTCATGATCCGTTGGACCTCCTGACTTGATATATGGTTGTAGTTTCATTCTGAAAGACAGTATTCCAGTAAACACCATTGAAATCACGGAATTTCTCAAGACCTTCACCCGGGTAATACAGGTTTTCCAATTGTCCAACAATAATGTAAGCGACCTGATATTTTTCAATGAAATGAAGTGTTTCTTCAACGTCCGTTGTCAGGTAGAACTGCCTTATTTCCTCAACCCGATCGGTGATCTTTGTTGAAGGAATAATCGCGCGCTGTTGTCGCTGATGCCAGTTCCATCCCACTACGCCGGGCAAACCAGTGTAAATGGTATACCGGCTTCCCCAACGATATTCAACCGTGTTCGCCTCTACAATAACGGGTGATCCGGGTACGTTCAACTGCATCCATTGGATTCCTTCATAATCCTGGCTCAGGTCAATGATCACACCATTGTCATTATAAGAAGCTGTGGACATATATGCCGAACCATCCAGCGTGTGCGGTGCGGCGGGACTGATGCGATC
>JAAYYW010000212.1 GCA_012515195.1 Leptolinea sp.
ACCGCTGGCGCCCACAACAGTATAGCCACGACGGTTCAAGATCAGGGTTACCAAGTCGATCATATCAGGGTCGTCTTCAATATATATGATCCTGTTTATCGTCGCAGGCATACGCTCTCCTATTCTTCAAATATAAGTTTATCATAAGGTTATAAATTTGTTTTTTCTACCATAGATATTATCTTTCTAATGGCATTTTCACAATCGGGTATACTCATATAAGTTAACCAGGAGAAACCATGGAGAAACAAAGAATATTAATCGTTGATGACCACGAGGTAGTTAGGATTGGACTTAGATCATTACTTCAACATCATCCGCAATTTGAGGTGGTCGGTGAAGCAGGAGCGGCAAAGGAAGCTGTTGAAAAAGTATCACAATTACTGCCAGATGCCGTCTTGATGGATATTCGTCTTCCTGGCACATCAGGGATAGAAGCATGTGAAGAGATCACGCATACTTTTCCAAATACGAAAGTGATCATGCTGACTTCTTACGCGGAAGATGAAATGCTATTTTCCGCTATTAGAGCTGGAGCATCAGGGTATGTTCTTAAGCAAATTGGTGGGGACGATCTTGTGAAAGCACTCGAAGCGGTTGGCCGCGGGGAAGCGCCTCTGGATCCTGCAATGACAAAACGGATTTTCCAGGAAGTTAAACGGGTGGTTAAACAGGAAGAAGCTTCCGCGTTCTCCCATCTTTCAGACAATGAAAAGAAAGTATTGTTAAAAGTATCAGAAGGCAAAACGAATCGGGAGATCTCTAAAGAATTATTTCTGGGAGAGGGGACGATTCGTAACTATGTTTCCAGTATTCTTTCCAAACTGGGTGTGAGCAACAGGGCAGAAGCAGCTGCTTTTGCCGTTGAACACAACCTGAAAGAATATATGCCAAAAGATACGCTTGAGAAAGTTGATCTCAGAACAAAAGATTAGAATTCTATAACTTGTTTAAAGTCTCCTGAATGTATAATGCGTCTTCTTCCATAATTGGACTTTCGCATAGAATACGTCCAGAACAATCCCGTGAAACAAGTACTTCGAGTAATTCGGTCAAATTGAAATCGGATTCTTTCAGGGGAAGATGGTTTTTTTCCCCTTTGGCTGTGTATTCAATTCCTGATAAATGAATATGTAGTGATTTTAGTGATTCTTTTCCTAAGTACTTCTCTATCAATTCTATTTGCGCCAGCCATTCCTCTTTGCTATTCTCTTTACCGGCTGCTCTGGCATGAAGATGAGCAAAATCAAGACAGGGGAGGACACCAGGTATTTGTTTGCTCATTTCCAATGTGTCTTCAAGAGATCCTAACATCGCAATTTTTCCCATGGTCTCTGGTCGTAGGACCACAGGGTTCCTGCTATTATTCAATTCTTCCACACATTTTTTCAGTCGGGGGATGGCAACGGAAAGGACTTCTTCCGCTGGTTTTTCAAAATACGATCCGGGATGAAAGATAATATCGGTTGCGCCGGCAAGATTACCAAAATAAGCAGCATCCATTAACCGTTTGCGTGATTTTGGCCATTCTTCTTCATCGGCATTCAAGTTAATAAAATACGGGGCGTGAACGCT
This sequence comes from Leptolinea sp., assembly GCA_012515195.1. Lineage (GTDB taxonomy): Bacteria > Chloroflexota > Anaerolineae > Anaerolineales > Anaerolineaceae > Leptolinea. The sequence continues at coordinate 1,576 of JAAYYW010000212.1, forward strand.
TATCGCAATATCTTGGTTCTGCGATTCTGCCTTTATCGCCGCGCAGGTTTCTTCGGATACTCTTACACTCTGAACCCATCCCAATTCGAGTGCACTGAGGCCAAGAGATCGCAACTGCTTGATTGCTCCAATACTTCCACCGGGTTTTTTGGGAGTGGATATGGGAGATCCAACTGTACCAATACGAAAATTAGACGCCATTTTTCCCTCTTTACAATCCCAATTTCCCCACAAGTGCAGGGCCAAGAATAATCAAACCAATAATGATGGATGAAATTGCTGCAATTAATACGGCTGCTGCTCCGACATCTTTACCAACTTTGGCGAGTGGATGCTTTTCGGGGCTGGCAAGATCAACAACAGCTTCCAAAGAGGTATTGATAAATTCAGCCGTCCAGACAGTTCCAATTGTGATGATGAGAATGGCGAAATCAGTTGGTGTAGTTTGAAGCCAGATAGCCATCAAGATAACAGAAATAGTTGCCAATGTGTGAATCCAGGCATTTTTCTGCGTTCTTGAAACATACGCCAATCCAGAAAATGCATGTTTGAACGATCTGATGCGGCTAAGAAAAAAATCTCTCATTTATTCTTCTCTTGGCCAGGATGAATTTTTTACCCCTAATGATACAAGAATGGCCTCTTGTGAAACCCGCATTTTCTCTTTTTCCGGGTCGGTTGTGTGGTCCAATCCAGCCAGATGCAAACAGCCATGAACAATGAGCATTGTAAGTTCATCACTGATATGGTTAGCTGCTAGGTGTGCTTGTTTCTCAGCTCTTTCGACAGATATTATTACATCACCCAGATATAGGGTGTTGGTCATAGGGTCGATTTCATCAGAATTAAATGCGAGAACATCTGTTGGA
>JAAYYW010000213.1 GCA_012515195.1 Leptolinea sp.
CGTGGCTGCTGTGGCAACCATTGCCACAGGACTATTGTCCCTTGTAAAACCAACGGCTGTGTATGGCTTTACCGGATTGTCCGCGAATGGTCCGCGCGGCATTTCCGAAATACGTTCCATCTTTGGTGGTCTGTTCATTGGCCTGGGTGCGGCACCACTTTTTCTCGGTAATACTGCCTATGTGACACTCGGTTATGCCTATCTGGCTATTGCAATAGCCAGACTTTTCTCTATTATGTTTGATAAATCATACGCGCAATCCAACTGGTCTAGCCTGGCCATTGAATTTGTGCTGGGAATCATCCTGATCCTATAGGAGGGAAAATGTCCATTCGCATCGTAACAGACAGCACTTGTGATCTTCCACCTGGAATCATTGAAAAATACGGGATTCACGTTGTTCCTCTGTACATCAACACCGGTAGGGAGGGGTATCTGGACGGTATAGATATTACACGCGAAGAATTTTATACCCGGCTTCCGGATTTTCCTGAACATCCGACTACCGCCGTTCCATCCATTGAACGATTCAGGGCCGCATACAATACCCTCGCCGATGAAGGAGCGACTGAAGTTGTTTCCATCCATATTTCAGAAGCATTAAGCGGGGTTATGGATGTTGCCCGGGTGGCCGCTCGCACAACCACGTCTGTTAAGGTTACGGTAATCGATTCCCAACAATTAAGTCTTGCCACTGGTTTTCTTGTCCAGACTGCTGCTGAAATGGCAGCCGAAGGAAGGACCGTATCCGAAATACAGGTAGTCCTTCAATCACAAATACAACGAAGCCATGTTTTTGCTGCATTGGACACTCTGGAATTTCTGAAGCGCAGTGGACGTATGAACAAATATGTGGCGAATTTCGCTTCCATTTTGCAGATCAAACCGATCTTGACCATGTATAACGGCAAACCGGGGACAGAACGAGTTCGCACCCGTGATCGGGCATTTCGGCGATTGATAGAAATGTTGGTATCCGTCGGTAAGCTGGAAAAAGTAGCCATAGTCCACACCCATGCCTCTTTTGAACGTATAGCCGAGTTACGGAAAATGGCCGGTTCCCTTCTTCCTGAAGGGGAAATCCTCATTGAGGATATAACCCCTGTGATCGGCGCGCACATCGGTCCCGGAGTAGTAGGATTTGCCGTTGTAACCGCTCTGGAGTAGACCAACTATTTGGAGAACACCATGTCATTCTTACCAGTTATTTTCCAAACAGGGCTGATCATCCTGGGACTGATGACCATTTTGTGGCTTATCAGCCTCGCTCTAAAGAATTCAAGCATTGTGGACATTTTCTGGGGGACTGGTTTTGTTGTTATTGTTTGGGCCGTTTTCTTTCTTACAACGGGTGTTGAATCTGCTCGAAAGGTTCTGCTCACGGCTCTTGTTACGATCTGGGGACTGCGTCTTTCCATTCACATATTTAATCGAAACCATGTGAAACCAGAGGATTTTCGTTACCAGGTTTGGAGAAAAGAAGCCGGAAAAGAATGGTGGTGGAGGAGCTTCTTTAAGGTCTTTCTATTACAGGGTGTTTTGATGTGGATCATTTCCACGCCATTAACGGCTGTTCAACTATCCGATAAACAACTTTTCTGGTTGGATTATCTTGCTATTGTGGTCTGGATTATCGGTTTCTTCTTTGAATCAGTAGGTGACGCGCAACTGGCGCAATTTAAATCCAACCCGGCGAACAAGGGTAAGGTGCTGGATTCCGGCGTCTGGCGGTATACGCGTCATCCGAACTACTTTGGCGATGCCACTCAATGGTGGGCTTACTATCTTTTAGCTGGCGCGGCTGGCGCCTGGTGGACAATCTTCAGTCCGATCATCATGACGGCTCTTTTAATGCGGGTATCCGGTGTAACTCTATTGGAGAAAACATTAAAGAAAGAAAAACCGGGTTATCAGGAGTATGTGGAGACAACCAGCGAATTCTTTCCCTGGTTCCCTAAAAAGGGATAATCTGATGAACCGCTCTTATCTATCAACCTGACATTAGACAGGGTTTTTATAATTTTTCCACGCATACTATAATCAAATAGATGGTTAAGACTGTTTACCAGAATGCAAAATGGGATGATGTTTCTATGCCTGACACACTTCTCCGGTGGATTGTTAATGGCACATTTACCAATGACTCCCGCATTTATCACACGCTCAAATTTCGTGGTTTTCAGGACCACAAAGTCCAAGACAGCTTCATTTCGCCAATAAGCTATCAAAACTGGAACTCCAAACCCGTTTCGTTAGATTTTTCTCGGCAAAAAACGGGAAATGTTATTTTTCTGCGATCACTCAAAAACCCAGTTTTATTACAAACACCGTTCCATTCCACCCATGAAAGTACTACTCATTCATTTGAATTGACGACGCACTACATAGCCGGCGTGAATAACAGGATAGATACCAGGATCACCTTTTTATCGATAAAGTCCCTGATGAGATTGGATACTTATTTCGAGCCTGGTAGAGATGAACAAATAAGATATCTATCATCATCCCGGATTACTAAACGTCCACTTCCTGTTCCGGCACAAGCAGAGAATAAATAACAAGAAAGTGACTCTTTTTTTGCACCTCCAAAATGGAAGTCCTCGCAGGAACAGAGAAAACCATCGTTTGGTCCCGTTTACAAAACAGGAATAGTGTGAAATGAAAGCTAAACATTTGGCAAAAAAAGCCCCCCCCAAGAAATTCCAGGTGCTGGAACAGGGATTGATCATCATCGGGAAAGATGGCATTATTGTCAGCGCTAACAAAGTAGCAGGAGACATTCTGGGAATTCCGCCAAATGCATTGCCCGGCATAAAAATATCTGACCGGATATTTAAATTTACCCACGAAAACGGAAATTCTCTAGATCCAGACCAACTTTTGGAGATATTAACAAAAACCAACGCCGGGAAAGTATATAGGACATTACTGGGTATTTCCAATCAAAAATCACCTCAAACCAGGTGGGTTTATATCCACACCCTTCAGCGAACACCCGATCAGATTCAGTTGTTACTTGATGATGTTACAGAACTGGTTGGGGCGAAATTTGAGATTAAGGATCGCGACAAAATATTACAGGGTTTTTTTCTCTTTCCAAAATTTCTGAAAATGATGATATCCCAATTGATGAACTACTTATATTACTTGCTGATACACTCCCAAAAAGTTTGAAATACCCCGAATTTGCCTGCTGCAAAATCAAATATAAAGACATCGTTCAAACTTCCAGTGATTATTGCAAACCCGTTCAAAAAATTAAATCAATTATTCGGGTTGACGACGAAGAAATGGGGTTCTTTGAAATCGGGTATATAGAAACATGCCCGGATGAGTTTGAAGGGCCTTTTTTGTTTGAAGAACGCCTGCTTCTGGATTCTTTCACAGACCGCTTAGGGCGGATCATTGAACGAAGACAGACAGCCGAATTCATGAAAACCGAAAATGAATACAGTGAATTAATTATTAAAGCTACAAGGTTGGGGAAATGGCGTCGGAATTTCAAAAAAGATGAATTTTCCTTTGACGACAACGCCTGCCAGCATTTTGGTTTTACCAAACACACCTTGAATGCGGAGGATTTTTGGAGCCACATCCACCCGGATGACATTGATCGCATTCATTTTGAAGAGCGGGAAGCCAGAGAAAAAATAATCCGCAGCCCGTTAACTTCGGATTACAGGATAATTCATCAATATGGCGGCGTCAGGTGGGTCAGAGTAAATTTTCAAATCGAATTTGTTGAAACGAAAAATGGCCTTATGCCAAACCTGGCTGTTGGTACTTCGCAGGATATAACCAATCAAAAAAAAGCGGAAGAAGAGCTGGGCAAAAAAAACCGGGC
>JAAYYW010000214.1 GCA_012515195.1 Leptolinea sp.
CTTCGATCGACATGGTGATCACGTCTTCATCCAACCTCGGGACGGATTTTTCCTTTACAGGTGTACCGCCTTCGCTTCCCGTCCAGACGCGGGCGACTTCAGCCGCCGGCAGGCGGTAGCGCGGTACATACGCGCCGTACCCGATAATACCAACCGGGCGGGTGGGTTTCAGTAATCCATTCTTATGTTCGTGTTCTTCCGTCATCATATCTCCGGTTTTTTGCGGTTTGGGATATTTCTTTTTTATGTGTAAAACCTGTTGCGTTTTTCAGTTGACTATATATTGCCCGGGGTTGCCTGTGGTTGCGGCTTCGATATCTGCACAACATTTCGCGCCCTGAGCTTGTCGAAGGGTGATGCTGAGGTATTGGTTTCGATACCTCCAAGGCAAAGAACGCTGTTCGGTACTGGACAAAGCTCAGCCACCGGGCGAACAGTTCAATTTTTAAGTTCCTTCAAAATCTCTTTCGCACGGTCAATGCGCACATTCTTTTCCTGCACCAATCGGTTGGCAATGGCATCGATAAGTCCACCTTCGGCTCCTGCGGCCGCAGCCACCTGACGCGCATGCAATGTCATATGCCCGCGTTGGATGCCTTCGGTAGCCAGCGCACGCAGGGCAGCCAGGTTTTGTGCCAACCCCACCGAGACGATGATCTCTGCCAAATCCCGGGCGGTCTGAACGCCCATTAACTTGATAGCCGCTTTTGCGCCGGGGTGTACACGGGTTGCCCCACCGATAGTTCCCACGGCCAGTGGCATTTCCAACCAACCATCCAACTCTCCATCGGCGCCTTTGCTCCAGGTAGACAGGCTTGTGTAGGTTCCACCGCGGGCGGCATAGGCATGTGCGCCGGCTTCCACCGCGCGCCAGTCATTTCCGGTGGCAATAACCACTGCGTCTACACCGTTCATTATGCCTTTGTTGTGGGTTGCCGCGCGGTACGGGTCGGCTGTGGCAAAAGCCCAGGCTTCGATGATCCCGTCACGCACCTGTTCTCCGCTGAATTCGTCAAACGCCAGTTCATTGACAGGGATGGACACCCTCGCCCGTGCCAATCGTCGGTCAGCCAGGTTGGACAGGATCTTTAAATGCACCCGCCCACCCGTAATGGCTTCCACCTGTGGGGCCAATCGTTCACAGGCGGTATTGATGGCATTCGCGCCCATCGCGTCGCGCACATCCAGAACAATATGCAGTACCAGGAACGGTCCGATGGGGCTGTTCTCGATCAAACGCACGTCCAATTCACGCGGGCCGCCGCCCAATTCCGACAATATGGGATCGATCTTTGCCGCCTCGGACAGAAGTTCGGCTCCATGTTCGAGTAGTTTCACCCGCGCATTAGCGGGGTCGGCAATGTCGAGAATCTGCATTTGTCCGATCATGTACGGTTCGTCGGTTGATGCGAAGAAACCGCCTCCGCTGCGTGCCAGTCGTGCCATGTATGAGGCGCCAGCAATCACTGATGGTTCTTCTATTGCCATTGGAACCCATACCTTGCGCCCGTTGACTATAAAATTCTGCGCGATACCGATTGGCAGGGCATATACCCCCACCGCATTCTCGACCATCTTGTCGGCCGCGGCGGGCGTTAGACCAGAAAGACCGGTAAGCGCATCAATCTCGCTTTCGGTCAGACCGGTTTCCTGACGCAGGTATTCACCCCGCTCCTGCAGAGTCAATTCATAGAACCTGAGCTTATCCAGACTTTCCATAGGGTTTCGTCCTCAAGCTTAATGGTCTGATTCCGTCAAAAGCTATCAATTTGTATTGTACAAGACACCCAGCACGAAAGATACTGCTATCTTAAAAATCACTCAATTTCGAGGAAGATATACCGGGCCATGGCGTACCCGATGGCAAAGGTATTGGAAGCTACTTCCACCGTCACCGTCTGATTAAACGACAGATTTTCAAGAATTTTCATAGGGGCACCGGGTTCCACTTTTTTTCCCTCAAGGAAGCTCAATACATGTGGTGTATCCTCGGCCAGTTCATGGATCCGCCGAACAATTCCCTTGCTGCCGGCCTGAATTTTTATGAGCGGAATCCAATTAGCCACTACATCTTCATACCCCGGTAGTGGATTTCCGTGCGGGCAAAGAGCTGGTGATTTTAGTTCCCGGATCAAGGCTTCCTCCAGTTCGGGCGAAATGGCGTGTTCGAACCGGTGAGCTTCTTCATGTGTTTTTGACCAGGAAAGATGTCGGGAGAGCATCCATTCTGCCAGCATATGACGGCGCATTAATGAGCGCGCCGCTTCGCGGCCCGTAGGCGTCAGGTGAGGCAGATGGCTGGCGTCCATTTCAACCAGCCCGTCACGCACCATACGTTTCAGTGTGTTGGTTACTGTGGGTGGTGAAACTCCCAATTGATCGGCTATTCGTGTACCCACGGCTGGCTCGCTATCACGATCCAGTACGTAAAGCAAACCTAGATAATTTTCGATTGTCGGACTATATTTTTCTGCCATGTTGTTCCTGTAATTCAAAATATTACCATAATCTCTTTCGGCAAATTTGTGCCCCCGTTTTTTTTGTGGATCTATGGATTTGAGAATGGTTTAGCAGAGATTGGCACTATCATTTTCTGGAAATGTCGGGATCCAATTTGTATAAGGTAATAGTATTGTGTCGGCCCTCCCGTTACCCTGATAAAGACGAGGTGATTAGTGGGTCGGGTGATTGCACATCCTGTTTATCTGGTAAACCTTGGTATTGCCTTTCTGGTTGAGTTATGCCTGCCGGTAATATTCGCTTATACAGGCATTCATTTAACCAGCCATTTTTTCTGGAAGGTGTTTTCGGCAATAAGCATCCCTGTTCTGGTGGTACTGATTTGGTGGAAGTATTATGCCCCCTCGTCTTCCACTCGCTTGAAGGAACCCGCATTATTGTGGGCAAAGATCGCTATTTTCTCTCTGGCGGTGGTTGCTTTGTTTATTATTGGCTTGCCAGTTTTGGCAGCCATTTATGGGATCGTCACAGCAAGTAATATGATCTTGTTGTATAGTTATGGTAGTGATGATAAGTGAAAAGGATGGATAGGAATTCCTATGATCATTCTCGAAACCGAACGCTTATTGTTGCGCTACCTGGTTCCGCAGGATATTCCGTTACTGATCAATCTGTGGACTGATCCTGACGTCACCCGGTTTATGGGTGGGCCGAGGGATGTTGAAACCCTGCAGAAAAACCTGAAAAAAACAGCGCAAAATCCATCGGCCGAACAATTCGACCTGTGGCCTTTGATCGAAAGATCCAGCGGAAATCTGATCGGTAACTGTGGATTATTGGCAAAAGAAGTGGGCGGGGTGACCGAGTATGAAGTGATCTATGTATTGGCCAAGAACGCGTGGGGGAATGGTTATGCCAGTGAAATCGGACGTGCTCTGGGAACGTATGCCTACCATGTACGGGGTATTAATCGCCTGGTGGCGTTGGTCCAACCGGAAAACACCGCGTCTGAACGGGTAGCCCAAAAAATGGGGATGCGCCTGGAAAAGGAGATTGTCCGTCCCGAAGGGGGCATCCGACGGTTATATGCCATGTACCTTCCACACTAGCTTGAAAAATCCTTCCCGATGCTTTTTAATGAGGCATGTCCTTTACGATCTTGCACCTGGCATTATATAAAAAAGTAATTCCCTCAATAATTTACAAGTTACTGTTGGCGGATCTACAAGGAAAAAATCGAAAGGAGTTCCCCATGACCCAATCTCAGGCTATTACACTGGGTGGTGGATGTTTCTGGTGCCTTGAGGCGGTATTTGACAACTTGCAGGGGGTTACAGATGTCGTCTCCGGGTATGCTGGCGGCACTGCGGTCAATCCAACATACCAGCAGGTTTGCACCGGTGCAACCGGCCATGCCGAAGTGGTACAGATACGATTTGAGCCATCCGTGATTTCCTTCAAGGAAATTTTGGAAGTATTCTTTTCCATTCATGACCCAACTACGCTGAACCGACAGGGAGCGGATGTAGGCACACAATACCGATCAGCCATCTTTTTTCACACAATTGAACAAAAACAGACTGCTGAAGAGACCATCCGGGAATTAATGGAAGAAAAAATATGGGACGATCCGATCGTCACCGAGGTGGTAGAGCTGGAAATGTTTTACCCCGCAGAGGAATACCACCAGGAATATTTCGCGCGTAATCCCGGACAGGGATATTGTCAGATGGTCGTAGCGCCCAAGCTGGCAAAATTCCGTCGGAAATACGCGTTACGCCTCAAAACCTGATCATTTGCCTGCCGGAATCTGGAATGGGATTGTGTTGATTGCTGGAAAAGTGCATAATTGAACCTAAGTTAATCCCTCCCGCAAACCAGTAAAGCCATGTTTTATCAACTTCCTATTTTTGAAAATCTGTGCCCTTCCTGGGAAAAAGTATTGCATCTGGGCACTCGTGAAGTGTTTCCCAAAGGCAGTCGTATCTTCTTCACAGAAGATTTGATCGACGGTCTGTATTACATTGTTGAGGGATCAATCGAGATCAATTTACATACCGTCCACGGTCCAGAGAAGGTTCTTTTTATTGTCGGGAAGGGGTGCATTTTTGGAGAGGTATCCTGTTTTATCGGTGGGGATGCCGAGGAAGCCAGCGCGAAGACCCGGTCGGATAGTGTGCTCTATTACTTTAAAAAGGAAACTATTGAGCGTATTGTAGCGGTCCAGTATCCGGAATTGATGTTGGAACTGGTTCAGACGGTAGCCTACAAAGCCCGTATGTTCACGGAATTACTTACGGATGAATTGATCAGCAACCAATTCACACGTGTCTGTAAGATGATCGTTTACCTGGTACGGTTTAAAGAAGTGAAGATCGATAGTGGTCAAAAACATGTGAAATTAGTGCCAAATATGACCCAGCTGGATGTTGCCCGTCTCATGGGGGTACACCGTGTTACGGTAACCAAAGCGATCAGCGAACTCAAAAGTAAAGGGATCATAAACCAGTTCTCCAAGAAATGTCTGGATATCACTGATTTTCCCGCTCTTCTTAAACTTGTTGAAACTGATGAGAATTGATCTTCTGGTTTTGGAATTATTGTAGCTAAAACTACTTTTATTTTCGGGCATTGCCATTACGATTCAGGTTACAGAGAGAAAGAATCCTGTATCTTGATTACTGGTCTGTTGGATAACACGGCCAGGGAGGTGATCCCGTATGAGTTCTCACATAAAACTGTTTACGCCAGGCCCGGGGGATGTGGATGATGATGTTCTGGCGGCGCTTAGTCTACCGGTAATGCGCCATTACGGCCCGGATTGGATGCCAGTCCATGTTGAAATGGACGAATTACTGCATAAATTGTTCAAAACGAAAAATGATATGTACGTCGTTCCCGGACCGGCATCGGCGGTTCTGGATATGGCTATCGGATCGGTCGTCGCGCCGGGTAAAAAGATCATCATCGGAACCAACGGGTTCTTTGGTGACCGCCTGGTTGAAATGTCCAGATCCCATCAACTGGAGATCGTCCTGATGAAAGCGGAATGGGGAAAACCGCTTGATCCTGCCGTACTGCAAACGTTAATAAGGGAAAACCCGGACGCGGTAGCGTTCGCCATGGTTCATCATGAAACATCGACCACGGTTCTGAATCCGCTCAAACAACTTATGGATCTGGCCACACAGGCGGGATTGATTACCATTGTTGATACGGTTTCATCTCTGGGCGGTGTGGATGTCCCGGTGGATGATTGGGGGATCGACCTGTGTGTCTGCGGTGCCAATAAGTGCATGGAAGCTGCACCGGGTGTGGGTTTTGTCAGCGTCAGCCCTCGTGCCTGGGAGGTTATTGATAGTCATCCCGGTCCGGGAAGCTGGTACCTTGATCTGAAACTCTGGCGGCATTATATCCAGCAGTGGGGTGCTTGGCATCCATCGCCGGTAACGCTGCCTACCAATGTCA
>JAAYYW010000215.1 GCA_012515195.1 Leptolinea sp.
ATGTTGGTAGATCTCGAATCAAGCTGCCGGTCTGAAGCCGGCAAACTTGTGGCAGGCAGGATCTGGCGCAACATATACCTGAATGACAGCAAAGTATTTCTTCGCAACCGTGTTGATGAAATTGGCAACTTGACAGTAGATATAGTACTGGATGCTTCCGGTTCACAGATGAACCGCCAGGAACTGATATCGACCCAGGGATACATCATCGCTGAAAGCCTGACGCGCTGCCAGATACCTGTTCGAGTCAGCTCTTTCTGTACAAATAGCAGCTATACAGTGATCAACCTTTTTCGAGATTATCTGGAGTTTGGGAAAAATGATCAGATATTCAACTACCACTCCAGCGGATGCAATCGCGATGGGCTGGCCATCCGCACAACCTTGCATATGATGCGCGAATCTCCCTGTGAGCATAAGATTTTGATCATTCTCTCTGATGGAAAACCCATTGATCCATGTGGATTCCCCGGTGCCGTTTTGAGGCCTGAAAAGAACTGCTATTCTGATGAAGACGGTGTTAATGACACTGCCAGAGAAGTGCGGAAAGGAAGGCAGCAGGGATTATCTGTTCTTTGTGTTTTTACTGGTCTTGAGGAAGATCTGCCTGCCGCGAAAAAGATATACGGCAATAATCTGGTCTGCATCAAATCGCCTGAAAAATTTGCGCACACAGTAGGTATTTTGATACGGAATGAGCTGCGAAATATGTGACATCGGCCTCTGACTTTTTGGGGAGAGTCTCAACGATGTTGAGTGAACAGATTGAATGCGCCCCTGATAAAATTGGCCCATGGATATCAATAAACTGGGTTTTAATGACTGGTTCAAAGAGAAACAAAAAGAACTTCAACGGGTGGATTGCTCCCCCGCCCGGGTGACAGCCGTTGATCGGGAAAGCTATCTGATCCACAACGGCTCGGTTGAGATCCGCGCCGAATTGTCGGGAAACCTCCTCTATAACACCGCCTCCATTAATGATCTTCCCGCGGTCGGAGACTGGGTGAATGTCCAGTACTATGATGATGGGACATTCGCGATCATCCACGAATTGTTTCCCCGTAAAAGCCTTCTCCAACGAAAAACGAGCGGCCGCGATGTAGACTACCAGGTAATTGCCGCGAACATTGATATTGCCTTTATTCTGCAATCATGTGATGAGAATTTCAATATCCACCGGCTTGAACGTTATCTGGTCATGGTCAACGATGGGCAGGTAAAGCCAGTTATCATCCTGACAAAAAAAGACCTGGTCAGCGAAGATGATCTGGCGCTCATGATCTCAAATATTCAGAATACCGGCATTCTGAATTCCGTATACGCCATTAGTACCCGATCAGAAGCGGGATTGGATTCTGTAACCGCTTTAATGAATGCCGGAAAGACATACTGTTTGCTCGGTTCTTCAGGGGTGGGAAAAACAACGCTGCTTAACTGTCTTCTTGGCAGTGGTTCATTTGAAACTCAAGATGTCCGGGCGTTTGACAGCAAAGGCCGGCACACCACCACGCGCCGTCAGTTGACAATTCTCGAAAGCGGCGCAATGCTGGTGGACACACCCGGCATGCGTGAATTGGGCGCGATCGGCATGTCTGATGGAATCAGTCAAAGTTTTAGTGATGCCGCCAACCTGGCATTGGAGTGTAAGTTTACGAATTGCACACACACCACAGAAACCGGCTGTGCGCTGGTGGCTGCGTTGGAAGACGGCCGTTTAAGCCGTGAACGGTATGAAAGCTTCCTTAAACTCAGCACCGAATCAAATTTTCACGAGATGTCTTATCTGGAAAAACGCCAGAAAGATCGCGATTTTGGCAAGTACATAAAAACAATGAAAAAGTCGATGAAGAAATAATGGGTGATCAATCCCCGATGGATCGTTTGTTTCGGGGAACACATCCACGCGCTTAATCCTGGGATAGGAATTCCAATACGTCTGACTCGAACTGCCTGCCCAAAGCCGGGTGTCCCATGTCTGGATATAATGCCAGTTTGGCGCCCGGGATTCCCGCGGCTGTGTCACGGAACAAATCTTTCGTATAAAACGGGTCTTTTTCACCCGCCGCGATCAGGGTGGGGACTTTTATATCCACCAGGTGATTTTTATAGTTAAACCGGTCTTCTGCTTCAACCGTCACTACCAGGTCAGATGGGCTGGCCGGATGACCGAAAAGACCCATCGCCCAAGCGACGAAGGGGAATACCAGTTTCAAGAGAATCCGTTGCGGCTGACGGGGCGGAATCATATAGTCCAACATCCAGGCATATGCGCCGGTCCAGTTTCGCTCACCTGCCTGTCGGGCAATCCGTTTTTGCAATTCTCTCGCCGGTTCGCTCAATTTATACGCGCTCGAGTGGATGACCATCCGACGGATGAGGTCCGGGTGACGGACGGCGAACACCTGCGCGATAGACCCGCCGGTGGAGACGCCAATGATATCCACTGGTGGATTAAATTCACTGCGGATCAATTCAGCGTAATCATCCGCCATAGTCTCTAGTGTGTAACCCTCCGGCAGGCCGGGTCTTCGCAAGACTTCGTAAACGGTGTACCGCTCCCATAGGAATTTGTAGGTGCGCGAAAAAAAGATGGGCTGCGGTTTGTTCTCAAAGAGCAGTCCCTGGAACACGATCAGGTCCCGTGGACCGCTGCCCGAGCGGTTATATGGTAAACCGTTCTTAAAATACCCCGACGTTGGTTTTTTATCAGCCACAGGTCACCTCCGAAAAGATTTATGAAGGCCATCCCCCATCTGGTCTGATTGATTATAGTCAGAATATGTCGATAATTTGCCAGTGCTTTATTATTTACAACCCGAACATATCGTCCACCCTTATCAAAATCAAACTCCCTTTTCTGGTTTGACTTTTTAAGCAGGAGTTCTGGTGGAGTTTTCCAATTGCAAAAATCTTGTTATGAGTGGGAAAGAACTACATAGGCTCTCAGATATTTGTGATAGCCCTTTCCATTTTTGACCAACCTGTCGGACTTCACTACCGGTGTCCCTTGCTGAACGCAGCCACCGCCTGAACCAGGCAATCCGGTTCATCATAGAAAACATCGTGTGCAGCCTGCTCACTCCAAATAAAGGTTTTTCCGGCAGGCGCATCCAACAGTTGGAAATATTCCTCAGCCAGCTCGGCCGGAGCGTTCCAATCATACCGGCCGGATATGAACATGATCGGAATTTCCACCCGGTCCACCGTCCCTGGGAAGCGAAATGACATTATTTGAGGCCATAAATGCTTCAGCGATTGCGTACTTCCCATTGGCCAGAACGCGCGATTGATCCAAGAATACTCGGACGCGGAGAAAAGCATTTTCATCTCATGGTCATAACTGCGGGCGGTGTGATACACACCACCATAATGCAGCAGCCATTTCCGCTCGCGCGCAAGTTGATCCTGCCAGTTGACGCCATAATACCCTGGGTCTATGGATGTCAGTTCGGAAAGAGCAATCTCATTTCCGTCTTCTTCCGCAGCACGCATTACCCAGTCCAGTGATCGTTCCTCCCCCCGGGACAGATCTGCGATCTGCCCTACACCGATGTAACCGTGATAATCCTCCGGGTAGCGCGCGGCCAGGCTTAAGCCCGGTATTGTTCCCCAGGAAAAGCCCATCAGGTAGATCTTATCCACATGGAATCGTTCTTTTAAAACCCCGGTCAATAAATGCCCGTCATTGATAAAACGTTCCAGTGTGAGGGTGCGGGGATCAATCCACGGGTGGTAAGACTTTCCTGCGCCTCGCTGATCCCAGTTGACGACAATGAAATGGTCTTCCAGCACTGGCACCTGAAGGCGTAATTTGGCCAGATTGGCACTTCCTGGCCCGCCGTGGAGGAAAAGCAGAACCGGTTTCGCCGGATCATTGCCACGAATGGAGACCCATTGCTTATCGCCTCCCAGGTCAACGATCTCCAACGTATTGATCCCGCTCGATGATCTCAGATCAGCTTTCCTGTAATAAAAAAGGAAAGCCGAAAGGATAAGCACTGCAAGGATGACGACCCAGGCGGCCATGCGGATCAACCTTCCCATTGTTCTTCGGTGAAATAATCCATCATTAGGGAATCAAACCCCTCATGGAGACTATTGTACCGCACGTTAAATGACCTCCTCTGTTGATCCTGAACCTGTCCGTTCCCCAAGCCTATTCGCTTACCCACCGGGGGTTCGACAGGCTCACCCACCGGTTCGCTCCCCAAGCCTGTCGAGGGGGCTTCGATACCTCCACAACAAACAACACCGCGCGGGCTCAGCCACCGGGTTCAATTTATTTGCGTAGCGAATAAAACACAAAGTAATGGCTCTTATAGCTCTTCGAAACCGGGTAGAAGAGGATAGCTATCTTCTCCTTCTTATCCTCATAATCTTTGATAAAACCGCCGATATACATCGAATTACCATGCGCCAGCGTAACCCAGCTTCCACCATCCGAGGTGATGGACCAATTTTCGGCCAGCAGGACTTTCTTGTAGTAATCATAAACATCCGCCCAGCGCGTTGATTCCGGCATCTCGGCCAACTGCCATTCGAAAGGTTTAGGGATGGCCTGATTGCGGGCCAGACTGTCCATCGTCTCAGTCCATGATTCATCCGCCAGGTCCGAATCGATGTAACCGGTGTTGTCTGGATGCGGCAATACGAAACGCTCATTGATAAATTCCTGCGACTCCTCAACAACCTCTTCCTCTGGTGTGGCAGTCGGCTTTGTTCTTTCTGTTGCCGTTGGCTTTTTCGTCGGCTTTTTTGTCGGCGCTTTTGTTGGAACAGCCGTCGGTTCAGATGTCGGTGTTGCCAGTACGGTCTGTGCATCTTCCTTCTCGGCAATGGCAGTTTGCACGACTGATTCGTCTGCCTTCTGAGGCGCGCAGGAGACCATTTGCAGGGCAAGGAATAAGATCAGGCTGATAATAAACAGGTTCCTGGTTGACATTTTGGTAAGATCCTCCCTTTTCTCCAAAACAGATGATGACGTTTTTAATTTTCATACCAAAATGGATTCAAGGCAAATTAGACCGGCTAAGCCGACGGACCGCTCCCCAAACCTGTCCGTTCTCCGAGCTGGTCGTGAGAAACTATGGCAGTCTTCCCCACCGGTTGCGTTCCCCAAAACTGTCGAGGGGACTAATCTCTCAATTCCGCAATGCTGTCAGGGCTTTTTCACTGTCTTCCTGCCGGATATATAACACGACGCCGTACGCGCCGTTGATGTTGGCAATGCCGTTCGATTCAGTGACAACCACCCCAGCCTGCGAAAGCTTATGGAAAATTTCTGCCAGCGCGCCTGACTCATCATCACCCTGGATGAGCAGCGCGGCGTGGGGTCCGTCCAATTCCAGCCCCGCCTGTTTGCCGCCGGCGATCATTTTCTCGCTGTCGTTGGGGAACAGTGAGAAGCGGGTACGGCCGGAACCGGCATGAACAGCCCGGTACGCCAGTAGATTGACCCCCGCGTCGGCAAACGCGGAGAGCACTATGGCTTCCCCGCCGGCCTGACCTTCGGTTGTTACGTTGTAATAATCCACTTTTTTGATAGCGAATTCCATTTTTCTCCTCCTTACGGGATGGATCGACAACAGGTAAAGTTTAAATATTTTATCCAGTCGGGAAAACTGGAAAATAAACCAATCCGGAAAAATAGCAGTCAATCCATCCAAATAATTACGAGACATCAGTTGGTTTACTGCGATAATTCAACAACTCCTTTAACTTATTCGGTAAATGATCAATGCCTCCAAATTCAGGCACCACGATCGAGGTAATGCGATCTTTCAAAACCGGTGTTACATGGGTTATGACCCAGTGACAACTGCCGCCGATACTGCGACAGTCATCCTCGATGAGAACATCAGGATTAAGCCTCTCTGCAACGTGATGGTAATCCTCATCCCTGCCCCGGTAATACAGATGATTACCGCCCAACCCGGCATCCTCCAGAATAATCCGCACAGCGTCCACCTCTGCCTTCGCCCGTCTCGAGGTCAGGTAATTGACCTGAGCCCCCTGAGCGACCCATACGTTGATCTTTTTAACAGCGCAGCCTATGGGTTTATATCTTCGGACGAAGAAAAAATCCCACCAGTGTTCTGGCCCCAACAGGGTTCCCTCGGTGAAAATCAAAAATTTCAGGCGGGCAGATGCAGCCTCTGTTGGTCGCAGAAAATCAGGAATGATCAAAACAATTACCTTTTCTTTGGACAATCACCAAACGCACAACAAAACCGGATATGGGCCGAATTCAACGGATAATCCGATTTCCATTCAAACAAGCAACACGGGCAGCTGGTTGCCGCCCGCGTCTTATCCTCACTGGAATTAGCCGATCTTTGTTCCGCAATCGGGACAGAACTTCGCGGCTCCGGCATCTTTACCGCAGTTCGGGCAAATCCCGGGCTGGGACGCAGCAGCAGCCGGTGCGCCACAATTCGGGCAGAATTTCGCGCCCATGGTCGGTTGACCGCATTTCGAGCATTTCGCGATCTCCGGCTGCACCATTGGAGTACCGCATTCCGGGCAGAACTTGGTACCCGGCGCGGCAAGCACACCATCTTTGGGGCAGCGGGCAGCCTGAGAAGCCGCGCTCTGGGCGGTTCGGGCGGCACTCTGGACGTTTTTCATTACCTCATCCAACCCAAATGCACTGGCAAACCCTTTGATAGCCGCGCCAGCCTGTTCCGCCCGTGCTTCCGATATCTCATTGGTACGCGGGCTGTCTTCATTGCAAAAACCGGAACGGGTGTCAAAGTCAGACAGGCAGACAATGCGCAGGCAGGTGGGACATTCGCGGAATTGAACCTGCACCTGTCCCCAGGCTTTTTCCAACTGTTGGGGGGTCATTTTATAACTGTAACGCGGATCTTCCCCCAGAACACTGTTGGCTACCGCATTACCAAATAACGGGACTTTCTTTAATAATCCGCTGGCCATTTCTTTACCCAGATCCTGCGCAACGGTGCCGACTACATCCGGCTGGCTGCGGAATTCACGCTGGCAGGCTTCACAATAGAAAACGGCATAAGGACCGATACCGTCATTCCGGATATCATACCGGGGCATTCTGGAAAAATTTGACATGATCTATCTCCCAAAAAGTTCTGTCGCTATGCGGGCAGGTTGAATTTTTTCAGAATAAGTATAGAACAATTTTGAAAGAGCGATATGAACAGATAATAGGCGGGACGAAAAACCATGGGAAAGAGGGCATCATGATCAGTCTCCGGTAAACGCGGAGAGCAATATGGATTCCCCGCCGGCATGGCCCTCGGCTGTCATATTGTAATAATCCACTTTTTTGATATCGAATTCCATTTTTCTCCTCTGCGCTGAATGGAACGACAACTGGGGAAGAATAAACGTTCTTTGCGGAAATAGATAACCAAACCAGGAAGTGGTTTTGACAACACTAAGAAACCGGCCATGGACAGAAATGACGGGTTCACCGACCATCAGAGCCGGTATTCAAAACAGCCTATTCACATTACTAGACGTCAAGTATCCGAACCATTAAGCATGAAGCTTACAAAACTTACACAAAATTAATGGCTGGACAATCCGAAAAATGTGTAAATTATTACTGAAAAGGTTTTCTTTTTTTATTATTATCCCATTTTTAAAAAATGGATTGTAAATACTGTTAATGCATAGGAATAGGATGACCAATTTCTATAAAAAAAACCATGTAGTTCTGATTGCGATCGTTCTTGCAATGATGATCTGGGCAATATCATTGATGGCTATTCATATGAGTTACACAAACGCCGTTAGTGATCACATTGACAGCGAAATCATACTCATGGATTCTTCAATCAACAGCATTACGAAAACATATGAAGAGTTCTCTGCCTTTTTCTTTGAGAGTTCCATAAATAGAGCAGAAGTACTGGATATTCTTGAGAAAGTCGGTGAAACAGATAACAACCAGAAAGACCAATTGCGGAGTGATCTGTATGATGTATTGGAAAAAGAATACAAATTATTACAAAAATACAACTTTCGTCAATTGCATTTCCATCTAAAAAATGGGGATAGTTTTCTAAGGTTTCACGCGCCTGAACAATATGGAGATAATCTACTGGAAATCCGGGATTCGATCAGAATAGCCAATACAGAGAATCGATACGTATATGGGTTTGAAGAAGGAAGAGTATTTAATGGTTATCGGTTTGTTTACCCGCTTAATCACAATAACAATCATATTGGATCAGTTGAAGTCTCGATTTCACTATCCGCGGTAATTGAAACACTAAATAACTTGTACCCGAATATCAATTATTTCTTCATTCTAAAAAAGGAAGTGGTTGAGGATACAGTCTTTATTCAAAACCAGGACAATTACAGTGTTTCCCCAATATTTGAAAACTATCTGATTGACAAAGAGGTGGAACAAAGTGTTCTGAATATTGACGATGAAATCAGGTCACTCAATGACGAGATATTCAAGGAAATTATCAGAAATAATGCCCTGGAAAAACTGAGAAAAAATGAGGTTTTTGGATTCAATTTTAATTATTTGGATAAGAATTATCTGGTTCGGTTTCATCCAATAAATAACATCGCCAATGTTACGGTCGGCTATTACTACTCGATAACCGAGGATGAGCATTGTGCAATCCTAAAAGACCAGATGGTCATAAATGTTATTTTAATGACCCTGTCGGTTCTTATATTAATTGGATCCTTTATCGCGCTTAACAGAAACCGAATGAAATTGCAGAATATGGCTGAAACCGACAAACTCACAGGCGCGTACAATCGGCACCATTTTGTTACCAAATCCGAAAAAGAACTACTACGAAGTCTTAGATATCATGGAAATTTCTGTATCGTATTGCTTGATATAGACCACTTCAAAAAAGTGAACGACAGTTATGGTCACCAGGCAGGTGATTCTGTATTGATGGAACTAACCAGACTGATCACGCATACACTTCGCGCTACGGATATCTTCGCGCGCTGGGGCGGCGAGGAATTTATCGCTCTCCTACCTGAAACCGATATTGAACAGGGTGTTAAAGCGGCGGAGCGATTAAGAATTGCCGTTGAGGCATTTCAATTCAAACCTGTAGGTAACATAACGATCAGTCTGGGAATTTCACATTTTCTCGAAAGTGACCAGAACATCGATGAGATTATCAAACGGGCGGATGACGCCCTGTATGAAGCGAAAAGAACCGGAAGAAACAGGGTAATCAGTGGCTAAAAAAACTGCAAATAGAGTTCGTCATCTTGTTCCTAAATCTGACGTATCTTAAAACATTTTCACTTTCGTAACTGCGAACTACTCCACCCCCAACTCCCGCAACTGCCTGACGGCATCCTCGCGGCTGGTGAAGTGCACGGTTTGCAGCCCTACCGCCTCAGCTCCCCGGATGTTCTCCAAAAAATCGTCCACAAAGACGGCCTCGCCGGCCTTTACTCCCAGCCGTCCCAGCATCAGGTGGAAGATGCGCGGGTCGGGTTTGCGCAGGTGCACATCGGCAGAAAAGATGACCGCGTCGAAGGCACCCAGGAAGGTATATAACTGCGACACCTTCTGGCGCGTGCCGTGCCAGGCGTTGCTCAGCAGGCCGGTCTTGTAGCGCGGGCGCAGTCCGCGGATGTACGCTTCCAGTTCGACGTCAGCGGTATCACCCTGCCAGTAAGCCCGCTGGAATCCGTCCACTTCCGCGGCGGGGAACTTCAACTGCCGCGCCACGTTCAGCCAGTGTTCTTCGGCGGTATACTCCCCCACCTCAGCTTTGATCGATTCCGGCGACTGGAAGACGATATTCTCCAACTCCTTGCGCGTTAACCCGAAACGCTTTGCCAGTTCGGAGCGCGAGGTCAGGTCTTCGGTGCGTAAAATGACGCCCCCCATATCAAAAATGACAGCCCGGATGGTCGGTTGAGTTTTTTCCATAAAGAAATTGTATCAAATCAGCCGCCGGGCTGCCGGTGGTTTTTCCGTCTGTCTTACTGATCCGTCACCGGACCTTCCGGACACTGGTCCATCCATTCACTGCGCAGGATCCCCATATACACCAGATCGTAGCGTTTGCCTTCTCTCTCCACGTACTGCGGCGAAACGCCCTCGCGCACAAACCCGGCTTTCTCATACGAGCGGATGGCGCGCGGATTGTAATCAAATACCGATAGCGACACGCGGTGCAGGTTCAACTGGCAGAAGGCGTAGCGCAGCATCAGCCGCATGGCATCGGTTCCATAGCCTTTGCCCCAATCGTCCCGGTCGCCGATGCCAATGGCTACCCAGGAATCGCCGGACACCCGGTTGATACCATCCAGTTCTATGAACCCGACGGGTTTTGTCTCGTCACCTTTTTGGTAGATGACCATGGCAATGGAATCATCCATGCGTTTCTCGAACCATTCCTTCATCATCTTCTTTGGCCAGAAAACGATCGGATCCGAATCAAGCAGCCGCATGAAGTGGTTATCCTTCATCCAGGCATGGTAGTACGTGTGGTCCCGTTCCGGATCAAACACCCGCAGGGTGACCCGTTCCCCTTCCAGAATGTGGTTCATGCGCGGCCTCCCTTCTTCAATGCCAGCCAATCCGGCCGCAGAATGGTGAAATGGAGATCATCCCAGTAACTTCCATTGTAGTATGCCGCTTCACGACGGCGCACAGTTAGCTTCAGTCCAGCTGCTTCCGCCGCCTCCACCATCTCCGGGTAAAACTGCGGAATGTGAATGACCACCTGGTGCAGGTTCAATTCACCAAACATGTACCCCAGCACCAGCCGGAAGGCGTCATCGCCCCAGTTCTGCAGATCCAGTGGATCACCAAATGCGAGGCGAATCTGCGCCACGCGGTTTGACCATTCGATCCCAGGGATGGTGAACACGCCGGCCAGGCGGTTATCCATGTTGGCCCGCAGGGCAAAATAGAACTGCCTGCGGCTGGTATTGGATTCCTCTAAGCCCGTTTCGTAGTGTTTTTTGATCTCAGCCGGAGTGTATTCACGCGGATGGTCAAATTCCATCAGCAGGCGGTAGCGCACGTCGCGTGTCCAGGCGGCTTCTGCCGCGGCATTCTCCTCCGGCTCGTACTCTGTCAAATGCACCCATTTTCCCGCCATTATCTCTTCTTCGAACATATTTCCTCGCTTAAACCAAACCATTTCAGTTCATCACGACCCGGGGGAAACAAATCACCGCGAGCCAAAGATCGCGCCCGCGGTGGGAAAGGACATCACAGTTTATGGGGCGATCAGTTAATAGAATTCATCCCGCAAGACGGGATAGGTGTGAAAATCTTTCCTCTGGATACGCTCATATATCTGTTCGCCTTTTTTCATCGAAATGCCCGGTAATTTTAATCCCGAGTATACGACCGCGCAAGCAAATATCCCGCAATTTCCAACTCCTCCCCCTACCCTCCGGTATAATCTGACATTATGGATTTTCTTCCGACCTATGCCAAATCGCTTTTGAACCTTCAACTTTCATCCCGACAGGTGGAAATGTTCGCCCAGTATGAAAAGGAATTACTGGATTGGAACGAGAAGTTCAACCTTACCGCCATCCGTAAACCGGAAGAGATCCGCTCCAAACACTTCCTAGATTCACTCACCTGCCTGCAGGGTTTTAAAGAAACCTGGCCGGCACGTTTAATTGATATCGGAACCGGCGCCGGATTCCCCGGTATCCCGCTGAAGATCGCATTTCCCCATCTACGCCTTACGCTGGTAGAGTCGGTGGGGAAGAAGGCGGATTTTTGCCGCCATATTATGGGAATGCTTCAGCTGGATAAAGTCGAAGTGATCCAGTCACGGGCGGAAGACCTGGGTCAAATGGCGGATCATCGTGAAGTTTATGATATGGCAGTAGCCCGCGCTGTAGCGGCACTGCCGGTATTGGTTGAATATCTTCTACCGCTGGTCAAAGTTGGCGGCCGGGTGATCGCCCAGAAAGGCGAATCAGCCCCGGCAGAGGTACACGCATCCGAACATGCCCTGCGTGTGCTGGGTGGTCATGTCAGGCAGATCACACCGGTCGAATTGCCGGGGGTGGCCGATGACCGCTATCTGGTGATCATCGACAAAGTGGCTGCCACGCCGCCTGCCTACCCGCGGCGCTCCGGCCTGGCATCTAAGCGTCCGCTGTAGGAGCAGCTTCCACCTGCACGCAACCGGTTGTCACCCGCCAGATGGAACATCCGGCCATGAACGTCTCGGTAAACTGATGCAGATCCGTGGTGGTCAGTATTCCCTGGTCACATTCTTCCAGTGTTTGTTGCAGGTCTGCCCGGCGATGTAGGTCCAACTCTGCCAGGGTCTCATCCAAGAGCAATACTGGCCATTCACCGGTCTGTGCTTTCATCCAGTTTACCTCGGCTAGTTTTAACGAGAGCATGGCCGTTCTCACCTGTCCGCGCGAACCAAAATCCCCCAGGTCAAGGTCATTGCACAAAAACTGCAAATCGTCTCGATGGGGTCCGCTGACGGTCACCCCCCGGGCGATCTCTTCCTGTCGTACACGTTGGATGGACTGGCCGAACGCGCTTTTCACAGCGTCCAGTGTTAATCCTTCCGCCGAAAAATTTGTAAGATCTAGCGCCGGTTTGTACCGAATGGACAACCGTTCCATTCCCCCCGTCAGCCGTTGATGCAGCCGCGACGCGTGTTCTTCAAGCTGACGCACGGCAGAAGCCCGGGCCAAAACCATTTCGGAGCCCAGGTTGGTCAACTGTTCATCCCAGTAGACAAGCTGATCGGCCTGACCATGTTGTTCAGCCAGCAGTTTCAATAGCGCGTTACGCCGGGTGACGACCCGTGAATAATCGCTCAGCGCGCGGGCATACCCCGGTACGGCCTGACACAGGGCCATATTCATGAACTTTCGGCGATCGTCTGGACTGCCCTCGATGATCCGTGTCATCTGCGGCAGGAAGATCACCGCGGAGAATTGCCCAACCGCCTCGGCCGCGTTCTTCTTGACCCCATCCAGCAGGATCTCTTTTCGTGTCCGTGACCCGGAAGGCAGCACCGGTTCCTGGATGATCCGCACTTCCAGCCGGTGAGATTGTCCGCCGCGCTCAAATTCGGCCACGATACGCGCCACAGCCAGCGGCTCGTCAACCGCAGAGAAGTTGATCATTTGCCGGTCGGTGCCCGCCTGGAAAGAGGCAAATGTGGCCAGATAATAGACGGCCTCCATGAGACTGGTTTTCCCCTGCGCGTTATCCCCCACCAGAACAAGAATCCGCCCGGGGAGGTCCATCTCCAGGCGGGAAAACGCGCGAAAATTGGTGAGCGATAGCCGATTCAGGCGCATGGTCTAGTCAGCCGGGATCTCCTCCCCTTCCCTTGGACTCCAGACCTCGGTGGCACGGTCGGTGTACACGACTCCATCCAGATGGTCCATTTCATGCTGGAAGATGCGAGCAAGCCATCCCTGAACTTTTATTTTCACCGGCTTCCCCTTACGGTTAAGCCCCTTCACCGTCACACCATAATAGCGTTCAACTTCACCAACCAGTCCGGGAACAGACAGACAGGCTTCGATGCCGCTCACGATCTGCTCGGACGCACTTGTGATCTCAGGGTTAGCCACCACATACAGTTTCTTTGGAGCTTCCTCGTCTTCCTCATCGCCGTATTCAACCACAATAACCCGTTCCGAAATGCCGATCTGCGGCGCGGCGAGTCCAACACCAGGAGCCTCGCGCATCGTTTCAACCATATCGTCGACCAGTTTTTCAAAATCCTTGGTGAATTCCGTCACCTTGCGGGCTTTCCGCCGCAATACCGGTTCAGGAAGCGTAACTATGTTTCTTAATGCCATCAGGTAAATTTCTCCTGTTTACTATAACAGTACCAGAAACTCCACCAGCGAGTGATCCCTGCCGGAGAGGCGGCTCAAATCAGGCGGATACTTTCGCCTTTGCTGTAGATATATCGGCTTTTTCCGATTTTGTAAAGGTAAGCTTATCCGCGTCCTTATCAATGTCCACTGTTACCACATCGCCTTCCACGAATTCACCTGACAGAAGGCTGATGGAAAGCGGGCTTTCCACATATTTCTGCAAGGCGCGGCGCAGCGGCCGGGCGCCAAAAGCGGGGTCAAACCCCAGGTTGGAAACCCATTCGCGCGCTTCAGAGGTGAGAATGACATCCAGTCCATGTTCCTGGAGCCGGTTGCTTACCTCTTTCATTTGCAGGTCCACGATCTGTCCCATCTGCTCACGGGTTAGCGGTGAGAACATGATCACCTCGTCGATGCGGTTGACAAATTCCGGACGGAAAGTGGCCTTCAACGCTTTTTCAACTTTATCATGCGCTTCGCGCTCTTCGTCCGTTTCGCCAATGACAAATCCCAGTGACCCGTTGCGTTTCACATATTCGGTTCCCAGGTTGCTGGTCATAATGAGTACGGTATTACGGAAATCAACCAGCCGGCCCTGCCCGTCTGTAAGACGGCCATCATCCAGGATCTGCAGGAGAGCGTTCCACACTTCGGGATGCGCCTTTTCGATCTCATCGAACAGGATCACCCGGTACGGACGGCGTCGAACAGCTTCCGTCAACTGGCCGCCTTCTTCATACCCCACATAACCTGGAGGAGCACCAAAAAGGCGGGATGCGGTATGCTGTTCACGATATTCACTCATATCAAGACGAACCAGTGCCTCTTCATCATCGAACATGAATTCCGCCAAAGCCTTGGCCAGTTCGGTCTTGCCAACACCCGATGGACCAATGAAGATGAACGAACCGATCGGCCGGCGTGGATCTTTTAGACCGCTACGGGCTCGACGGATGGCATCAGCCAAAGCATGAATCGCTTCTTCTTGCCCGATGACACGTTCATGCAGGCGATCTTCCATTTCCAGCAGGCGGGTTTGTTCCGTTTCCATCATCTGGTTGACCGGGATACCCGTCCACTGGCAGACAACCTCGGCGATGTCATTAACATCAACAACCTCGTCTAGTTTGTGTTCCGCCTCCCATTGATCGCGCAGTTCGTTGAACTCGGTTTCCAGGCGCAGACGTTCGGCTTTTTTGCGGGCGGCACGTTCATAGTCCCGCTCCACTCCCGCCTGCTCCTCTTCGGCGCGCATCTTGTCGATCTCACTCTTGCGGTCTTTCAATTCCTGCGGCATGGAGAACAGCGCGACGCGCAGTTTGGCTGCCGATTCATCCATTAGGTCAATAGCCTTATCAGGTAGGTGGCGTTCTGTCACATACCGATCAGAAAGACGCGCCGCCGCCACCAGAGCCTCATCCGAGAAGTGCACTTTGTGGTGCGCTTCGTAACGGTCACGCAATCCATGCAGCATGGAGATGGTATCTTCCACACTGGGCTCCTCAACAAACACCGGAGCGAAACGCCGTTCCAGCGCAGTGTCTTTTTCAATGAACTTGTGATATTCGTCCAGCGTTGTCGCGCCAACGCACTGCAACTCACCGCGCGCCAGGGCAGGTTTGAGCATATTACTGGCATCCATGGCGCCCTGAGCCGCACCCGCACCAACAACGGTGTGAAGTTCATCAATGAACAAGATGATCTCGCCTTCCGAACGCTGCACCTCTTCAATGGCCGCCTTCAGGCGTTCTTCAAACTCGCCGCGGAAACGCGAACCGGCGATCATGGCCCCCAGGTCAAGCGAGACAACCCGTTTACCCATAAGAATCTCGGGGACGTCATTGGCGGCGATCTTTTGCGCCAGGCCTTCGACTATGGCCGTTTTCCCCACGCCTGCCTCGCCAATTAGCACCGGATTGTTTTTTGTCCGGCGTGAGAGGATCTGCATCACTCGCAGTATTTCATTATCCCGCCCGATAACCGGGTCAAGTTTGCCTTCCCTGGCCTGGGTGGTCAGGTCGCGGGAGTATTTTTCCAACGTGCGGAAACGGGTTTCCGACTGTGGGTCTGTTACCCGCTGCCCGCCGCGCTGCTGGATGATGGCATCGTACACGCGGTCACGGGTCAATCCGGCACCTTCCAATAGACGGGCGGCAGGCGTGTTCCGTTCACTCAAGATCGCCAGGAACATGTGCTCAGTGGAGATATATTCATCTTTCAATCGGCTGGCTTCTTCATTCGCCAGGTCCATGATCCGCTTCACGCGCGGGGTAATGAAAATCTGCCCTGCTCCCCCGCCAAAAATACTCGCTTTGGGGCTGGTGCGTAGAATATAGTCCAACCGCTCTGAGAGAGTGCCCGGATCAACCTTCAAAACCTCGAGAAGTTGTGTAACCATACCCTGCGGCTGTTCAATCAGGGCCAGCAAAATATGTTCTGTATCGATCTGATTATGTCCGTAGCGTTGGATGATCTCGGCCGCTCTTTGAGCCGCTTCTTGAGCGCGCTCGGTAAATCGGTCAAATCGCATCATAGAGTCCGTCCTTGCCGGGAACAGAAAACCCCGGTCAAATGATTATAGCATTATCATCTCATCAAGCATTTCCTATGTGTATAAGAAATAGATCAATATTTTCGGTAAAATATCTATATATGATCGGTGAAACAAAAAAAAATCCCTATCTTCGTCCCCTGGATCCGCGAAAAGATCTTAATGGTGTGGCGGATTTGATTGATGCGTGCTTTGATTTCCAAATGGACGAAGACGGCCGTGAATACGTCCGACAGATCCGGCGTGTTGCCCAATCGCAAAATTCACTTTTCGGCATTGGCAGAAACCTGGGAGGAACAGGGGTTCCCATGCAAGGTTTTGTATGGGAAGTCGATGGCAAATTGGTGGGAAACTTGACCATAATCCCGTTTCTACGGGAGAGCAAATGGAATTACCTGATCGCCAATGTAGCCACCTATCCCGATTTTCGGCGGCAGGGAATCGCCCGTCAGTTGACACAATCCGCGCTTCGATTTATCCGCGACCGCGGTGGTCAAATCGCCTGGTTGCAGGTGCGCGAGGACAACCAGGCTGCCTTCGATCTGTATGCCAGTCTCGGCTTTCATGAAATTGCCCGGCGCACAACATACCACGCCCGACCGCAAACTTATAAGGACTCCTCAACCGCAAATACCATATCCATAACCCGGCGGCGCTCCTCCGACTGGCCCAGTCAAAAGGCATGGTTGCAGCGAGTCTACCCGCCAGAGATCGCCTGGCATTTGCCATTTCAGGTCAATAATTTCCAACCCGGTATCTGGACCAGGATATCCCAATTCTTCAATGATGAATCGATTTTTCAGTGGGCCGCCCGTCGCAGTGATCGCCTTCTTGGTGTGGCCAGTCTTGAATTCTACCGGGGCAACGCGGATAATTTGTGGCTGGCTGTGCCGCCCGTGTTAGAAGAGGACGCGCTATTTTCTCTGCTTACCCATATCCGGACAGAAGCTCCGTCGCAACGTACAATTTCAGTCAATTTCCCGAACGGGGTCGCGGAGCGCTGCTTCCAATCAGCCGGATACGAAAAACATGTGACCCTGATCTGGATGAATCAATCCACAAAACAGGGCCACAAGAAGTTTTCTACAGAAAAACTCGTTTGAGAAGCCAGATCCTACCCCGGAGGCAGGTTGAAATGCAAAAGACGATTATTACCTCCATCACTGACCCAGACACCGCCATTGGGATCAATAGCCACACCGGAAACCATACCAAAACCATCAATTTCCGAACTGTAATCGCCCCATCCCAAAACAAATTGACCCTCGCCATCAAACTCAAGTACCCGGTATCCTTCAGGATCACCGACAATAAGGTTGCCACCAGGTTCAACCGCTATGAACGGCTTGTTATCCAGACTCTGGCCAATCCAGGCATTGACTTCCCAGGCTCGCAGGAAGTTGAAATTCGTCCCACTTTCATCGGGGGAGAAAACCTGTACCCGTGAATTCC
>JAAYYW010000018.1 GCA_012515195.1 Leptolinea sp.
CGCCCATCTTGAGATAACGGGCAGCGTACAATTGCTCATCCTGGGAAGAAAAAACAAGAATTCTAAGCTCCGGTTGTTTGAATCTGATATATTCGATGGCTTCCTGTAAGGAGCCGTTGGGCATTTTGACATCGAGAATAGCCAGATCAAACTTTTCTTTGGCCACTAACTTATACAAGGCGTCATAATCTTCGACTTCATAGAGCTGCGCTCGTGGTTTCAACTGCTTAATCTCCTGAATCAACCCCATACGGACGATGCCGTGATCATCGGCCACCAAGATTCGAACTTCATCTTGCATGTGTCAATCTAATTTTCATTTGTGCGGTAGTTTAATGCGAACTGTCGTACCTTCCTGCTCCGAAGATTCAATTTCGAATTCGCTTTGCATCAAAGATACAAAATATCGTGCGATTATGAGGCTAAGCCCCACACCGGTTTCACCATGAGTACCCCGGTACACGGGGGCGTCGAATGTAAAAATTGAATTGAGTTGATTCTGATTCATTCCGATTCCCCGGTCGATAATGGTCAGGGAAATTCCTTCCTGATCTGTTTCCGCGGTCATGGTAACAACACCGCCAGGATGAGAATACTTGATGGCGTTGTCGATAATTCGTTCCAGTACGAAAGCAATCAATGAACGGTCGGTGTAAATTTTGAGGGATTCGGTGCCATGATAGATAAACCGGAGATTTTTTTTCGACAATTTTTCCTCAAAGCCTTCTTTCAGTGTGTCGTATAGCTCTACCACATCGAATTCACTCGGTTGAGATTCATAACCTTCTAGTTGCGTCTTCCTCCATACGGCAGTATCATTGATGAGCTGAAGATTGTTCGCGGCATCGTGCTTGATCTGGGGCAACAAATTGAAAAAATCTGCCTCGCTTATGGAGCCTTGCTCCTGGGCTTCGATGAGTGAGATTAAATTGCTAAAAGTTCCCTTGAAATTGTGTGATATTAGGGCAATCCAACCATTCTTAAGTTGGCTCTCTTCTCTGAGCCGCACTATCTCGGTTTCCAGTCGTTCAATTTGATTCGAAATGTCCCGATCTTCCATCCTATTTTACCTTAATTAATAGCCTCCCCTTTGAATGGGAAGTAATGTCCAGACTCAGGATTCGGCTCTAAGCCATTTATCCAGCATATCCCCAAAGGTTTTCTTCAGAACCGGTTTGGCCAGGAAATCGGTCATACCGGCCGCCAGACATTTTTCTTTTTCACCGGGCAAACTTGCGGCGGTGAGTGCAATAATAGGAATTTCTTTTTGTTCTTCCAAACCGCGTATCAGTCGGCTGGCCTCGAGCCCATTGAGTTCGGGCATTTGGATATCCATAAATATGATATCGGGTTTCCATTTTTTGTACTTGCTAACCGCCTCTTTTCCATCGCATGCTTCCATGATTTGGGCATCCGGATACAATTCTTTGATATACACCTTGGTCAGGGCCATGTTAACTGCGTTGTCCTCAGCCACCAGTATTTTGAAACCACCAGCCGTTGGAGTCTGGGCCTCAGTCGATGCCTGAGAAGACTGTTGAATGCGGAGATCTTTGACCCCTGACAATACCTGGAGCATGCGGTTCGTCCGTACGGGTTTCAATAGACGATGACGTATCC
>JAAYYW010000216.1 GCA_012515195.1 Leptolinea sp.
CGCTTAACATCTTTACACTTCACGCTGATACCCATACCGTTTCCGCCGATAATTCCTTCAGACCTTACCCTGTTGTAGGAATACTCCTTACCATCATAGCTGAGGCCGAGCGGGACATAGGTTCTGTTAATTTTGCCTTCGGAAATTAATACAAACTCTCCGTCCTGGAAGTTCCATTGCTGGTCGAACATAGCCAATACACGACCGGTGGAAATAACGGACAGGTATTCATCATAGTTTCTTGTAAACGTTTCCGGGCTTATCAAGCCTTTCTTGAATACTTCGTTGAGTTTTTTGTAATAATCCTTGGCGTACCATTTGTTCTGATATATTTCTACTTCGAGAGTGTCGGGATTAACAACTACATCACCTTCGTTACGTCCGCCAATCAAATGCTGCGGTGCGTTTTTCAGGCAGAACGAACGCCAATCCTGTGAATGTACCTCGAACGGCAGAACGGGCTGACCGTCAATAGTAGGATTCGCTTTGGCATAACGCTCCAACAGGTCGAAGAATTGATCCAATGTCTTGGGCTTTGAATAGTTGTCCCATGCAAGTACGTCTTTCTGAATCCAGAATGCCGGGCCGTTATAATCTGCCTGGTAAAAATCATCCTGTCCATCGTTCAGCCAATATTCGCGGCTCCAAATGTCCAGTATGTATGTTTTCCCATCTTCAGAAATGCTGCGAAGTCTATCCATGTAAGGCCCAAAATGTGTCCACAGATTTGGGTAATTGGGAAGCAAATCGTCGACTGCCACAAAGGAGCCGGCATTTAAAAACCTTCCGCGCGCTTGTCCTGCACCGATTAAATCGGGATAATCGCCGCTGGCGATCATTATTCCAACTTTTTGCTCCATGTCACCTACAAGGAACTCAAAATCAATGGTGACGCCTGTGAGTTCCGTAATCTTTTTCATGACTTTATTGTCCGCTGGAGGAGCCTCGCCAGGACCGGCCACAAACATGGTAAATGTGATCGGTTCCAGTTTTGCGGGTTCGTTCGTTGCCGGTGCGTCAGGCGCCTTTGTTGGAGCGGCTGCGGGTGCAACACCTGGCAGCGCACAGCTGGTGACAAGGATTGCCAATGCCATCATAGCAATCAGAAGTGTCCACTTTCTTGCTTGTCTCATTTTAAAACCTCCTTTATATTTTAGGGATAGTTTAATTATAGTCAAACAAGGTGGAATCCCTCCCTATAAAAATTATTGTACTTTCTTAGATTATTATTGTTTTTGATGAAGTTGTACTATTTCTTGCCGATAAGAAACCCGCTTCTTGTGCAATATTGCCAAACAGGATAACCTGAAGCCAGGAAATGAGACCATTCAGCCAGTTAATTCAGGGGCTCAGGCTGTTTCTGTATTCAGAAGGTGATTTACCGGTATATTCAACAAATTTCGCCGAGAAATAATTCGGGTCACCAAACCCGGTTCTGACCGCGATTTCATATATCTTAAGGCCGGTGTTGGCCAGGAGTTCCTTTGATTTTTCAATGCGAACCGAGTTGATATAATGGTTCAGCGACACATTTTTCCTTTTAATGAACAACTGCCCCAGATAGGCCGGATTCACAAAAAAACTCTCGGCGATATCTATAATCTTCAGGGGTTTCGCATAATTTTCATCCACATATTTCATAACTTTTTCAAAAATATCTGCCGGGTTTTTTTGTTTCCTGTCCAAAGTGCTGCA
>JAAYYW010000217.1 GCA_012515195.1 Leptolinea sp.
AAAATGGCGGGGATGGACCCCGGGGTATGACAAGCGCGAGTGGCCTGGACCGTGGGATTGGCATGATTTGGGGGATTCGCGTGACGCGGGCTACTGGCACAATAGCCACGAAATGCGTGATTGGCAGAAATGGGCAAACCTCCAGCCAAAGAAGAAGCGGTTTCTGTTTTTCCGTTTCCTGCTTTTTTTTATACCCATGGTGGGAATATTTATTGCCGGAATCATGTTCATTTTGCGCGGTTTAACCGGACAATTACAGGATGTGGTACCGAACCCCCGTTTGATCATGTTCCTTATCTGGGGAGTGCCGATCTTATTGGGACTTGGCATGGCGATCATTGCCGGGTTGGCTTTCCGGAAGTTAGCCTCACCAATGGCTGATCTGATGGCTGCTCTGGATGAGGTGGCGGAAGGTAATTTTTCTGTGCGTGTTGCTGAGAATATGCACGGCGAATTCGGCAAAATGTCACACAGTTTTAATCGCATGGCAGAGCAATTGGCAACGGCTGAGGAGAACCGGCGAAATCTGACAGCGGATGTAGCCCATGAATTGCGTACCCCGTTGCATATCATCCAGGGGAATCTGGAGGGAATGCTGGACGGTGTGTATGAATCCACCGCGGAACAGATCGGGGTCACACTGGACGAGACCCGGCTGCTGGCCCGGCTGGTGAACGACCTGCAAACCCTTTCGCTGGCCGAAGCCGGCAAACTGCACCTAAACCTAACCTCGATATCGGCTGCAGATTTGGTTAACGATACGGTCACATCATTCTTCGGGATGGCAGCGGAACAAGGGATCACATTGAAATCTGAGATCGCAGGGGATGAAGCTGCCTTGACTATAACTGCGGATGAGGATCGTTTGAGTCAGGTATTAAACAACCTGGTGGCTAATGCCGTGCGTTATACTCCGGCTGGCGGCCACATCAACATTCGGGTAGAGGCTGTTCCGGACGTAGTACGGATCACGGTACGCGACACTGGACAGGGTATTGACCCATTAGACCTGCCTTACGTGTTTGACCGTTTCTGGAAAGCGGAACGATCGCGTTCGCGGCATGAAGGCAGCGGAAGCGGCCTTGGGTTGGCCATTGCCCGTCAGTTGGTGCAATCGCATGGGGGCACCATTCGTGTCGATAGCCGGCAGGGAGAGGGTACAAGTTTTATCATCGATTTACCGGTTATGCCGCCTGAGGGTTGAAAAATAACAGCTTTCCATGGCTAAAGATTCCCTGAATTCTGAATCAGCACGCAATTTATTTGGAGAAATAGCCATATTCCAGTTTTTCATAGATAATTGACTCATGTTTTCCTTATCTATTGAAGTTCTATTCCTGATTGTTTCTGTATTATTAATTTTAAGCGTTATCGCCAGTAAATTTTCTGACCGATTTGGCATCCCATCTCTTGTACTCTTCCTCATCATAGGCATGATGGCCGGGTCGGAGGGAATTGGCGGTATCTATTTTGATAATCCAACGATCGCGCAAGCGGTTGGCGTTTCCGCTCTGGTTATTATCCTGTTTTCTGGTGGGTTGGATACCCGGTGGGAGAATATCCGCGGTGTGATGGTGGAATCGTTAACATTGGCAACGGTTGGAGTTTTGCTGACCGCTTTGATCACCGGATTGGCTGCCCATCTGATCTTGAAAATCTCCCTGTTGGAGGGGATGCTTATTGGCGCTATCGCTTCATCTACCGACGCGGCAGCTGTTTTTGCTTTGTTGCGTTCGAAGGGTGTACGACTGAAGGGGAAACTGTCAGCAGTTTTGGAATTTGAATCCGGCAGTAATGACCCAATGGCTGTGTTTCTCACCATCGGGCTTATCCAGCTGATCCTCAATCCCGGTCAGACGTGGCAGAACCTGTTGCTTCTGTTTATACAGCAGATGGCCATCGGTGGAATGATGGGTATCGCGTATGGAATGATCCTTCTTTATCTCATTAACCGGTTAAAACTTGGTTACGAAGGATTGTACCCGGTACTGACTATGGGGGTCTTGTTGATGGCTTTTGCCACAACAGCCTTCTTTAATGGGAGTGGTTTCCTGACTGTTTATATCATCGGGCTTTTCCTTGGAAGAGAAGACTTTCTCCACAAACGCAGCCTGTCGCGTTTCTATGACGGATTAGCCTGGCTTTCGCAGATCATTATGTTCCTTACGCTTGGCCTTCTGGTTTTTCCCAGCCAGTTGATTCCCGTCATTGTTCCTGGTATGGCCCTGGCTGGAGTTCTGATCTTTTTATCCCGTCCGCTTAGTGTAATGGTCAGCTTACTACCGTTCAAATACTCAATGCGTGAAAAGAATCTGATCGCCTGGGTTGGTTTGCGGGGTGCCGTTCCCATTATCCTGGCTACGTATCCACGGATTGCCGGTATGGATGAGACGGGTTTGATTTTCAACCTTGTTTTCTTTATCGTTCTTACATCTGTCCTGGTTCAGGGGACAACCATTCCCTGGCTCACCCGCTGGCTCAAGCTTGACGATCCTGCGGATGTTGAGGCACTATATCCTCTCGAAATGACTCCATTAAAAGGGTGGAAAGCAGTATTACGGGAGGTCGTTATATCTCCAGATTCTCCCCTGGCAGGAAAAGCTATCTTTGAAATGAAGCTGCCAAATGATTACCTGGTAGTGTTGATTTCACGTGAGGAAAAATTTATTATCCCCAATGGTAGCGCAGTGTTGAATGCCAACGACCGGTTGCTTGGACTGGCTAAACCGGAAACCCATGAGCGGGTAAGACAAATGACACTGTCAGGTATTCCACCCACAGATCCTTTAGCGCAGCAGTGAACCTGTGATTATCGCAGTCTGTGCCAGGTGGTAGGTCATCATCTCCAGTGTTTTACCGCCGGGGAGCGGCTGAATAAACCGATTGAATCCCAGCAGGCTGTCGGAGATCAGGAACAGGATGCCTCCCAGGGCGGAAAACCCCGCGGCGTTAGCCGGCCAATCTGCGCGTAACAGAGTCTGACAGCCCGATAAAGTCATGAGGCAGAGGGTAAAACCATATAGGAAGACAGGGATCAGAAATCTGCGTCCGTATGCCCTGGATTTGAGTGCTTTTATAAGACTTTGAAAATAGAAGTACATTCCCAGGGTGATCAACATGAACAGGGCTCCGAGTACCGGATGGAAAATTGGAACCGGCAAACAGAACCAAACCGAGTAGCAAATGTGTGCCAGAAGAAAAGCGAACAAACCGGGGATAAAAAAGCGCCTCGGCAATTGCAGCATTACATCCCCAATGAGCGAGAAAATTAGCCCTGCGATAACTACCCATCCTGCCCCGCGCCATCCATCGGCGAAATAAAACCATAGGATAAGAGCAGTCATAACCAGCGGTTTCGTGGCTGTACCCACCCGGATCCACCCGCGCCATCGTGCAATCCAATGTATTAAGGCCAGCGGCACTGCAAGGATTAGCCAAAAATTGATTAAATCTGGTGACATTTGATCTTTCGGGTATTTCCCATCAAATTGAAAGAATAAAGTTATGTATTGACCGAATAAATGTTTTTCGAAAGCCGTCTTAAATCTGAACTAGTAAAGCAGAACCATGATAAACCAAAGGTAGAGGTGGATAATACCCGATTGAGGGTATTATTTCTGAAGGATTTGCACGCCATGTTTTGCCAGAACCTCATCTTCCGCTTCCGGTAATCCGCTGACGGCGACAGAGCCAACGATGGTGCCGTCAATGATCACCGGAAATCCCCCTCCCCAGCCAAGGTACCGGGAATCGCCATAATTGCGGATATCAAAACCGTTCTCCGGGTCACGCGAGGCGCGGCCAATATCGCCGGATGGTTTTCGTTCGCGGGCGGCTGTCCAGGCTTTGTTGGTGGCAATCACAACAGATGACAACGGGGCATTATCCATGCGCAGCAAAGCGATCAATTCTCCCTGCGAATCGCCAACGGCAATTACACAGGCTTTGCCTTCCTGCTCCGCTTTGTTTTTGATGGCTTCTATGGCGGTTTGTGCCTCTTTTTGTCCCAGACTGGTAATTTGTCTCATTGGTTTCCTCCAGGTTTGAATTGGATATCCCGACTGATTGACAATTGCTTACAATTCGATCATCTCTCCATCAGCGGGGATAAGCAACTGGTCATCAGAGATGGCATTTGCCCGGGCATACGCCCGTAAATCAGCGCGCGAAATTGTGGCATGATCAAGCGCTTCCATGTGGACTGCGATAACCTTGCTGTTTGGCGCAAGTTTGCAGATCTCGGTTGTTTGAATGGCATCCGTTAAGATCAAAACCCGTTGTGTACCCCAGACAGCGCCACAGGAGTGGGTAATGATCACATCCGGTTTTGCTCGCTTGATTTCAGCCCGGATGGTATCTGTGAGAAGCGAATCACCTATCCAGAGTATTGTGGGTTCACCCCTGGCTGAGATCACAAACCCTGAAGCGTGTCCCATTTCTTCCAGAACGGTTCCGCTGCCGTGCTGTCCGGAGAATCGGGTTAACCGGATACCGTTCCTTTCAGCCTGGTCGTTTACAGGTGTAACACATTTGAAGCCTTCTCTCTTTAAAGTGTTCACATCATCAGGCTGGCAGAAGATCGGTGATTCCCTGGACAGTAATTCCATGGCTGCCGGATCAAAATGGTCTGAATGGAGATGCGACAGGAGAAAGAAATCTGCCCCATTGATAACGTCTTCGGCTGGTATTGGCAGGTCCACCAGTGGATTGGTAGATTTCCCTGAATAAGATGGCCGGGAGAATTTGTCAGCGAGGTAAGGATCGCAAACAATTAATTGCCCATGATAATGGATACGCATAGTGGCGTTGCGGATGGCATGTAGTTTCATTGATTCCTCAGGAAAGTGATTTTGGCAGCTCTCTGGCCCAGGAGCGGATAGCGTCCCAATCCCGCTGATCACCCTCTCCCCAAATGCCAAGAAGCACGCTGATCTTAAATTTTAGACGGTCACCGAGCGATGGTATCTTCCCAATATCAAGGGCCCCGGCAAATAGACCCTCACTTCGGGTTTTCACCATTGAACGCACTGGTTCAAGCCATCCGGAAACGTGGTCGCGGTATTTTCCTTTTCCCATTGCCAGAGTCATGCATGTAAGAAACGCCGCGAAGGGTTTTTGGTTTAGCGAAGTCCGGTGATCTCGAATAAATTCCATAGCTTCAGGAAGCCATGCTCCTGCTTGAATGGGACTCCCGGCAATAACTGCGTCATACAGTGACAGATCTTTTACATCAGGCATGGGGACAACATCTGCCTGAACGCCTGATTCTGTAAGGACGGCAGCAATTGCCTGAGCTACGCCAATTGTGGAACCTGTCCGGCTGGCATAGGCAACCAGAATTCGTTTAGGCATAGATTACCTTCTTTTCCTGCGATAGATTTTTAGAGCAGAATAATTATAGAAGTTTAAACAAAAAACGGCCTACTGGAAAGGCCGTTCAATGATATTAGGGATTACGCAAAATTTTCTTCGGTACGGGGAAGATCTCCCTGCTTGCGCCAGAAATATATCGCCAGGATGATGCTTACAATTGCCAACCCACACCCGAATTCATCGATGATATAGGGGGTGTTTTCGAACTGTTTCGTAAGAGGCGTGAAAACTCCCTGCACAAAGATGTTATGGCTGGCGTGGAGGATGGCGGCTGTCCAGAGACTGCCAGATCTCAACCGCAGCCAGGCGAAAATGAAGCTGATACCAATCACCATGATCAAAAACATCAGGGCGGCATACCACTTTGGTACACCCGGTAAGTTGTAATCGGCAAACAGAATGAGCGGCATGTGCCACAAAGCCCAGATCATCCCGCTGATAAGGCTCACTTTGGACAAGGACATGATTTTTGCCATTTCTGGCACCAGCAGTCCGCGCCAGCCGATTTCCTCACCCAATGCCGAGAGTAGGCTGATAAGAACGCCTACTGTTCCCATGGAAGCCGAATAAATAAAAATTGCTGTTATGGTTGGTACGCCCGGAAAACCAGCGGCTAAGTTCTCCACCAGACTAAATGACGGAACACCGCCCAACCCCGTGATCCATGTTAACCCATAAACAACCAGGCAATAGAGAAGAGGAATAACATAGGCCAGGCCAAGGTATTTTATGTTGCCTGGTTTCCAGCCCATGCCTTTTAATGACCTTTCAAAGATCAATTGAGTGATCAGACCGGCTACACCCGGAGTCCACATGAGCAAAAGTACATATATCCCGCCACCGGCTTCGAGTGAGCCGGCTGATATGATCAGATAATAAAAAACAAGCGAGAATGCGAAGGTGATGGAAAGAAATACAAGGATTTTTTTAAGGGAGGGTGATTCTTTCATGAAAGGCCTTTGTAAAAAAATTGTTTTCGTTACATATTTCTTATATTAATACGGTTTTGGGAACTTTCTGGTTGCGGATGGAAAAACAACGAAAGTACAATGTTAGGTTTGATTCCAGGCTCTGCGTTTCTTACACGTGCGTATAAATTTTCAGGCATGCTCAAGCGCATACTCTGCTGTTTCCGCGTCAGTTACCAGGACATTCACAAATTTCCCCCGCAAGGCTCCCAGAATGGCATCCCCCTTGCGGATGCCGCCGGCAACGGCGATGACAGAGCCAATTTTGACAAAGTCTTGCAGGCTGATACATACCACTCTGTCGTTGATCTCATTATCCAATTCGATCCCTTCAATGGAGTAATGATGACCGCAGAAATCACCTACAACACCGGAAGCCTCCAGATTTTTCCGTTGCTCTTCGTTGATGTACCCGGCGGTCTTCAGACTATAAATATCGGGATGAATTGAGCCGATGCCGACCAGGGCAATATCCGCCTGGCTTGCCCGTTTGATTGTCTCTTTGATGCTTCGTTCTTCCAGTAGTGCGTCTCGGACAATTTTATTTTCGACGATAAGTGGGGCGTGTAAATACCGGCAGGAGGCATTTAACCGGTTGGTTAAAAGTTGTGCCAGCAGTGGGCCATCAGAAAGATTGCTTTCCAGGCCGGACGCGCCGATCAATTGTATTACTTCAACCCCCTTCATTTTGCGCGGTTTCAACGCGTTGATCATATGTTGGATGGCGCTCCCCCATGATAGTCCTATTGACATATTGTCATGCAGAACACTGGTGAAATACTCCGCTGTCAGTTTTCCCAGACCCAAAAGCAATTCACTGTACGAATTTGTGTCCATCACCATTACACGAGCTGCCTGTAGACCAAACTTGTTGATGAGCTCGTTTTCCAGATGTTTCGACCTCCACGGAAAATGCACCTTGATTTCCACTATCCCCTGTTCCCTGGCTTCAGCGATAATCCGGGACACCATAGTACGTGTAATTCCCGTAGTGTCAGCAATCTCCTGCTGGGTCATGTTTTGGTCAAAATACAGGGAGGAGACTCGGGCAAGCGTTGCGTTTCGCATATCTTGATTTTCCATATTCCACCCTCACAACTCGATTGATTCATTACTGACAATACAACTATTGCACAAAAGTGAATAGATTTCAATGGCAAATGACATATAATCATGTGATAATATGTCATTCGAAGTTTGACAACTGGTAGAAGTGATCCTATACTGACCTTGCCGGAAACCGATATTTCAATGTGGGAGGCAGCATGTTTGAGAACATAAGTTGGGGTAAAAGGAATCGGTTGTACCAGATTGTAAATTCTCGTGACGATCGCTGTTTGATGTTGGCAATAGACCACGGATATTTTATGGGGCCGACCCATGGAATGGAAATTCCCCGTGATGACACTGCACTCTTGATGCCTCATATCGATTCGCTCATGTTAAGTCCGGGGATTCTGTCCTCCAGCATCGATCCCGCCATGAGAGGAATCGGTTGGGTTTTGCGGGCGACCGGTGGAAATTCCATCCTTGATGCGGATATTGATAATGAAGGGCTGATCCTCCAAGCGGAGGAGGCGGTAAGGCTCAACGCATCAGGGGTGGCTGTTTCAATTTATATTGGGGCTGAACATCAGCATAAATCTCTAATGAACCTGGCGCATATGATCAATTCTGCCTCTACGCTAAACCTTCCGGTGCTGGCGGTTACCGCTGTTGGTAAACGAATGTCAGATAAACGGGAAAAGCGTTACCTCTCTCTGGCATCACGCATCGCGGCTGAATACGGGGCGGATATAGTGAAAACGTATTTTTGTGATGGTTTTGAGGAAGTCGTTAAAAAATGCCCTGTGCCAGTGGTTGTTGCCGGTGGGGCGAAGATGGATACCTACCAGGATGTACTTGATTTGACATATCACGCGATCCAAGCCGGGGCAATTGGAGTCGATATGGGCCGGAATATCTGGCAATCTGAATACCCGGCAGCCATTCTTCAAGGGGTAAAAGCCATCATACATAAAAATGCGGACTTAAAGGAAGCCCTGGAATTGGTCAAAGGGTTACAAAACGACGAGAACAAACGCCGTATGTTATTTGAAACGTCAGAAGCGGAAATAAAAGCCAGCTCGATTCATTAAGTTATTGATAGCTTACGCGAAGGTAACGACAGTCCTTTGGAGTAAAACAAATCAGAACATAGAAAGATGTGTTAATAAGATCTTTCAATGAATTTACAGATTGTTTTATTTTTTTTGTTTCTCCTTATAATTGAATTAATAGTTATTACCTATAACCATAATAGTCACCATGATTTCTAATACCGGTACTCTTATGTTAAACCTGCTGCCAAACTCGGGATAAGAGAGAAATATGTTCAAAAAAGACCGGAATGTAATCGGCAGGCGAATCTTCAGGCATTCAATTTTGATTGCCCTTATTACGACCATTGTTCTCAGCCTTATTCAGTTTTGGTTGGACTATAAGAGCATTGTTGGCTCTGTGGAAAATACATTTTCACATGTTGCTGAAATACAGGCAGAGGGTTTGGCGACGGCATTGTGGAATTACAGCATGCCTGAGATCAAAGCCATCTCAAATGGAATATATAACCACCCCGATATTTCGTACGTGGAAGTCCGTGAAAATGATAAAGTGATCATATCGCATGGAACGCGTCTTGATGCCGGCTTCTTGGACGAAGCGATCACACTTGAGTATGCTAATGACGGGTCCTTGATTCACATTGGAACCCTGTATATCCAGGCCAGCTCCGCCGAGGTGTACAAGGGGATTGCCGCCAATATTGCCCGGATTTTGATCTATCAGGCTGTCTTTGTTCTGGTTTTGACTGTCATCTATCAAATTTTGATTGACCGGCGAATAACCCGGTATCTGGTCAAAGCCGTTGATGAGTTAAACGCCTACGATCTGTATACCCTGGAAAGGCCTTTGAATATCGGCAAACGGGACACAGGCGATGAGATTGATCAGCTCACGCGTGCATTCAACGATATGCGACATCGTCTCTTTGAGTCAGCACAACAGCGATCAGAATCTGAGCGGAAACACACAATGCTTTTGGGTAATCTGCCTGGAATGGCTTACCGCTGTAAAAATGATCGCGAATGGACAATGGAGATCATCAGCGCAGGCTGTTATGACCTGACTGGTTACAAACCAGAAGAATTGATTGATAATTGTGTACTAAGTTACAACGATCTGATATTGGAAGATGATAGAGAGTATGTTTGGGAAACAATCCAAACCCAGATTAAGGAGAATTTGTCATTTGAACTCACATACCAGATCAAAACGAAATCGGGGCAATTACGCTGGGTTTGGGAACGAGGGGCGGGAGTTTTTGCGGTTGACCATCAGCTTGTGGCAATTGAAGGATTCATATCCGATGTGACAGAAAAGAAACAACAGGAACGGGATCTGGAAGTAATTGCCCAGGTTAGCAAGGCGTTACGTTCTGTTGAAACACGCAGCCTTGTGTTATCCACACTGGTAGATCAGATTGCCGGATTACTTAAAGCAGAAGGCGTATTGATCGAATTAATTGACAATGAATCCGGAGATGCCGTAGTTGAGGCAGCTGGCGGAATCTACAGTACATATTTGGGTTACCGGGTTCCCCAAGGTTCCGGGTTGAATGAGTATATACGCCAATCTGGAAATTCATATATTAATAACGATGTTTTCTCAGATCCAAAATATCAGGAATTATCGATCAAATCGGATTGTAAAGCATCCGGTGGAGTCCCGATGATATCCCAGGAAAACTTGATCGGGTATATTTGGATCACAAAAAATTCGCCTATAGCAGATTCTGCCATCAAAACCATGAATTCGATCGCTGATATTGCAGCAAACGCGATCCGGCGGATTGATCTGCATGAGCAAACGCAGCATCGGCTGCTTCAATTGACCGGTTTACGGAAGATTGACACGGCAATTAACAGTAACATTGACCTGGCCAATATTCTTGACCTTTTCCTGGATGAATCTATCCATTTGTTGCAGGTCGATTCTGTCAGGATTATGGAATACGATTCGGATTCCGGTATGGTGACCTACCTGGCAGGAAGAGGATTTTCAACCACAGCTTATATGGAACCTCGAATTTTGGAGAGTACATCCGAAATTGGCAAGGAACTCCTGCAGCTTCGAACAGTACAGATCAATGATCTAAATAAATACCAAATTTCGGATGAAGCCAGAGAATTGGCAAAAACAGAAAAAATTTTGTCCATATTTATTGTCCCACTGGCAATTAAAAATGAATTAAGAGGATTCCTTCAGGTTTTATTAAAAAAGCCTTTTTACCCAACAGGAGATTGGATCAACTTCCTGGAAACCTTGGCAGGGCAGGCGGCTATCGCGATCAACGATTCCGCCATGTGGAAGAATTTGGAACAACGCAATCTTGATCTTCAGATCGCGTATGATGAGACTCTTGAGGGTTGGTCAAATGCCCTTGACCTGCGTGATCATGAGACAGAGCACCATACCCGCCGGGTTGTTGAATTGACTGTCCGCCTGGCACAGGAAATGGAAATATCCGGTGAAGACCTGGTGAATGTGCGGCGGGGTGCTTTGCTGCATGATATGGGAAAGATCGGGGTTCCCGATTCGATATTGACCAAACCGGGGAAATTGACACCGGAAGAATGGGAGATCATGCGTCAGCACCCGGTGAATGCGTACAATCTTCTATATCCCATCTCATACTTACGGCAGGCGCTGGATATTCCTTATTGCCATCATGAGAAATGGGATGGATCTGGTTATCCTCGTGGAATAAAAGGTGAGGAAATTCCACTAGCAGCCAGACTTTTCGCCGTAGTTGATGTTTGGGACGCTATGACATCAGACCGTTATTACCGTCCTGCTATATCAGAGCAAGAGACAATAGAGTACATTCGTCAAAACAGCGGCAAGCATTTTGATCCTGCCGTGGTCGAATTATTCCTAAGAATGAAGAAATGAATTATTGTTGACACTCATCGAGTATCTGCTGATAACCTGATTCTTTCCGGAAGTTTATAAAAGTCTCATCAAACCGGGCGATCAATAGATCATTTTCAGGGTTTGTTCTGGTCAATAAAAGATACGGCTCGAATACAGCTAACGATTGCGAATGGTAAGTGAGCTGTGCGGCTTCATCTGGTGGGAAGTTTTTCTGCAACAGTGACAACCCCACATTCCGTTCCATGGGAAAGATGTCGATCCGACCGGCAAGCAATTTTTTAAGATTTGCCTCATCACTGCTGGCTTCTTCAAACCTCAGACTCTCGTTATTAGTAAGGTGGGAA
Organism: Leptolinea sp.; assembly: GCA_012515195.1. Taxonomy (GTDB): domain Bacteria; phylum Chloroflexota; class Anaerolineae; order Anaerolineales; family Anaerolineaceae; genus Leptolinea. The sequence continues at coordinate 11,660 of JAAYYW010000217.1, forward strand.
AAAGCATTGCTGTATATATAACCTGATGTGACGCCAATCCTTTTTCCAGTAAGGTCTTTTAACGTTGTCCACTCAAAAAGATCATCTTTTCGGTGAAAAAATACCCACTCCTGCGGAGAAATTGGTTCGGAATTTATATAGAAAAATTCCCGCCAATCAGGTGTATCATCCCATTCAAGCGTGCCATCATATTCACCATTCCGGGCGAGCGTCATAGCCCGTGCCCAGGGAAAGAATTCAATTTCAACCGCGAATCCCATTCGGGCGAAAACCTCGGTTACGATTTGCGCATCACATCCATATCCCGGCAGGGTTTCACCAGTGTATGGTACCCACTCACCTGCGGCCAAACGCACAACCGGGTGGACTTCGCTGGATGATTCCATTGTGTTTACGGGAGTTGTACCTTCTTTCTCTCTGGTAGGTGCGACGCAGCCCAATAAAAAAAGGGAGAAAGTAATTAGGCAAATCATCCATTCGTTTTTTTTCATAAATACCCTTCTGACCGGATATACCGGTTTTGATATAGAAGGTCGATAATTACCATTGTATTTAAATGATGGTAATACGTATTATAGAAAAAACCCGGCTTTATGGATACTTAACAGTGAATACGTATCAGTATGGAAGTAAAGGCTGCCCTGTTTCTGTTGAAATGGAGTAGGTTTTCCCATCTGTGTTTATGGTTATTGTGCCATTGAAATTCGTACCGTAAACCTTGGCCCCGGCTATCCGAAGAAGGTCAATCGTATCTTCATTGGGAAACCCTGGGAAGTTATTCGAGGCGGAATAGACAGCGATCTTTGGTTTAACTGCTTCCAGAAAGGCAGGGCTGGAAGATGTGTTTCCGGCATGGTGCGCCACCTTTAGGATATCAACCCTCAGGTCACGGTTTGAATTGATCAACCGCTCTTCGATCGGAGTTTCAATATCGCCAGTCAAAAGGAATCTTACCTTTCCAACCTGTAGGAAAAGAACGATTGAATTGTTATTAACCACGTCGGGCCTGGCACGGGACGGATTCCACACTTCCAGGGTCAATTCGCCAAAGGGGATGCGATCGCCTGTTCGTACGGTTTTCCGACGCACACCGGTCTCTTGAAGGGTTTTGTCCAGTTCATGGAAATAATCCGTATCAATCACCTGCCCGTTTTCGATGTATGTATCCACTTCTAAAGCCCGTAAAACTTCAGGAATCCCTCCGATGTGGTCTTCGTCATGGTGTGTGACGATAAGGAGGTCCAGGTGCTTAACGGTATGTTCATTTAGATATTTCAATGTTCCGGCATCCGGATACCCGGCATCTATCAAGGCAGTTTCACCTTTTGTTGAACGAAGCAGGATCGAATCGCCGTGGTTGATATTGATGAGAACCATTTCCAGCCCGGGTTGGGTGGATTGACCGATGGTATTCCAGGCAAAAATAGATAAAAGTATTGCTGCCAGACTGAAAAATGTAAGAATGAGTCTAACGGTAAAGTGGTCGGGCTGTGATTCCGGATTTCTAATAGAAGTAGACATGAGTCCTTACTTGTCCCTTATATGTTGATAAATAGTATGATTGGGATTGTATTATGAAAAGCAAGGCGGCGCGAGGTGTTATAGAGGGTTTTACGCTGCCAGTGTGAACATGATCGAAAAGACAGGCTCAAGCGGATGATTGACAGCCCTTCGTTCCTACGGTATCCTTACGCCGCGTTCGGGTGGGACCGGCGCGGCAGAATCCTTCGAACCCCGCCAGATCTGAGAAGAAGCAACGGTAAGGAGGACCCTCTGGGTGCCGCCGGGTTACCTGCCCGGACGCATTTTCCATCACGGAGACAGATTATATGACGGAGAAAACACCGCCTGTTTGCAGCTATGAAGGATCAGACTACCAGAAAAGTTTCTGGGATGAAGGCGGACGTGCATATGAAGACGCTGCAGAAGAAAAGGCATTAAAGCGGTTAATGCCTCAGGGGGGGGCAGATTTGCTCGAACTTGGCGCCGGCGCTGGGCGGAATTCCCCGCGATACACCGGTTTTGAGCGCATTACACTGGTCGATTATTCACTCACACAATTACAGCAGGCATATGAACGCCTGGGCAACACTTCCAGGTACCGCTATGTGGCCGCAGATATTTATCATTTGCCTTTTTGCATGAACCAGTTTGATGCGGCAACAATGATCAGAACTTTACACCACATGAAAGATGCTCCGCTGGCGTTAGGGCAGATCTATGATTGCCTGAAGCCCGGCGCGGTTTTCATTCTGGAATATGCCAACAAATTAAACCTGAAAGCTATTTTTCGATACATTCTTCGCCGTCAGGATTGGTCACCCTTTTCCCTGGAACCGGTAGAGTTTGTTGAATTGAACTTTGATTTCCATCCACAGGCCATTCGTAATTGGTTGAAAAAGACCGGGTTTACGCTTGAACGCCAGGTGACGGTATCTCATTTCCGGATAGGACTGCTCAAACGCCTATTTCCAGCTAAATTCCTGGCCGCGCTGGATTCAGCGGCCTCATTGACCGGTGATTGGTGGCAGTTAACACCGAGTGTTTTTACCCGATCTTCGGTTAACGGAAAAACTGGTAAAACAGGTCATATAGGTAACACGATCTTTTGCTGCCCGGCATGCCGGACACCCCTTCCAGATACCACTCCTGAACTCTTCTGCGGTAATTGTGGGAAAAGATATCCGGTAGTGGGTGGGATTTATGATTTCCGGAACTACTGATCTTTTTCGATAACCCAAACGTGTGATAATCCGAGATCCCGCAAAGGGGTCTTTTCGAGTCCCTGTAGAATGTCGCGCAACACCTTGCCTATGGCGTGATGGCGGGAAATAATATTGTCATACGCCCCGAAAATCACACTTCGATGGATTAGATTCACAGGGTGATTGGAGAATAATTTCTCCAGATCTCGCCGGTTGTAAATGTTGACATGCGGTGCCAACCTGTCACGCCAGACTCGAGGGAGGTAGTTTACCAGCGGAATATTTCCAAAATGATATTTTCCCTGCCAGTATATTCCGTGGGTTTCAAATGGGTATCCCCGGTTGGGTACGAACAAAACCAAACGTCCCCCCGGTTTCAGTATCCGTACGATCTCAGAGATGGCTTGCTGGTCGTTCTGGACATGTTCAAGCACTTCATGACTGAG
>JAAYYW010000218.1 GCA_012515195.1 Leptolinea sp.
AGCGCTTGTTTCGTGTAATTTCCTGTTTCCCAAATCTTGTCCAACGCGTCGGTATCAGGAACAACAACGGCCATTCGTTCGTCAAATGATCCACTTACAAGTTGCTTTAACATGGCAAAGACGATTCCGCCATCGGCTCCAATCAAAGCTGTTCTTACCCATTCGCGCGAAGCCTTCTTTTTTCCAGCAGATATCCATACTTCTCCAGGTTTATCACCCTTTGAAATGGTTACATAATTTCCAGGGATGAGTTGGAGAGATTGATACCAATCTCTCAATCCAAATACATATTTGTTGGTTCGGACAACCCAACCACAAATTTCTTCTTTACTATCTTTATCTATAAATTTAAATTGAACTCGGGGTGCTTCATAAGCAGAAGGGAATAATTTCCGAAAAGCTCTGGTCATAGGGAGCGTACCGGCGCGCCAATGGGGATAAATGAGGTTAATTGTCACTTCCTCTTTTGAATCAATCTTTCCTGAATCCGGTTCCAGTTCATCAATAACGGATGAAAGAAGTTGTGCAGATATTTCTTGATCCACAGGTCCTGTTTCAACGGAGGATCCTGCATATCTCAATGTAATCGGCGGCTGTCTTACACCATCCGGTTCCTGTCTGTGAAGAAACCAAAGTGTTTCGCCGGCTGGTCCGACCTCATCGAAGCGTTCATCCTCTTCCAGTGCCAGGTTAAGAGAAAACTCGGATAATTTCGAATTTACATCTGTTGGAAGTTCTATTTGCTCCATTAATGCGCGGGTAGGCAGGGGACCACCATTAGCCATATCCAGTACGGCTTCAACCAAATTAAGGTGGCCTATATTGACATCAACAAGTAATGCCCGAGGGAACCATCGTCCGGCAATTCTTACCAGGTCTTCAACAGATTCTAAATTTGTTGAGACTTCTTCTGTGATTATCTCGCCAAATTTTTCAAAAATGATCTCTGGGTTGAAATTGGGATCATTTACGTCCACTTTTGGCGGTTGATTTAGCTCATGATCATCGAGATTCGCCGCAAATAATCGTATATTTTCTTCATTAAATTTGACCGTTAAAACATCAAAATCCGGTAAATTGGGATTATTAGATTTTCTTATGTCAGTTACTGTACCTTGTTTCCCTGCGAGAGCATGAAAAACAAGTAAATCATTGACCTTGTAAGTCTCTTTTGGTAAATATTGTTTTCCATTTGCGGGTTTCTGGTTTACAAGCGTATCAATCGCCTGAGATACCCGGTTTGCGATAAGTGCTTTTGAAAGTTCCTCAGCTGTTTGTGGTAATTCGATTTCTAATAAGTAGTTATACAGGAACTCCAAATCCTGGTCAGTGAATTTGAATTCACTCCAGTAATTTTCCTGTAATGTCAGGCTGTTTTGTCCCATTGATTATGTCTATTCTCCCAATCTGAGAATTTTCAGGCAAATAATTATACCTTAGCTTGAAAATTGTTATGGATAGGTATTCTCCAGCCATTGTACCGGATTGACCCGAACACCGTTGGCCCAAATTTCCCAATGAAGATGTGGACCAGTGACCCGACCGGTAGCACCTATGATACCGATTTGTTGTCCGGGTTCAACGTGATCACCAATATTGACCAGAATCTCTGCCTGATGGCCGTATCCGGTGAAAATCCCCAGTCCGTGGTCTATGTACGTCGCATTTCCCAATGCGGTAAGGGGACCGGTAAACACAACGGTTCCAGCAGCAGGCGCATATATGTTCAAGTTTGCGCAGACACCATAGTCAAGTCCGCCGTGGTAATTCAGATACGCTCCGCCGTTGTATATACGACGAACGCCGAATATTGATTTGTAACAGGGATCGTCAACCGGGTCGCGAAACTGCCCGCTCCATAGTTGTTGAGGAGTGAAAGTAGATGTTATTTGCTTGACAGTTTGCTCTTCAGGTTCTGTGTATATTGGATCGATTGTCTGGGGATCAACTGACAATGGAGGATCTTCAGGGTAAAACCCGGATTGTACAAGAACTTTTTGTGATATTTCAAATTTCGATGTTTCGGTTTTTTTTACTGCTAAAGAAAAATCCACCAGCCCAGGGTCTGTTAACGCACTTATGCCCTGGAGAGCCACATATCTTCCGTCCCCGGTTGGGGAAAAATGAAGTTCCTTTCCTGAAAGGGAACCGGTTAAATAAAGACCCTGTTCACCCGTTGCTGTGATTTTCACTGTCTGCCCCTGAATAATTGGGAGTTTATCAAAATAAAGACTGGTGAGAAAAGGAAGTGCTCCAATTTGTTGAGCAGGCTCGTTACTATTCCCCGCGTATAAAAGGGGGATCGCCGGGTTTGCAAGCCAGGATTTTTCAAGATTGTTTTGAAGTATCATTATCCATGGATTCTGATTTACCTGAGCAGCTGTTTCCAGGATTGATTCACCCGGTTGTATTGCGACGGATCGATTTAGCGATATTTGGTCTGTAACCGGAAGGATCAAACTTGACCCGGCATAAACCTCTTCTGGACTTGTAATTTTGTTTAGTTTAATAAGCATTGAAACCGGGAATTGATGCTTCACACTTAAGCTGGTGAGACTTGACCCAAGGGGTATGGTTTCCGCAGTCAGGTTTCCGGTAACGCCTTCCAAACCAGGAATTACTATTTGTTGTCCGGCAGCCAAAATATTGGGGTTTTCAATGTTATTGATCGTAATAATGTCGTCAATGGAAACTCCAAATTTGGACGCAATAACACCAAGAGTGTCTCCAGGCTGAATAGTGTACGTTGGACCAACTTGGATATCCTGAGCAAAAACAGGACTAATAGAGAATCTAAATAAGAGGAATGACAAAAAAATAATCACAAATAAAGGTTTATTCATACTTGATTTCCAGAACATCACCACAATTGTATTCACGTAAACGGTCAGGATGGGTTTCAATTATATACCTGGCATTCTTGCAGGGAGCTGCCAGCGTTTTCCATCGATTTGCGTAAATCTTGTCGACGACTTTTCCCGCGGAATCTAACCAAATAATTGCCAGGTCGATCTCCATAAAGAACATGTGGATAGCGGAGTTTATTCTATCTTCTGATGGATTGATAAAAAAATGACCTCCATCCATGGGAATGGACTGGGTGAACATCAATCCACGCAGCCGCGAGATAAAATTACTACATATGCCAAGTTCTAATGGGATCGAACTGGTATTTGAAAGGTTAGTTATTTTTACAACCCGCATTGCTATTCATTACGCCTGAAATTCAATTTTCTCAGCAACTCTGTCGATACTTGAAATAAGTTCGTTGGGGCTGAATGGTTTACAAATATAGTCATCTACTTTGGCAATCCGTAATCCCAAAACACGGTCGATTGATTGAGCTTTCGCAGTAATGACAATTACAGGGATGTTTCGGGTTTTTGCGTTCGCTTTCATCTGTTGATATACATCCCATCCATCGAGGTCGGGCATCATCAAATCCAAAAGGACCA
>JAAYYW010000219.1 GCA_012515195.1 Leptolinea sp.
AATGACAAAATACATAAAATGTACCGGATGCACGATAAAACTCAATGCCGACGGAACAACTGTCGATGTGGAACTGGCTGTCGTACCTTATGTAAAAGGGCACAGCGAAGGTTCACAGGGATCCGATTTTGTCACTGGCTTGCTTCAGGGCCAGATGGGCATAGAAAAACCGGATAGATGGTGCGCGGATCATATTGATCATGGAACACCTTACAGCGGCTTTGCAGTTGAGAGCTCCGTGCTTGCTTTTACATCTTTCATTAATACAACAGCGCCGATTCACAGCGTGCAGAAACGATTGAAGGAAATTGCCTGGTATTCAAAGATCGAATCACCTTTTCTTTCCGGGACACTTGATCCGGCAACGATTGAAGCGAGAATGGGACTGATGTCGGATGAAGAGAAGGCCGATTATGAATACCTGTATACCGGCGGTCTTCCATTTCCTATTCACAGTAAAAGGGTGTTGTTTAACCATACGTATGATCTTGCACCGAATACTCCCAATTCCATTGGTGGGCCCTCTAATTTCGGAAGAGGGAGGTTGACATTGCGCAGCTTGAGGATGGAAGGCGCATCCGGTGCTAAATTGCCGCCCTTTACCTTTCAATACCAGCAGGAATCAGTTCCGTACATGGGACCTGAGACAAGCGATCCATGGGGTTTCCCCGGCGGCGGACCCCACTGGAATTTGTCGAAGATCAATTTGCCCTCAGGCGGTTCAATCGCCGTGGAGTACGGACGCGACAGCGCATTTACCAGTTATTCCACAATATGCGACATTAAAAGTGACTTTCCCTGCCATAGCACTATAAGTGTGGATGACCTGAACCTGCCCATGTATTATGGGACATACGATAACAATATATGCATCACGATCAGCGGAAGTACCTCGGGTATGCAGGAAGGAGATTATCTCATTGTGCGCTCATACCACCGTATGGGTGGCGGTGATATCAAAAATTACCATTTCGTATATAAGATAACCGGGATATCCGGAAACCAGGTGACTATAGATCATCCTGTCAAGTTTCCGTTGAATTCAACCGACAGACGCATAGATGCCGTTTATATTCTCAAGCAGAAAACGAGATTGGGTGATGGGGTGCGCGTATTAAAAACCGTCGCTAATTCTGGATTCGATGAGGTTGTTACCAGGTATAACTATCCCGATGCCGGTGTGATGCACCTTCTTCCTGTAACGGCCGTTCCTGAATTTTTCGTGAAAAGTTCAGGGAGCGAGACAGTAGATGGTAATGTTATAGATTACGCTCCTTACTCGAATATAACCGAATATAACTACAATAACGGTGATCTGTCGGTCATTTATCCGGTTGTGGAAGTCTGGACCGCAGATAAAGACGGGAATCCTGTTAATGGGAAAGAAAAATATGAATTCTGGACCTACGATGACAAAATTACCATTCATGATGGTGCTTTGACACATCTGGTTCCGGTTGTCGAACAAAAGGAGTTATATTACTCCACAGGTGCCAACGGAACCGACATTGACACTATCAAACAGATCTGGGATCATTCAGCCATAGTCAGAATGATAAAGAGAATGCAGTTAATTGACGGCTCCGGAAAAGTTTCATTTGAGAAAAGAAACACATATGCCTTCAGTGAAGAATTGAGCAGCCTGGCACATGTCAAGACAAGGTACGGCGTGGACCGCAACAGCGACAACCAGTCGCCGGGACTCATTCGTCAAAGATCGATCAGAATCAATCCAGCCGGGAAGCTTCTCAACATTGCCGATATCATTCTTTCCAAGCCATTTTTACTCAGCACTACACAGACTGTGGACGGTGTTACCTCGCAGACGAGATTCGATATGTTTGATGCGGCAACGGGACTTCCACTGTTTGTACGGACTGAGTACAAGGATGAGGAACTGGTCAGCAAATACAAGCTTGGCCGGACTATCCCGTTCATGGAACTTGTCGGTGAGTATAACAGACGGGAATTAGTCAAGAAAAACATTTATAATCTGACCTCCGGTTCTGTAGCGGGAGAAGTAACATCGTCAGATTTCCCTTCAAAACTTATGGATTCGGTCAGCCCCGGTTCAAGAATCGGCTGTAAAACTTTCTATGGTGAGGTAATGGATAATTCCGATGTTTTTCTTCCCCAGAAGAGGTACTGGGCGTGGCAGGACTTTTCATGGACATCGGGCAACAGTGTATTTAACTGGCCGATGTACAATACGGACGGGTGGGTAAAGAATAGTGAAATCAAGAAGGTGGATGCTTTCTCAAGACCGCGTACATCGGTAAATGCGTCAAATATGATTGCAACTGCAGTATATCACCCAAAACTGAGTGGGATAACCGGCACAATTTCAAATGCCGCATTTCATGAATCGTCAGTTTATACCTGCGATTATGATGATGCCAATCCGGTTTATCCTCTATATCTGGATTACAATAATGGATGGGAAAAGAAGCAATCGATATTAACGGATGAACAGAAACATTTTGGTGAAAAATGTGTCAAAGTCGAATCACCGGGATGGGGGCCGACAGCCAATTTCCTTGTGAACAACAACCAGGATTACATTCTCAGCGCGTGGGTAAAAGTCACAAGTGGAACTGCCTGTTTTGCCGCTGAATTCAGGGAGAAACAAGCCTCTGTTCCCGCAAATAAGTGGCCTCTTCTGGAGAGTGAATTGGAGCCTGTTGATGATCCGTTTGCAATATCGGACATTATGAACGTAACGGCGCAGGCATCACCGGTTTGGGAATACAGGGAGTTGAAGATTCATGCGAAGGATAAACTTGTCGGTAATCCTGGATATATCAGGGTTGAGATAGGGTGTCCCACAGCTGGTACCGTTTACATCGATGATATACGGCTTTATCCGGAGAAATCCCTTGTGTCAACCAGTTACTATTCCTCCAGATATGGTTTACCCGTCTCTATGGTTGACGCCAATAACAAGGCCAAATATTTTGAGTATGACAATTTCGGCAGGTTGAGCCGCATCTATAACAATTCCAGGGTACTGACCAGGGAAGCTGCATATAACATGAGCGGAGTGATGAGGCAGTTAAAGATAACTGCTCCGGTATACGGGCAAATCGGAATGGCAGAAGTAGGATTGCCCATTTCGTGGACTACTACCGGAACTGTCAGCAATGTCAAGTTGTCATATTCCAAAGACAGGGTGAACTGGAACACTATTGTATCTTCTGTA
>JAAYYW010000003.1 GCA_012515195.1 Leptolinea sp.
AAGTGACCGTATGGGCATGGTTGACATGCCATTGTGGGTCAATATCGCCGTAACGAACCTGAATGGGGGAATAGAACTTGAATTCGCTCATACAGAAAATTATACTGGAACGTAGCGGTAATAAACTACTCTAAAAGGAAACTTTATGTATTCACCGCTTACCGATCTTAAAAATCGTATCGATCTTACCCATATTCCGTTCACCGAACGCGGGTCGCGCATCCTGGTGATGAAGAATGGACGCGGATTGATCATCCGGCTGGCGGAACGCTGGTACAAACTGACACGCAGTATATCAGCGTACCGCCAGCGCCCGCCGATCGTGGAAGAATGGGTATTCGTTGACGCATCTGGGAATGAACTGGAAACCAGATTGGACTCGCAACCTGACCGGGTGGTTTTTCATACCAACATTGGCGATTTCACGCTGGCTTTTGCTGACCCCGAGACTCTCTTCCTTTCATTGCCGGAGACTGCCTGTGGTGTCCGCTTCCGGGCAAACATGGATCTGGGGCAAATCGATAGACGCGGTGGCGTACTTCGCGTAACCGGAGATATCCGACGCAACCTGGCTTACACAACAAATCGGGTGATCATTGAGAACGATTTGGAGATGTTTAATGAAACCGGACAACAGGTAACGCTCATGGTTCAAGCCGGCAAGGGGGGAATGTTGGTCAATCTCACCCCACGACTGGGTTTCAATCGATACATTCAGAGTGAAGACGACGTTCTGACAAAAGCCCGCTTGCGATGGGAAGAATGGTTTTCGAGTGTTCCTCCGGTTTTGCCGGAATACCACCTGCAATATTTGTATGCCTGGTGGTTAATGGCGGCCGGGATTATTTCCACCCGCTTCTTTACAACCCGTGAAGTGCTAACGCCATCGAAAATTCACTATGTAGGCGTTTGGCAATGGGACGCTCTATTTCACGCTCTCGCGTACCGGCATGGACATGTGCGACTGGCCAAAGACCAACTACGGATACTCCTGGATCATCAACGGGAAGACGGCATGCTTCCGGATGCCATCCATGATGAAGGTACGGTCACCCACCTGGATTTCCCCATCGAAGCTGACGTAACAAAACCGCCCTTGCTTGCGTGGACGATATGGAAGATTTTCGAAACCACCGGTGACCGGGAATTTCTCGAGGAAACCTATGAAGCTGTTGTCAGGTGGATCACCTGGTGGCTGCGCCGTAACGACCGTGACGGTGATGGTCTGTGCGAATACGGGCATCCCTTTTCATCGGGGTTGGATGACAGCCCGCTGTGGGACGGCGGGATGCCAGTCTGCTCGCCAGATCTAAACGCGTATCTGGTGCTACAAATGCAGTATCTCGCGAAGATCGCCGCTGAGATCGGAGAGGCGCATGATGCAATCAATTGGAACCAACGCGCGGCTATTATGATGGGAAGGATAGATGAAATACTATGGGATGAAGAGGCAGGCCTTTACCTGGCACGCAAAGATGGACAACCCATCCGACTGAAAACGCCGTTCAGCCTTTTCCCTTTACTGGTTGAAAATTCAGACAAGACAAAAGCGGAACAACTGGCCAAGCATATTTTTAATAAAGAAACATTTTGGTCAAAATTTCCTGTGCCGAGCGTGGCGGTCGATGAAACAACATTCGATCCGGAGCAGATGTGGCGCGGCCCGACCTGGGTAAATGTCAATTATCTGCTGGTGGAGGGATTGGAGCGGTCCGGTTTTGTGGAGGAAGCCCGCAAACTGCGCAGGGTGACACTAAAGATGTTGATGCGATTGCCCGATTTTTTTGAATACTACAATCCTCTGACCGGCCAGCCGGGGGCGAAGGCCGCGCCAATTTTCGGCTGGTCTGCCGCCATGTTCATCGACATGGCCTTACAGGAAACAGCGGAAACCCGTATCAATGACTGAAAGCAGACGGATCTTTTCAATACCACAATGGCCCCACCAGTAAACACAGGCAGGTACAACGTTGGCTGTTACGACTTTAAATATGATAAATTTAACCATCATTGTCCAGCCGGAATGATGGCAAAAACCGCCAATTTTTCCAGGATGCATCCGTACGGATGAAAGACAGGAAAACCATTCGATGTCACTGGTTATCACCATATTGTGCGGCTTTCCCGCAGCCATAGCAGCTCCTTATCTATTCAGACATCTCAGGTCGAGAACTGGCCTTGTACTGGCTTTATTTCCACTCTACATTTTTATTCAAATAATCGGAAAACTACTTGGTTCTACCCAGAACCCGGAAACATTCATATCGATCCCCTGGGCTCCTTCTTTCGGATTATGGTTAACCTTTCAAACAGACGGGTTGGCCCTGCTGATGGCTTCCGTGGTTTCTGGGATCGGGGCGCTGGTCATTTGGTACGGGGGGGAATATCTAAAAGGCGACTCACGACTGCCTCGTTTCTACAGTCTCATCATCCTCTTTATGACGTCCATGCTTGGATTGTCCGTCAGCGGGAATGCGCTGCTGTTATTCATTTTCTGGGAATTGACCAGTATTTCTTCTTTCTTCCTGATCGGCTTTGACCATCATGAATCACAATCCCGCGCATCTGCCTGGCAAGCTCTGCTGGTTACCGGTGGCGGCGGGCTGGTGCTGCTGGCCGGTTTGGTACTGGTATACATCATCACAGGCTCATTTGAGATGAGCGTCTGGATGGAACAAACGGCCTTAATTAAATCAAATACGCTGGCAGTTCCAGCGCTCGTACTAATTGTTATCGGGGCAATGACCAAATCGGCTCAATTCCCTTTCCATTTCTGGCTGCCGAACGCCATGAAAGCCCCTACACCGGTCAGCGCGTACCTGCATTCTGCCACAATGGTCAAAGCCGGTGTTTTCCTCCTTTTCCGAATGTTTCCTGTATTCGGCGGCTTGGATCTGTGGTCAATTCTTCTGATCACGGTTGGCGGCTTGACAATCATTGCGGGTTCAACGCTTGCTATCGGTCAACATGACTTAAAGAAATTGCTGGCCTATACCACTGTCTCTGCTCTGGGAACCATGGTTTTACTAATCGGTATCGGCACATCCCTCTCCATAAAGACGGCGTTGGTTTTTCTTATGGTCCATGCCATGTACAAAGGTTCCCTATTCCTGACAGCCGGTGGAGTGGATCATTCGGTTGGTTCAAGAGATGTACGTGTCCTGGGAAACCTTGCCGGAAAACTTCCGGTCACCATGATTGGGGCCTTGCTGGCCGGTTTGTCAATGGCCGGTTTACCTCCCCTGGCTGGATTCGCGGCAAAAGAATTGATCTACGAGACCTCGCTGAACGCGCCACAGGCAGTTCTTATCACTTCGATATTACTGATCGGAAACGCGGTCAATGTACTCATCGCGGGTTGGATTTCATGGAGTATCTTTTTCGGAAAAACAGAAACAGAATTTAGCGCGCACCATGAATCACCCGGATTGTCCTGGCCTCCGTTGATCCTTGCTATTACAGGTCTTCTATCCGGTATATGGATATACAACATGGGCGAGAAACTGATCGCACCAGCCTTGAAATCAGTTTTACAAACAGCCTACCCGGAAAAACTGACACTCTGGCATGGGGTAACTCCCATGTTCATGATGAGCGTTGTAACGCTTGTGATAGGCTTTCTTATGATACGGTTTCGGAAAGTAATCCAACCGGCTTTTGAGCGGTTTTTTCATCAACTGGAACCGATCGGACCCGCCAATCTTTATAACCGGGTAATAAAAGGGATTATCTCATTTGCCAACTTTCAAACAGCCATCCTTCAAAATGGATACCTGCGAATTTATATCCTTGTGATCATGTTCACCACATTTGTTCTTGTGGTCGGAACCATGGTCTTGCGGCTGCCGTCCTTTCCCATTCCTGATTGGAACTCTCCACGTTTTTATGATGTGATCCTGCTGGGAATAATTGTTACAGCTGCCATTCAAGTCACACGGTCGACTTCTCGGCTGACAACAATTGCCCTTCTAGGTTCTATTGGGTACAGCATCGCGATCCTCTTCCTTTTATATAGCGCACCCGATTTGGCCATGGTTCAATTTTCCATTGAGACACTGGTTGTTATCCTATTTGTGTTGGCATTGTACAAATTGCCACGGTTTAGCCGATTATCATCCACACGAACCCGCATATTTCACTTAATTGTTGCGGGTATCGGCGGAATGATGATGACCGTATTGATGCTCCTGGTTTCCTCGCACCCATCAAGTTCTCTCTTATCTTCATTTTTTGTGGAAAACAGTTATATCGCGGCGAAAGGGAGAAATGTTGTCAATGTAATTCTGGTCGACTTCAGAGGTTTCGATACCCTGGGCGAGATTAGCGTTCTGGCAATTGCGGCCATTGGGGTGTACGCGCTCACACGATTCAAACGCAAATCCGCGGCTCCCCCTCGGGAATTAACAGGAGATGAAGCCTGATGCAGCGTTCAATTCTTTTGCCCGTCGCTACGCGGTACTTGATGCCTTTGTTGATGATTTTTTCCGTTTTCCTTCTTCTACGCGGGCATAACGAAGTTGGTGGCGGATTTGTTGGTGGGCTGGTAGCTTCGAGCGCGCTAATGTTATTTGCCATTGCAAACAGCCCACAGGCGCTGCGCCGTCTTCTTCCCGTTTCTCCCGTTCGATTGGTTTCGGGAGGATTGGTAATTGCGTTGTGCAGTGGACTTATCCCATTGTTCACGGGAAAAGAATTCATGACTGGAATGTGGTATCCCATAGAGATTCCTGTCATTGGAAAAGTAGGAACGCCGCTGCTTTTTGATGTTGGGGTGTATTTTCTGGTGATCGGAATCGTTATTTGGATCATGTTAACTTTTGCGAGGGAACCATAAAATGGATATTCTTCTCGCAATTGCCACGGGAACATTATTTGCGGCTGGATTGTATATGGTTTTACGCCGCAGTCTCGTGAAAATCCTCATTGGTTTGTTATTGTTGGGTTACGCGGGCAATCTTTTATTGTTCGACTCGGCCAACCTGGTGGCTGGAAAACCACCACTCATTCCAGTAGGAGAGACTCGATTATTAAGCACCTACGCGGACCCGGTTCCACAAGCTTTGATACTTACCGCCATTGTCATCAGTTTTGGTGTGACTGCTTTCTCCATTGTATTAATGCGCCAGGTGTACAAGACTGTTGGATCTGATGATATGAATGAGATTCGGAATACTGATCTGCCCTGTCAACAAATTGATATTCCGGAAGATGATCTTTATAGCGGGGAATTAGAATGACCGCTACTCCAATCCTTATTCCCCTTACTTTCGCAATTTTGTGCCTCATTGCCTGGCAGAGATCTGCCATCCAACACGTCCTCGGCTTTATCGGGAGTGGATTACTCCTGTTTGATTCAATCTATTTATTGAACAAGGTTTATTTCTCGGGTATTCAGACAACGCAAATTGGAGGGTGGCCAGCCCCTTTTGGGATCAGTCTGGTGATAGACCAGTTTTCCGCGCTGATTTTAGTAGCAGCCGCGTTTATCGCGTTGGTGATCGTTGCTTATGCCAAAGCGGCAATTGACCCGGCCCGTCTCCGTTACGGATTTCATCCATTATTCTTTCTGTTGATTATGGGTGTTAACGGTGCTTTTATCACCGGCGACCTGTTCAATTTGTATGTCTGGTTTGAGGTCCTTTTAATGGCCTCTTTTGTCCTGATTGCGTATGGTGGTGAACGCCCTCAAATTGAAGGCGCCATGAAGTATGTCATGATCAATTTGCTCTCTTCAACACTATTCCTTTCAGCTATCGGTTTGACGTATAGTTTGACCGGTACGTTAAATTTTGCTCACCTATCCCGGATCATTCCTACCATCCAAAATCCCCATCAGATCACGGTTGTTGCCATTCTTTTCCTAATCGCCTTTGGGATAAAATCCGCCGTTTTCCCTCTGTTTTTCTGGCTTCCGGCTTCCTATCACACGGCTCCCGTGACAATAACCGCGTTGTTTTCCGCTTTGCTTACCAAAGTCGGTGTTTACGCGTTGATCCGCGTTTTTACGATGCTCTTTGTGAATGATATAGCTTATACCCACACGATAATTCTTGTGATCAGCGGGTTCACCATGGTCACCGGAGTTTTGGGAGCTGCTGCCCAGACAGACATTCGCCGTTTGCTTTCGTTTCACATTATCAGCCAGATAGGCTACCTGTTGATGGGATTAGGTTTGTTTACGCCTGGATCACTCTCTGCAACTATATATTTCATGATTCACATTATGCTGGCAAAAACGGCCCTTTTTCTTATTGCTGGAATAATGCAGAGAGTTCTTGGGTCTTTCGATCTAAAAAAGATGGGCAGTCTGTATCAGAAGCGGGTTTGGTTGTCGATTCTCTTTCTGATTCCCGCACTTTCTCTGGCTGGTTTACCGCCCCTCTCAGGTTTTTTCGCGAAACTCGGTTTGATCATTTCTGGATTAGAGACCAATCATTGGCTGATAACCATAACCGCTCTGGCAGTAAGTTTCATGACCCTTTACTCCATGACCAAGGTCTGGAATGAAGCCTTCCTGAAAAATAGCGAAAAACCCCTACGGAACCCTGGAAAGAAGGTTTCCCGTTGGATGGTTTTTTCCACTATCTGTTTGGTGTTCATATCGTTACTGTTTGGATTTCTTGTTGAGCCCATCTCCCAGCTTACGCTCAGCGCTGCGAACCAATTGTTGAATCCCGAAATTTATATTGGGGTTGTACTGGGAGAATAATATGAGCCATATTCTTCTAAATATCCTTCTCGCCATTGCCTGGGCTGCACTTTCCGGGAATTTCGAACCGGTAAACCTGTTTTTCGGGTTTATTCTTAGTTTCATTGTTCTCTGGATAATTTCTTTCTCAAACCCCCTTCCCAATTCTTACTTTTCGCGCGCGTTCAAGATCGTTGAATTTGTCCTGTTTTTTATTTTCGAAGTGATCAAAGCCAACCTTCGGCTGGCGTTTACCATTCTTTCTCCGCGCATGGATCTTCAGCCAGCGGTAGTGGCGTTCCCACTCGAATTGAAAACTGAAGCAGGGATCATTCTTCTGGCGAATTTAATAACGTTAACCCCCGGATCTTTATCGCTAGATATCTCAAGCGATAAAAAGATCCTGTTCATCCACACCATAAAACTTGAA
>JAAYYW010000220.1 GCA_012515195.1 Leptolinea sp.
TAATTTCCCAAATACAAACCGGATCGCCTTCTTTGAACAGCCATCCACGCATTTTCCGCAGAGAATACATTCTGGATTTTCCATTTTACCGACCTTAACCATGCCATTCACATCCAGGCTCATCGGGCAATTGGTCGTACAAACCTGGCAATTTGAACACTTTGTCGAATCAGCTTGAAGCCGGAGACCGGGTAGGTGCAAAAAATTTCCCAGGTTACGGCCGAGGATCATAAAAGGCGCCATCCAACAAATGGTATGGCAGCTACCCCGTCTGCCGGTAAAAACTGCGATAACCAAAAACAGAAAAACTACGGAAAAATACGTGATGTATTTCAATGGTTCATCCACTGAAATCCCCGACTCCGTCAGATGCAACGGATCGAAACGCAACGAAGCTCCAGCTTTAAGCAAAAAGAACATTAACGTACCAAACCAGGGGATCCAGATGGCCCATTTGATCCAGTCGGTCTTTTTTCTATTAATCGGGTTGTTATTGATCCCCGCGGCCACATCCTGAAGCATTCCCGCCGGGCAGATCCATCCACAGAACAGCCGTCCAAAAAACAAAGCGGAAATGAATTGCACGGCAAAGACAACCGGGCTGGCTGCCAGAATCCCCCCGACGGCTCCATCGATCGAGACATACGGCGAGAGGTAATTCATCGTTATGGGAAACAACAACATCGAAAGAAATAAGACACTGAGACGAACACGCTGACGACCAGGTAATGCTTTTGTCATAATCTCTCCCAATAGGTAATTTTTTTAAATATAAACTGGAATATCAACTAATATGCGTTTGTTCTATTTGTGAGTTTCAAAATCCCCGCGTTCACCGGAAACGGAGAATGGAAAAAACTTTTAGAAATTGGTTTTTCATCAAACAGGAATATTACGTCCAATTTTTTGTAATGGATATGTATATTACTGTTATCATTTATGAAAATTGACCTTTTCCAGGCAGACCTAATGCGAAAAACCACGCTTACACCACACCGTCTGATCCATGTTTCAGCCCGACTAGCATGTATCATTTTGTTCTTTGTCTGGGGTTATATATTCGTCTCGCATCTATACTGGTTCCTACCCCCTGAGGCCACCCCGCCTTTATGGATCTGGTTCGGGCAGAGTGTTCACCTGGTTTTGTTGATCAGTTACATAATACCGTTCTGGAATGAGAAAAGCGGTTCCATTGTGATGATCGTGACCGCCTTTGTGTTCTTTTTCCTGATCATTTCCTCAGGCGGGACTATCGCGTATTTCGTGATCTCCATACTGCCTGCCATTCTTTTCTTTATTGCCAGTCGCATGAAAAAACCAGACTCCAGAGAAAAATGACTCTTCATTCATTCCAACCCGAACTATATCATCCAACCTTTGCCAATCGACCACCCGCTCTACATATCAAACCGGGCGACAGCGTTACTCTCAGCCTTCCGGATGCTCATGGTTACGACCCGCACGGTATTCGTTTGGCAGATTTCTCAAATCCACTGGCAGGCCCCATTTTCGTGAATGATGCTTATCCTGGCGACACCATTTCCATCACACTGGATGAGATCCAACCGGCAAGCGATAACGGTTGGAGTTACCTATTTCCCACGTCCAATACAATTGAAGCAGCCCTGTTTGCAATCCTGCCCACCGACCGACAAATGGTTTCATGGGAAATTATCCGTGAGAGAGCCATCGCCCGTCCAGGCAAACCATTTGAAGATCTGAAGGGTCTGGAAATACCTGTAGCACCCATGGTTGGCTGTCTGGGAGTAGCGCCATCGTTATCACAGGCGATAACATCATATTCCTCAGGCAGCTTCGGAGGCAATATGGACTGTCCACTTCTGACCGCAGGTACCCGCATTGAATTACCTGTCTATGTGGAGGGTGGCCTGCTGTATATTGGTGATTGTCATGCTGCCCAATCACATGGTGAGATCACAGGGGCAGCCATTGAAATTCCAGCGATCGTTCGTTTCACGGTATTTGTGAAGAAAAATACGGTAATTGCCTGGCCCCGGGGAGAAACAGACGATTCTATTTTTACCATTGGGTGTGGTCGCCCGCTGGATACCGCGTTGCAGCGAGCGACGTCTGAAATGCTTCACTGGTTGATGCTTGATTTCGGAATGAAACCTGAAATTGCCGCCCTAAAAGCAGGTCAGTGTGTGCGTTATGTGATCAGCAACATCGTAAACGAAGTGTCAACCATTGCCTGTACGCTTTCGAAGACATTTCTCCCTTAGAAGATCCGGTTTTGGAAAAACCGGCTAACCCCTTGATGCTTGACATACCCGATGGAATCTTCAATAATTTTAATAACCCATTCGCTAATGTATGGAGGCATATATGGTCCAGATATGTGAATTGGTCGAGATTCCAGCCACACCTACATTATCCATCCGTTTGATCACCCGGGCGGAAGACCTTCCGCAGTTGATCGGACAAACATATGAAGCCATTATGGAGTACATGAATACACAGGGGGAAGCTATTGCCGGCGAGCCGTTTGTCATCTATCACAACCTTGATATGCAGAATCTGGATGTGGAACTGGGTATTCCAGTATCCCATTCACTCCCTCCACACGGTGAGATCCAACCGTCCAGTCTGCCTGCAGGGCCAGCCGCACAAACGGTCTATACCGGCCCGTATGAAGCGATGGAACCTGTGTACGATGAATTATCAAAATTCATATCAGACACCGGCCACGAACCGACGGGAATCGCCATTGAATACTACCTTACCGGCCCGGAAACCCCTCCTGACAAACACCGAACACGGATCGTTTTTCCCCTTAAGAAATAACCGCGCATATCTCACGGAAAAGCTGACAAAATAAACCAATTTTCTTATTTCCCTTGACAGTTAGTATACCGAACGGTATACTAACGGAATGGATAACCGGGAAACATTGCTCGATTGCTCCCTTTCATTTTTCTCCGCGCGTGGATACGACGCAGTTGGCATTCAGGAAATCGTAGATGCCGCGGGGGTGACAAAGCCGACACTATATCACTACTTTTCCCACAAGCGCGGATTACTGGACGCCCTTCTGGCAACACAGTATGAAGGTTTGATTGAAACTGTGCGGAACGCCGCCTATTACCAGCGCGATCTTCCCGCCTCACTGGAAAAGGTTGCCCGAACGTATTTCGAATCTGCAGAAGGTAACCCGCGTTTCTTTCGTTTGCAGCTCACCATGCAGTATGCCCCGATCGATTCAGAACCCAACCAGGCGATCACGCCTTACCGGCTGGAGCAACAACAGATTTTGCAATCCCTGTTCATCCAGGCCGTTCAGGACCACGGAAATATGCGCGGACGGCATGTGATGTACGCGGCCACTTTCCTGGGGATGATACACACCTACATTGGCGAATACCTTAACGGGATTACAACATTCGCCGATCCATTCACCCATCTGGCTGTCCATCAATTCAGCCATGGCATCTATTCGTAATTTTTTTTATCCTGCCAGTATACCTACCGGTAGGTACTTGAAAGGAATATCATGCACACACCCATCCAGAATGCCATTTTTTATCATATCTACCCGCTCGGGTTTTGCGGCGCGCCGCAGCAGAACGATCCCTTCGCCAAACCCGTTTCACGGCTGAATAAGATTACAACCTGGCTCGACCATATCCAAAACCTGGAGTTTAACAGCCTGTACCTCGGACCGGTGTTTGAGTCCACACGTCATGGCTATGACACAGTAGATTACTACCACATCGACCGCCGGCTTGGCACTGATGCCGACATGGCTGCCCTCAGTGAAGAGGTACACAGCCGGGGCATGAATCTTGTTTTTGATGGGGTTTTCAACCACGTGGGACGCGATTTCTGGGCTTTCAAAGATGTTCTGGCCAACGGGGAATCCTCACCTTTCCACGACTGGTTCGCTAATCTTCGATTCAATGGCCGTAGTCCGTACGGCGATCCGTTTACCTATGACGGTTGGAACGGGCATTATGAATTGGTCAAGCTCAATCTGAAAAATCCACAGGTGAAGGATCATCTTTTCTTTGCCATTGAGAGCTGGATGCAGGATTACCGCATTGACGGCATCCGGCTTGATGCTGCTGATCAACTCGACATGGAATTCAACGAAGAACTGGCTGAATTCTGTAAACGCCGGAACCCGGACTTGTGGTTAATGGGAGAACTGATCCATGGGGATTACGCCAAATGGGTTCGCCCGGGTCGCTATGATTCTTGTACGAACTATGAATGTTACAAGGGATTGTTTTCCAGCTTCAACGATCGTAACCTGTTTGAGATTGCTTACTCGCTAAAACGGCAATTCGGAGAATTTGGCTTATATCAGAATCTGCTGTTGTACTCCTTTGCCGATAACCACGACGTAGACCGGGTCACCAGTCAGTTGAAGGATCCGTCGGATCTTTTCAACCTGTACACCCTTCTCTATACGATACCGGGAATCCCTTCGATATATTACGGAAGCGAATGGGGCATTGCCGGACGCAAAGAAAATGGCAGCGACGATCCTCTTCGCCCGAACCTCGACCTTCACACATCTATTGACTCCGCGCCCCAACCCGACCTGCCGGATCACCTGAAACGGCTGGCCTTCATCCGCGCGGAACTGTCAGCTCTTCGCACAGGCAATTATCAGCAAGTGCTGGTCGCCTCACTACAGTTCGCGTTCCAACGCGAATTAGACGGCAGCAAAGTTTTGGTGGCGGTCAACGCGTCCGACAAGACAGAAGAGATTATATTGTCTAACCGGCAGGCATCCAATGGCTGCTGGGTGGATCTGCTCAACCCCGGTGTGGAATGGACCGCGCAGGGCGAACAGACTGTATTGATCCTTCCACCTAAATGGAGCCGAATATTGGTGCTCAAACCATAATTTTTTTTAATCTGCCAGGGTTTTAACTCGACTTGAATCTACCGAATGGCTTCCGTTATGATGAATAACCATTGGTTATGAAAAAGTAGAGAAAATCATGGATTCATTAATAGACATATTCAATTCAATAAAAATCATCCTTTCGGATCTCCAACCGCCATTGATAGTCACCGCAGACTACGAATCGAGATACGAGATGTATACAAACAAACCCGCCAATATCAACGGTCGAAAAAAAACAACGGTATCCTTTGCGTCACTTATCATTCAATCGGGATATGTTGGCTTTTATTTTATGCCGATCTATACCCATCCGTATTTGGTTGAAAGCCTGAAACCGGAATTGCGCCGCCTTCTGAAAGGAAAATCTTGCTTTCATATGAAGAAGATCGATACCGAACTCATGCAGCAAATCCAAAGGCTCATTGGAACCGGATATAAAGAATATCAAGAAAACGGCTGGATATAGATTACCTAAATAAGTGGGTAATCAGCCTATGTGCCGCTTACCCACTTATTGTTCTTTTTTTCTAGAAACAAATTACCGGTACACCAGATAACCCAGCCCGGCCGCTGCCAGAACCAACCACACCGGACTGATGTTGGTATACACCAAAATGAGGAACGTAACCACGGCGATCAAGGCCTTATCCCAACCCATCGCCAGCGATTTACCTACTCCCAGGTTTTGCACTCCCCACACAGTACGGAACATGTCAAATGCTACATATGCCAGTAGTCCAACAACTAGTGGGCGCACAGCTTTCAACATTGCCACGATCACCGGGCTATCTTTAATATTAAAGAACAGGGCTATCAGTATCAAGACTAGAATGGTAGTTGGCAACACCGTCCCTGCAGTTGCGAAAACAGCGCCCCAAACACCGGCAACTTGATAACCCACATAAGCAGAAGCCTGAGGAGCTGTAGGGCCGGGCATGGCATTGCTCAGGGCGATCGCGTTGGCAAATTCATCCGGGGTGGACCAACCTTCTGAAACCACTTCGCGTTGCATCAAGGCCAGCGACGCTGGACCTCCGCCCCACGAAAACAGGGCTACCTTTGTAAAAACAACAAATAAGCGTAAATATAGTTCAAGCATTTTGTTATTGTAACCGGATTTATTTGTTGTATTATGTTTTTCAATACGTTCCAAGACACTCTATCAAAAATATCTTTATCATTATTCCCGGCTGGTTTGACTTGCTGTCAAACAACGCTGCCATTCCAGCCAGCTTACCGGTATATGACCAAATCCTAGAATCAGGGCAGAAATTGCCAGCGGCCACGAATGGAAATTGACAGCCACAGCCAGAATAGCCAGAACTGGGGTTATCGCCATCGGAATGGGGACACGGCTCATCGGGGCAAACAACATGCGAAATTGCCGTCCGGTGACAATATAGCGCAACCATCCGGCATAATAGAAGACCATTAACAAACAATATATACCAAAGAAAACTGTATCCATTACCAAA
>JAAYYW010000019.1 GCA_012515195.1 Leptolinea sp.
AAAAACAAAGTGAAGAATCTCATCAATCAAACCAAGTGCGTTGATCTGGCCGGCTTTTACCGCCTTTTCCTGGAATCGAATCACATCACGTTTTGAATTCATCCGCTGTGCGAAAAGGCGCGCAGCGTGGAAATTGGCAAATACTATATTGCCATTGTATGAAAATAGTGTTTTTTCAACTTGATAGCGATCCCGAGCAGTACGTGAAATGTGAAATTCCATGGTGATACATTCCTTCCCGGTATAGCAATTGTTTTACTATATGAATAATTATATGTAGTTTACAAGACAGTGTTCTAAAATAAATCTGAAAGGCAGATTTGATCTTCCTTCTCGTTAACAATTCTTACATCGGTGATAATTTTGCTAGTGTCAACCAATAATTGGATGGTTTTATGAATTTCACTTGCCGACCAGCGAAACACACGAGAGATGTCATGGGATGAGCAGCAACCAACGGATTCAATGTATTTTTCTAGTAGAGTTGTTCGGGCACTTGATTCGGAAATCTCTCGCGATTGGTTGATGGCATTTCCATATTGCCGATGAAATACATCGTACACAAACGAATAATGCCATGCGCCATTTTTACTGGTGCCACAGGGAGCTATTCGAAAGCTGGTTTGAAGAACTTCCAGCGCTTTATTAAACCGGCTTTCCGAGCCAGCCCCGGTCAGGTGGGCGGATTTACGAAGGGTGATCGAATCGAGTGCCCCATTACCAAGAAGGGCCTCGTATACATTTTTAGCCTCCAACGATAGATACCCGGAACGATAATCATCTAGGTATTCATTTTCGGGGTCACCAAAATTAGGAGACAGGGCGTAGAATGAGGGAAGGCAGTCGAGAGAGATCATGCAGTTCTTTCTGGCAAGAACACGCCCGTAATACCATATACCTTTACCCAGAAGTTCATCTTTCCAATTCCAGGTTATGTGTCCCGGATCGTCATGCTCATCTGCCACTGGACGGTCTCCTGCTGTTGCCACCCACAGGCTAGGCATGGAAATCCCTTTGATGGGCCAAAAGAATACAAAGCCACGATGGTTTACATACGATACAGCATCACTCTGAGAATGTAATCGGAGTGATGGGTCACAGCGATATGTACCTTGACGGTAGACTTGGATCTTTTCCCTATCAATCTCTGGCATCTAAAAGTGTTCTGCTTTGAGAATATGAGTAATGATGTTTGATCCGCTTCCGCCGATATTCTGCGCCATACCATAAACAGGCCGTTCCACCTGGGTTTCTCCGGCTTCTCCCCGAAGTTGTTGTACAACCTCAATGATCTGATACATTCCTGTTGCGCCAACCGGGTGTCCACGAGCCTTCAGGCCACCACGGGTGGCAACAGGTATGCGTCCTTTGGGGCATATCTGATTCTCAATGGCCAATCGCGGTCCCTGACCGCGTTCGGCAAATCCGCAGGCCTCTAATGACAGGGCGGCCATGATTGTAAATGCGTCATGCAGTTCAAATACCCCGATATCTGTTGGTTTAACCGACGCCTGGGAATAGGCTTCTATAACCGACTTTTCTGCGGCAGTTAACCAGGTCGAATCTTTTCGTGACTGCAAAGCGATTGTATCCGTCGCCGCAGCGGATGCAGCTATCTTTATCATCTTTTGTCCTGGTCGTTTGATCATTTCAACTGGAACCAGAACCGCTGCTGCGGCTCCATCTCCCATGGGTGAGGCGTCCAGGAGGTTAATTGGATCAGCGATCATAGGTGCCTTTTGATAAGCGGATTTGTTTATGGGGCTCTGAAAACGAGCATATGGGTTATGCGCACCATTGGCGTGCGCATTAATGGAAAATCCGGCAAAGTCATCTTTGTCCCAGCCATATTCATGTAAGTACCGCTGCATAAGCAAAGCGTTAATGGCAACGAAAGATAGCCCCATATCCGCTTCCCAGTCTGCATCGGCTGCAGTGGCAAGCTGGCTTGTGATCTCGCTGCCCGGTGAATCAGTCATCTTCTCCACACCTACCGCGATGGCGGAATTTATAGAACCGGAAGCGATAGCCATAACCGCTGCACGGAAGGCTGCGGAGCCAGAACTACAGGCAGATTCAATATGTACAGCCTCAGAAAAGCGCATTCCAACCCAATCCGCGATATAGCTGCCAAGATGCTGTTGGTGGTTAGCGGAACCAGACATCATGTTACCTACATAGATGCTTTCCGTTGAATCCATGCCACATTCCTGTAAAGCAAGTAACACGGCATCACCGGCAATTTCACGAAGGGACTTGTCCCAATGCTCTTCAACTTTTGTCTGTCCTATTCCGATTACGGCAACTTCACGCATTTTTCCCTCGAGTGAAAGCGATATATGTTAATTATAAAGTGATGATGTGTCAGAAACTATCAAAGTTAAGCAATTAAAAAAGCACCGGAATTTGTCAAATGAATTCCGGTGCTTTTCGGAAAAAGGGCGATTATCTTTAATTCTTTTTATCAAACATGACGGAAAGAACAAAGCTAACAATACTAATAACCAGCGCACCAATGAGGGCAGCCCAAAAGTTTTCTATCTCAAACGGGATGCCAACTGTCGTGGCGATATTGCTGGTAAGAAGAAGCATAAGGGCGTTCGCGATGAATGTGAACAGGCCGAGTGTTACAACGTAAAAACCACAGGTAAGCAACGAGAACAAAGGTTTGATTATCGCATTGACTACTCCGAATATAAGGGCAAGTAGTAGAAGTGTGTCAATGCCTCCAGTGAAATATATCCCTGGAACAAACATTATGGTAACTGCGAGTGCGACCGCGTTAATCAGTATCCTAATTATGAACGATTTCATTTTCTCCTCCAGAAAATTCCGGAACCTTCCGGTAATAGGCTTTTACTATTCAATATTTTATACGGTTTTTCATTCGATTCGTTGCATGTTTGCAAATTATGATAAGAAATGCTATTTTTATCTATATTAGAGTATTTTATTGAGGGGAATAAGTAATGGGAAAAACAAAGCTTATCATTGCCGAGATCAATACGTGGGTTTGGATAAATGACCTTGAAAAAAAACATGGAAAAACTCTGAATCTGGGAAATATACCAGCGCAGGAGTGGAATCAATTGGCCGAAATGGGTTTTAATGCGGTTTGGCTTATGGGTATTTGGAAACGCAGCCCATCCGGAAAAAAGATCAGTGAAGAAAATGTAGATCTTTATGAAGAATACTCCCGGTCATTACCTGATTGGAGCCCTGATGATCTTACAGGTTCACCTTATTGTGTGCAAGATTATGTCGTTGAACCTCGATTTGGTGGATTCCCGGGTTTAAAAAAGGCGAGGAAAGCACTCAAAGAAAGGGGTATACAACTCATTCTTGATTTCGTTCCAAATCATGTGGCAATAGATCACGCATGGTTGACGAAGAACTCGAATTTTTTTGTTCACGGTGATGAAGTTGATCTTATTCGTGCCCCCAGAGAATTTTTCCAAACAGCTGATGCAATTGTTGCGAAGGGACGTGACCCTTTCTTTCCACCCTGGCAGGATGTTGCCCAGTTGAATGCTTTTTCCAAAGAATATCGAGATGCTGCTTCCGATGTTCTGAGAATGATCGGAGGGATTTGTGACGGTGTCCGTTGCGATATGGCCATGCTCATGCTCAGTAGAGTTTTTTCTTATACCTGGCAATCAAGGGCTGGAATACCCGCAAATAACGAGTTTTGGGATGATGTTATAACATCTGCGCGAGCGACATACCCTGATATGCTATTTATTGCAGAGGTCTACTGGGGTTTGGAGTGGGACCTGATGCAGACCGGTTTTGATTATTGCTATGATAAACGACTTTATGATAGGGTCATTCACGAAAACGCGGAAACGATTCGCCAGCATATAAAGTCTGAATTTGGATATCAGTCAAGACTGTTGCGTTTCCTGGAAAATCATGATGAGAACCGGGTGTCTGAAATTCTTCCTGGTGATCGATTGCGTGCCGCCTCAGTTCTTACCTCAACCTTGCCAGGCGCTTTGTTGATATATGAGGGACAGTGGGAAGGACGAAAAAGAAGGAACCACGTATTATTGGGACGACGGCAAAGTGAAACACCCGATTTGGATTTATGTCAGTTCTATCAAAAATTGATTAGGTTTGCCAGTACAATTTGCCATGAAGGTCCATGGTATTTATGTCCGGTTGCCACCTGGCCAGATAATAAAACGGGAGAAGATATTATCGCTTATGGTTGGGAGATCGGTAAGAAAAAATATCTAGTTGCTATCAATTACTCAAACCATTTTTCCCAAGGTAGAATAAAGCTTCCGTGGGAGAATTTGATAGAATTGAAATTTGATCTACACGATCTCTTTACAGATGAGGTGTTCGGAAAAGATGGTAAAGATATCATTTCGGAAGGGTTATTCGTAAACTTGCCCCCATGGGGATATCACATGTTCTTTACTGAAGTATAGCGAAGGAGAAAGCATGAAATTTTGGGATATAACAGTTCCCATATCAAAAGATTTACCGATTTGGCCTGGAGACCCGAAAGCAGTTGTAGAACGAGTTAGCCGGATCGAAGAGGGCGCCAATGCCAATGTGTCTCGCATGGATATGGGATGTCACACAGGAACGCATGTTGATGCTCCTTACCATTTTCTGATGGAAGGGAATACGATTGAGAGCCTTCAACTGGATGCTCTTGTAGGCCCTGTGCAAGTTATACGCATACCGGATGATTTTTCTGTCATCACAGAAGATTTGGTTAATGCGTGCGGTATTAAACCGGGGACAGAACGCGTTCTTTTTAGAACTTACAATTCGACTTTTTGGAGCAAATACAGATCGCAATTTCGGACTGAGTTTGCCGGTATAGATGAAGATGGTGCCAAAGCATTGGTCGAAAAAAATGTCAAGCTGGTTGGGATTGATTATTTATCCGTTGCTCCATTTAAAAAGAGCCGCCCAACCCATGAAGCTTTTCTAAAAGCATCGGTTGTTTTGCTAGAGGGAATTGACCTTTCTGATATTGAACCTGGAGACTATACGTTGATATGCCTTCCATTGAAGATTGATGGAGCGGATGGGGCACCCGCGCGTGCTATTCTTACGCGGGAAGAGTAACAGTTGGGAATCAATTGAAGAAAGATAAAAAAAACAAAGATTGTATATGCCTGTAACCAATCCGGAAAACAGGTATTTCCGCGGGAACAACTTGTACTTACATATTGGAGCGTTTAATAATGACAGCAATACCAGACAGTAATCCGGATCCAAAAAACCACATAGAGAAAATTATTATTCTTGGTTCTGGGCCGGCTGGAATGTCCGCAGCATTATATGCCGCGCGGGCAGAATTATCGCCGCTGGTTATCAGCGGTATGGAATTAGGTGGACAGGCAGCCACAACCCACACCATTGAAAATTATCCGGGTTTCCCGGAAGGGGTGGGCGGATCTGAACTTGGGGAACTTTTTCAAAAACAAGCTGAACGGTTCGGCGCCCGGGTGGAATTTTCAGTCGCTTCTGCGGTAGACCTATTTACATCACCCATTCGCGTTACAACGGATTTGATGGAATATAAAACAGAAAGTTTAATTATTGCCACAGGTGCCAGTCCCAACCACCTGAATGTACCGGGAGAGAAAGAGCTTACCGGGAAAGGTGTTTCTTACTGTGCCACTTGTGATGGCTGGTTTTTTAAAGAAAGATCTGTTGCTGTGGTTGGCGGAGGGGATAGCGCTGTTGA
>JAAYYW010000221.1 GCA_012515195.1 Leptolinea sp.
AGAACGGATGGACCCAAATAATAAACTACAACACAGGAGACGCGGGAAGCAAGAGCTTCAAAATTGAAAAGGACGGTCTTGTTTCGGAAGTTTATCATCGTTATGACCTGTACATAAGAACCCTCAATCGTAATGGTACCGTTACGGTTGAATTGTTTGATTTTGATTGTGACTTCAGAAAACCGGAGTTTAAGCTTGAGTTCATTACAGACCCGGGGGACGTCCTGCCAAAGCACAGCGTCATATTCAAGGAGCTTGATTCGGAAAAGGCTACTTCTATTATAATGATAAAGCGCGAGGGCACCGAGAACGAATACTGGGTGAAAAACGCTTTAATGACGACCGATGCCGATAGCGGCAACCCCTTTGTTATTGATGATATTTTCGGCATACCCACTACAGACGTTATAATGGCTGAATCTGTAAATAGTCCGGATATTCAGCCATCTGATTATTTTGCTTATTGGAGAAGATGTACTGTCTCGGAGGATGTTTATAATTCGATTACCATTGACCAGCTGGTGGATCTTGGGGATTATTGGGGTGATGTTGATCTTTTTATGAATGATGGCCAGGTGGAATTGAGCGGGTTGTTCAACAACACCTATGGCAAGATAGATGTCAGGCTCATTGTGGCTTATAAAACAGATCTGCAACTGAACAACGGCGGTTTACAGTTGATTATCCCCAACACCGCCAATTATGTTGATATGAATTATTCCTTCAACTTTATATGCGGTACAGGATTATATGATAATGTCCATTCTATAACCATTACCCCCATGACCGATGATGGGATGCCTGAAAGCAATGTTCAACTGGCCATGGGGATGAACCCGGACTATACGCTCGAGGGCCTTCTCGACAATAAACCCCAGGTCCTCCGGAGTTTTGGCGGTAACAATTTAAGGATTGATATTGCCAATATTAAGGCGCCTGACTACGGGATCGCCGATGTTGATTTTGATAGCGAGTATACCTATTTTGAACTGGTATATGATGAATATTATGGGAACTGTGTATACAAGACTCCTCTCAAAGCAGCCACAAGCCAGGTAGTGCAAATACCGGCAGGTGTGGACTTATCTACAGGAAAATACTTTTTGCAGGTAAGCGTTGACCGAAAATCGGTAGATGGAGCAGATAGTATAGATTATGGTCTTATGCTTACGCCCGTTTGGATTGACAGAAGTACCATAAATTCTTATGGTGTAAAAGCCATAGAAAGCAATATCAATATCGGAGGAATTTCTGTCCCTGTCAAAACTGAATACCAGCTTTCTCCCGGGGTAAGGCCAAATGAAATATTCCTTAGCACGGAAGTTCCTTCCACGGTCTATCTGGAAGCAGATTATACACCTTTATTGTTTTGGCATGAGCATATCTGGGATCCGGATGAAGAACGAAGTGTGGATGTATTGTATATAACCCATGCTTATGTAAAGGTATGGAATAAGGCCGATCCTTCCAAATCCAGTGAATGGAAAGAACTTGTATACAAAATCCCGCATTTGGAATATGGAACAGAGGGGTTGTTAATCGATGGTCCAGGTGTATATGCATTCTCCTCTGATGAACTGATAGCGCTGCTTGACGGGGAAAGCAGCGGAGACCTATGCTATCAATTCATGGTCTCGTCGGCAGACAAAAAAATGACGGTGGACGAGTCAGGCAATTTGGTGACCGAATATATACCCTATACCACCCCGGTGCAGATTCTGACCGTGAGGACCAGCGGAGAAAATCCAACTTTTGGTATGACCTATACCGTCGATCCTGATACCGGGGATATTAAAACGGCAGTCGCCAGGCTGGAAAGTGTCCACAGCGTCCCTGAAGAGCTGAATCTGCTTTACCTAAAGGACGGCGAAACAACAACGACAGCCTTCACACAGGGCACTGAGCCGGACATCACCGAAAGCGGTACATACTACTTCGCGGCATACGACAAGTACCATAATTACACCGTGGTTTCAGAGACATTGGAAATAGACAAAACGCTTCCTGTTCTGACGGTTAAC
>JAAYYW010000222.1 GCA_012515195.1 Leptolinea sp.
GTCATATTCTCCGGGTGGACAGTGTGGATGTTAATGGCGAAACACTCGATGCGGCCATATCGGAACTGGATATGGGAGAACTTCAGTTGCTTTTCGACCATGATCCCGGTACGGTTGTGCGTTCTGTGGAAGCCAATCCATTGGTGGTTGAGGTGGTCTTGTCAAAACCAACGGCATACCGTCTGGCAAGGGTGATGGTTGGTGGATCAGCCACTCAGGTTACGGTGTATGCCTTACCCGAAGGCTCCGATAATCCTCGTGTTTCAAGTCTGACAGTCTCGGAATCAACCGAGATCCGTAACGTGATAATCCCCCTGGCAACAAATGAACCGGTCACACGACTGCGGTTTGAAGTACGGACCGTGCGTGATGGTGAACCGGCGCATGTGCATGCGTGGGGCATTGAACTCGAGTGAAATCAGGCGCGTCACGTCGTTTCCGGAAATTACACACGCGTCTGTGGATTACCGTTGTGGGTTTATGGTTTGTGGCAATCACCGGCTGGATTCGATTTGCGCATGCGGTGGCAAATTATGATCTGTATGAGGCGTTGGGAGTTCAACCCGGTACCTGGTATTTGAACGTGAATGGAATTATTACCGGATTGGTGTATACTCTGGCGGGACTATTTGTGTTTTTGCCCATTACTAATCGGAAAAAAGTGATCACCATTCTTTTGTTCACCGGTTTGATAGTTTACTGGATTGACCGGATCTTCTTCGCCCGTTCCATTGAAGCCCAATCTACACTGACTTTTTCCCTGGTTTCCTCAGCCGGGTTGACATTTGTCGCGTATTGCCTGATTTTCTGGGAAACCATTAAAACGCATATTCGAAATGGATAATACGAATGACTGAAAATGAAATCGAAGTGAAATTCTTTTTGAAAGATCTGCCACGGTTGGAGCTGCGTATCAAAGCTCTGGGTGGAAAAATATTACATCCGAGGGTAAAGGAGACGAACCTGCGGTTTGATACCGCAGACGGAGCTTTATCCAAGGACCATCGGGTGCTGCGGCTGCGGCAGGACCAGATCGCGCGGTTGACCTACAAAGGACCCGCGCAGATGAATCGAACCGTCAGTGTGCGAAAAGAGATCGAAGTTGAAGTCAGTAACTTTGACGATACTCGTCTTTTGTTGGAAGCACTGGGCTATTCACCCTTCATGGTCTACGAAAAATTTCGCACAACCTATTCTCTGGGTGATGTTCTGGTCACATTGGACGAGATGCCTTTCGGACAATTCTCTGAGATCGAAGGACCTGATGCCATCCGCTTGCAGGAAGTTGCTGAATCGCTCTGGTTGGATTGGGCGCTTCGCTCGCTGGAAAGCTACTCCGCGTTGTTTGAACGGGTCAAAGCGAACTGCGGCTGGACAATGCAAAATTTATCATTCGATGAATTTGCGGGCAAAACAGTCACCCCGAACGACCTAGGTTTGAACTTCGCCGACCGGGCTGTCTGATTTTAGAAAAGCCGGATCAGCGTTTGCCGATGGTGGCAGCATAGACAACCATCTTGTCTTTGCCGTTCACGCCCAACGCATCATTAAGCAGATCATCATCGTAAGCGGCAATGGCGCATACTCCGCATTGAATCGACTCACCCGCAAGGTACAAATTCTGGCAGACATGTCCGGCATCCAACAGCACATAGCGTGCGGCACGTTCTGAATACCGCCACGCTGTGCGTTCAATAACAGCAACCCAGAAAAATGTGGCCGCGCTGGTGCGGATATGGCTTTGTTCTTTGCACGCGGTAGTCAATTTTTCGTTGATTCCGACTTCCATGTTGTGTGGATAAATGCAGTGTTCAAGGGCAGAATAGCGATAAAGACCCGGCTCAAGTGTTCCGACCCGATTGGCAAGGAAGTACGTTTCAAATGGGTGCCTGGAACCAGCAGACGGCACGTTGCGGAAAGTGACAGGTCGATCGGTGATGGATTTGATGCCCTGGGTTATCCAGAGCAAATAAGAGAACTCCTCCAGGGTGAGTTCTGATTGGGTGTATTTTCTCAGGGAAGAACGCTGCTCCATGACCGTGCGAACATCCATCGCGGGCATGTTTAAGGATGATGGTGTTGGCAAAGGAATGGTTTTGGCATTTTCGGGTACGGGCAGCTCTAATGGCGGTATGGGAACTCCCTTGCGTTGGGCAGATTCAGAAAGATGGGCGTATTTTGTCTTTTCGAAAAACTCATCAATAATCGACATAATTTATTCCTCCCGGTAACAATAATTATAGAAAAATCATGCCTCACGGCGCAAGGTGCGCCGTAAAATTGCGTGAATTACGATGTTGATCTCCTGGGTTCGCATAACAATAAGCGCGCCTGCATAAACAACCAGGCCCAGAAGAAGCCCTACAAGGGTAATGATCCAAACCGGCATGGAAGCGCTGCCGCCCAGCCACAGGATCAATGTAGCGGCCATTAACAGGCATCCAATCGCGCCTTTCCATAATGCGTTAAGAATCTCTCTTCCAACCAGACCGTTCAACCGTTTTCGCATTATGAAAAGTAGAACGCCCATTTCAAGACCGGTAGCCAGTGAATTGGCCAGGGCAAGGCCGCCGTGGG
This sequence comes from Leptolinea sp., assembly GCA_012515195.1. Classification (GTDB taxonomy): domain Bacteria; phylum Chloroflexota; class Anaerolineae; order Anaerolineales; family Anaerolineaceae; genus Leptolinea. Next base: position 2,578 of record JAAYYW010000222.1, read on the forward strand.
GCATCCACCCGGCTTGTAAAAAGAGATGCGTGAACATCAGACTGAAGAGAATATTCAGGCTCATGGCACATATCCCGATGATCACCGGAGTTTTGGTATCATGCAGAGCATAAAACGCGCGGCTGACGATCTCAACCACACAATGCCCGACCAGGCCGGCAGCGTACCAGAGCAGGGCCCAGGAAACGAGTTCGGTCGACCTGTCGCCAAATTGCCCCCCCTGATACAGGAGCCGGATAACCGGTTCACGCAGAAGAACAAGTCCCAATGAGGCCGGAAGGGACAACAGCAGCACAGCACGGAGCGTGGACGCCAGCGAAGAGCGCATTTCATCCATTTTCCCCAGTGCAACCTGCGCAGAAAAGGTGGGCAGTGACGCGATGGCAATGGTCTGGGCGATCAGAGCTTGCGGCATCATCATCAGGGTAAACGCGGCGGTGATCGCCGTCAGGCTTCCTTCGGGTTGGCGTGAAGCCAGGTTGGTGTTTACCCAAAAATTCAATTGTACAATTCCGGCTCCGAATAAGCGGGGAAGCATCAAACGACCGACCTCACGGACGGAAGTATCCTCAAGGCCCATTACTGGTTTGTACGTGAATTTCAGGCGCAACAACGAAGGTATCTGCACCAGTAAATGCAAGGCCGCACCGAGGACGGTTCCCCAGGCTAGACCAAAAATTCCCATGGTAGGGGAAAGCGCGACAACCCCGAAGATGATCCCCAGAGAATACATGGATGGCGCGAGAGCGGGGAACAGAAAAACCTGATGAGCATTCAATACCCCCATCATCAGTCCGCTCAATCCGAAAATCACCACCGATGGCAAAATAACCCGGAGTAGTTGGACAGTTAGATCAAATTTAGCCGGTTCGTCCACGAAACCCGGGGCAAGCAAATAACGCACGATCTGAGGGGCAAAAATGGCAGAAAGAGCGCTGACTGCCATAAGAATGACCAGAACCAGGTTGGCGATGGCTGATGCCAGATGCCAGGCTCGCTTTGTTTCTTTGCGGGTGAGAAAACCGGTGAAAGTGGGAACAAAAGCGGATGCCAGCGCCCCGCCGGCAACCAGGTTGAACAGGGTTTCTGCCAACCGGTTGGCCGTGTTATACGCTTCCATTTCCAACCCGGTCCCAAATCCGCGCAGAATAAGGATGCCCCGAATGAGCCCGATAAGGTTGCTCAGAATGAAAGCCGCCATCACGGTTCCGGCGGCGCGGGCGATCTGGCGGTTGGCAGATTTCACTGTATCAGGTTCAACTGGCATGATTGCGATTATACGATATAAAATATAATTACATTTCTTCCACATGTTGGAAGGTTGCCAGCCATGCTGCCTATTAAAGACACCATTCAATCCAGGATATTTCCGGTGATCACTTTTTTGTTGATCGCTGTCAATTCGGTTGTTTTCTTTTTCGAACTGTCACTGCCATCCAATTATCAGGAACAACTCCTTCACACTTTTGGCCTGGTTCCGGTAAATGTATCTATTATTGACCCGGTCAGCTGGATCCCGCTGATCTCCCATCAATTCCTTCACGGAGGATGGTGGCATTTTCTTAGTAATATCTGGATCCTGTTTATCTTTGGCGACAATGTTGAAGACCGCCTGGGATCGGGAAGGTTTCTCTTCTTCTATTTACTGGGTGGTGTGGCAGCTGGAGTTTTACAGGTGGTTATGACCCCCGGAAGCCCGATCCCTTCGATTGGGGCCAGTGGAGCGATCGCGGCAGTTCTAGGCGCGTATTTCCTTTTTTACCCCCATTCCCGCGTTATTACCCTAATTCCTGTTTTTATATTCCCCTGGTTCATTGAGATACCATCGATCATTTATCTCGGGTTCTGGTTTGTCATGCAGCTATTCTCTGGTCTACAATCTCTTGCCACGGTGGGCGGGGCTGTGAACGGCGGGATCGCCTGGTGGGCGCACATCGGAGGTTTTCTGTTTGGATTGTTTATGGGATTCGTGTTTTCCATCGGAAGACCGGCTTATTCATTTTATCGAGATGAACAATTTCCCTGGTAACAGGTTCGTGGAGGGTTAAACGTGGAATTTCTCAACCTTTTCTGGATCGTTCTGGTCATCGCCTCTCTGGCTCCGGTAATCCGGCAAAAGATGGTCGAAACATCGCGCGTGAAGTTATTCCGTGATCTGGAAGTTAAACGCGGCAGCCGGGTGATTGCCATGATTCACAGGCAGGAGAGTCTGTCATTTCTGGGTTTCCGGATGTCACGTCATATTGATATTGAAGATTCAGAACAGGTCCTGCGGGCCATCCAGTTGACAGACCCGGATCTGCCAATTGATCTTATCCTGCACACGCCGGGCGGGCTTGTCCTGGCTTCAGAACAAATAGCCAATGCCCTTGCCAGGCATACTGGAAAGGTGACCGTTTTTGTTCCGCATTATGCCATGTCGGGCGGCACTTTAATTGCCCTGGCTGCAGATGAGATCGTCATGGATGTTAATGCTGTTCTTGGACCAGTTGATCCTCAGATTGGGCAGTACCCGGCTGTTTCCATTTTGCGCGTGCTGGAAGAGAAAAAGATCGACCGCATTGATGATGAAACCCTCATCCTCGCGGACGTGGCCCAAAAAGCAGTACGCCAGGTGAAAGAAACCATCAGCCGGTTAGGTTGTTGTCAATATTCCAAAGAAGACGCGGAACGCCTGGCTGAAATTCTGGCTAGCGGCCGTTGGACGCACGATTATCCCATCACAGTTGATGAAGCCAAAGAGATAGGATTGAAAGTACATACAGAAATACCGCCGGAGATCTACGAGATCATGAACCTTTATCCACAAGCCGCGCAGCGTAGGCCATCTGTGGAATATGTCCCGCTGCCGTATCCATTAAAAAATCCAGGAAAATCTGGTGGTGATTTCCAATCATAGTCGGGATAAAACGATTAAATTCTAGAAAAAATTGCGAGTATCTAATGCCTGAAAAAAAAGCCCCGGCCGGGGATGAGGAAAAAAAAAGAGGTGAACCAGTAGGCAATTCCACTGGAACGAAAAAAGATGGAAAGTCATCCAGTCCGCCATTGAAAAAGCCATCGGCGAAGCCTGTTGCGGTTGCGAAACAAGAGCCAGTTAAAACCCAAATCGAGCCAGGAGAAAAGGCCGGTATCTGGTGGATTGTTACCGGGGCCGCAGTTTTTTTCAGCCTGGTACTCGGATACATTCTGTGCCATTTTTTACAGGTAATGCCATTACAGCAACAACTTTCCCTGACGCTTGAACCACAGGTTGACGTTACAGCCTCCTCAAACCAGGTCATGTCAGAGCTATCCACAACTCGGCTGCGTCAACAGGAGATGGAAATTCGTTACTTGAAGGCATCCGCAGAACTTGAAAGTGCAAACAAACACATCTTCCTGTTAAGAATGAAAGAGCAGGTTGTTTTTGCAGAGTTGATGATCGAACAAAAGAATGGAATGGAGGCCCGTAAGGCACTGGCGGAATTAAAGACACTATATGACAACATACGCCCCTATATTGTGGAGAAGAACAGGGATGCCTCCCAAAAACTGGAAGTGTTGATCCAGACAGCCATACAAGACCTTACCGGGGATCCGGACACAGCAATCCGTGATATTGAAGAAATCAGGGAAGCTCTTAGAACCGTAGAGACGGCATTATTTTGACTGGAATAAATCTTGCATGTGCTATACTCGAATGATCTCTTGTTACTAACTGGTTCATGGACCGGACGATAAAGAATACTTATGGAACAAAACCCGACACCCACTAAGCAGCAATCTGGCAATCTGCTGCTGGAGATAAGCCGCGAATTGACCGCGGCAATAGACTTACACACTGTCCTTGAGCGTGTTCTCGTACTTTCCGCGGGAAGCATTAGCGCGGAAAGAGCCAGTCTGATTATTTTGGATGATCGAAGAAAACCGATCGATGGTGCCATATTGGTGGAAGGCAAGATCATGGCGCACCGGTCTGATCAGCTGTGGGAGACTGTCAAGGGTGGACTGGCCGGATGGGTGCTAAAAGAAGGCAAGGCTGTTCTTATATCTGATACCAGTAAAGACCCCCGGTGGATGCGGCGGCAGGATGATTCCCCGGAAAAAAGCGGTTCAAAATCGGCTGTCTGCCTGCCTCTAAAACAGCGCGATTCCCTGGTTGGGATATTGACAATTGTCCATCCGCAGCCCGGGTTTTTCAACGAGACCGAATTTACTGTATTAAAAGGGGTGGCGGACCTGTGTGGTACATCCATTGGCAATGCCAGGTTGTTCAACTCGCTGCAGGCGGCGAAC
>JAAYYW010000020.1 GCA_012515195.1 Leptolinea sp.
CGAAAACCGCGGTCAAACAACAGGAAGCCAGGGCTGCCTATGGCGCTAATGTGCCCGGCAATAATACCCGGCTGCAGTTCCGCGTTGACGAGAAAACGAACGATGTGACCATTCTGATCAAAGACAAAGACACCGATAAGGTTATCCGGACGATTCCGCCCGAAGCGATCAAAGATATTCCGGCAGGGCAGTTGATGTCAATTTCCCGATAACGTCAATTATTGGTAGCAACGATGCCAGGGCTGCACATGTGCAGCCCTGATTTTGTTTAACATTTATCTTCAATTAACGCAATTTTTCATCGTTTTGACCGATCATATATATATCACCGGTCATGGAGGACCGGAAAGGTGAGAGGCAGAATGATCCATCTGCCGAAGACGAAAGGACGGATCCTATGTCTGACTATTCTGTTAACCCAATTAGTGGAAGTTCCAATGAAGTGCCCGTCGGGCATCCGCATAATTCTGAAAGCTCTGTCGCACATAAAAAACCTGCCCAGGAAGTGAAATCACCCGTTCCCATGTATACCTTTCCCGGTAATACGAAATTGGTTTACAAAGTGGATGAAGCCAGTCATGAGGTTGTGGTTTTTATTGTTGATGAAGCCTCATCTGAGATCATCCGGACTGTTCCGGGTGATGCCATGAACGATCTTCCATCTGGCGGATTGGTCCAAAAGAGCGCCTGAATTTCTTTACGCAGTTTTTACGGCACAAGTCTTCAGGCTTCCGGAGTATAGCCGAATATAAATTTTGTAACAGCAGCGATGTTGAGGAGGAAAAATTTATGTATAACCAAAGCCATGCATACCGCAAACAGGAAGTTCTTTCAGCTTCACCGCTGCATCTAGTCATAATGGCGTACGATCTGGCGATCCGTTCCTGTGATCAAAAAGACATGGCAACAGCGCTAAAGGCCGTCTCTGCATTACGCGACGCACTTGATTACAACTATGCCGAGATTGCCATGAACCTCTTATCTTTGTACAACTGGTGCCTTGACTGTATTCGCAAGCAGGAATACGCTCAAGCGAAACAAACACTGATCGAATTACGCGAGGCCTGGGTGACCATTGAGAATCAAATGAACGCGCCCAAGGTTCAGGCAGTATCTACTGGGGTATCAATGGCTGTTCGCTCAGCCTGATCAATAGCAGCACAACTGTAGTAATCCAACCTATTCGCTCTGGGAACAACCGTCAGTGGGGGCAAACTGGCGGGGTTTCCGATTCTCTTTCACGTGTTTTTTACACATCATTCATTTTTCTTTTACTGCCCAAAAAGGCAGGGCATGTTAATCTAATGGCAGAGAGCGAAGAAACGGTTGTCCGTTTTATTTAATTACTACGGAGTCCCTAATGAGTTTTTGGACCAGTTTGAAAATCAGTTCATCAGCACTTTTTGCCCAGCGGCTGCGGTTGGACACGATCTCCAACAATGTGGCCAATGCTGAGACAACAAAGACGGAAAATGGCGAGCCATTTCAGCGCAAGGATGTTGTCTTCACGGCTACCAACCGGGTTCCTTTCCTGGCCAACCTGATGCTGACAAACCGGAGCATCGGTGAAAGAGCCCTGAATCTAGAGGGTGTTAAGGTTCAGCAAATAAAAACAGATGATACGCCGGGCGAGACAGTTTATGAGCCTACCCATCCGGATGCCGACGAGAGTGGTTATGTCACGTATCCCAATGTTAACTTGACAGTCGAAATGACCAACATGTTGTCGGCAACCCGGTCGTATGAAGCCAATCTTGCCATGGTTGAGGCGGCTAAGACAATGGCTAATAAAGCCATTGAAATTGGCCGATAGTATTTTCAAAGGGTAAGAGGAGATATCTCTTATGAACGTTCCAGGAATTCGCACTTCCATTCCATCCCAGGTTAATTCACTCGGGAGTACACCGCAACAGAATGCCCTGAAAGATGTTGGCAAAACGTTTGACAGCATGCTTCAAAGCCTCAGCGATACGCAGAAGACCAGCGATGATCTGATGACAAGGCTGGCTGCTGGTGAAGATGTTGATATCCATCAGGTAATGATTGCAGCCGATCAGGCAGACATCAGCTTCAAGATAGCTTTAGGCATCCGGGACAAACTGGTTACGGCTTACCAGGAAATCTCCCGGATGAGCGTTTAGCCGAAATTCGCGGACTTTGTGAAAAGGATATGGATTAATGCTTGCTAAGATCACTTCTCAGGCAACCAGTTTTTGGGAAAAACAGAAGCCCACTCAGCGGGTCATCCTGATCGCTCTGGCGGTCTTTATTGTTGTAATTGTGCCGGTTTTGATCTCGTGGGGAACCCAGACCAATTTCAGCGTGGCGTACAACAACCTTGAGCAAATGGATGCCGCTAAGATCGTTGAACAACTGAAAACCAGTGGTATTGATTACCAACTGGAAGGGACTACGATTCTTGTTCCCTCCGATATGGTATATGATGTCCGCCTTCAGATGGCGAATGTGGGACTTCCCTCAGGTGGAAGCTCAGGATATGAGCTTTTCAGTGAAACATCGCTGGGAATGACCGAGTTCACCCAGCGGGTGACATATCAGCGGGCGATCGAGGGGGAACTCGAACGGACAATTGGCAGCCTGGACGCGGTTGAAGGTGTCCGGGTGCATATTGTCCAACCGGAAAGAACATTACTGGCCAGCGATCAGGCGTCAACAACAGCGTCGATCACCATACAGGAACGCGCGGGCCGTCAGCTTGACGCAGGTCAGATCCGCGCGATCACGTACATGACAGCCAATGCTGTTGAAGGTCTGACAGCCGAGAATGTGGTGGTTGTCAATACCAACGGTGAGGTACTTGCCGCCGGGGCTGGCGATGGTATGTCAGGCTCAATCTCGCAGGTTGACAGCCGCCGCGCTGCTGAAATGGCTGCGGCTGGCGATGTACAGAAAAAAGTAAAAAGCCTGCTGGACACAGCATTGGGGCCAAATAAATCGGTCGTGCAGGCTTCAGTCCGCCTGGATTGGAGCGACAAAGAGATCACCACAACCGATTTTACGCCAGATCCCCAGGCCGTCCGCAGTTCCCAGAAGAGCACAGAAACCTACACATTGGATAATGATGCCGCTGGTGGTGTTCCGGGTGCCACAACCAATTTGCCCAATCCCGCAGAAGCGACTGTCACAGAAGATGGCACCGGCACCCTGTATGCGCGTACCGAAGAAACGATCAATTATGAAGTCGCGCAAACATTAAACCATCAGATCATCCGTCCCGGCATGGTGGATAACATCAGCCTCTCCGTGTTGGTGGATGGAATAGCCGATCAGCAGCAATTGGAAACCCTGCAAACAGCCATCGCCGCCGCGGCCGGAATTGACCAGGCGCGTGGTGATCAGCTGTCTGTCCAGACACTCACATTTGATAGAACCTATCTGGAAGAACAGACAGAAGACATAGCTGCGGCAGAACGCACCCAGTTGATCGTGTTGATTGCCCAGATCGTCGGTGGATTGTTATTGCTGGCCGCGCTCTTCTGGTATATCAGCCGATTATTACGCAACCTGAAAGTTGCCTCGGTAGATGTGTGGGAACCTGTTCTCAAGCCATCGGTTGAAATGGGTTTGCCCATTGGAGCGGGTTCTGCAGGTGGCATGGAATTGGCTTCGGGTCAGAAACCGGCGGCAGGATTATCTGCCGCAACAGCGGCCAAGAGCAGCAATTTGCTGCAAGAAGCAACCGCCCGTATTAAACCCAAAGTGACCAGTGTTGAAGAACAGAAAATGCAGCAGTTGATCACCCGCCTGGCGGATGATAATCCGGCCAGTGTAGCTGATGTGATCCAGATGTGGTTAAACCAGGATAAGAAGAATGACTGATCAGGGAAGTCAGGTATCAGGCCTCGAAAAGGCCACGGCTTTATTGCTCACACTGGGTGTGGAAACATCCTCGCGGGTGTTGCAATACCTCGGTGAAGCTGAGATGGAACGCTTACTACTAACCATTAGTGAAAGCGGGTCTGTCCCCAACGATACCCGGCTGGCGGCCCTTGAAGAAGCATACGCGTTGGGAATCTCCGGTGTAGATCTGGGTGGCGGCGGAACTGAGTACACCCGTCAGTTATTGGCCCGCGCGGTAGGTCCACGGCGCGGCGCGGAAATTCTGGAACGAATATCAGCCCGGCAGCAAATCTCATCCTTTGAGATGCTGCGTAACGCCGATACAGCGCAGGTGGCTGTCATGCTGCAGGATGAACATCCGCAAACCATCGCCCTGGTTTTGTCATATCTGGAAGCCAAACTTGCCGCGGATATTCTCACAAACCTGCCGACAGACCTGCAAATCGATGTGACATTGCGCCTGGCCCGCATGGATCGGGTATCACCGCAGGTCGTTCAGGTGGTGGAACGCAATCTGAAACAAAAATTATCAGGTGTGTTGTCAGCGGCAGATTTTCGCGCAACGGGTGGTGTCAACTTCCTGGTGAAGATGATGAATCAGGTGGACAGAGATGTTCAAAAGAGGATCTTTGAGGCCATGGAGCCGACAGATCCCAAGCTGGTGGAAGAGATCAGGGCTTCCCTGTTTACATTCGATGACCTGGCCAAGATGGATGACCGGACCATGCAACGTGTTCTACGTGAAATCAACAAAAATGACCTCGCATTATCACTTAAAGGTGCGCCAGAAAAACTGAAAGATCTTGTTTATCGAAATCTTTCAGAACGTGCACGGGATAGTTTAAAAGAAGAGATCGAAATCCTGGGCCCGCAGTTGGCAAAAGATGTATATGCCTCTCAAAGAAAGATCATTGAAATGGTTCGCGCCCTGGAAGAAGCTGGAGAGATCATCATTGTCGGCTCGGGTGGAGGATCAGGTGATGCCGTCATCGTCTAGGGTGATCAAATCCGGGCAAATGGAAGAGTTCCCTGCATTCAATTTAGGAGTGCTGGATATTCCATCTGTGCCTGATACAAATTCAATAAAGCCTGTGTTTTCTCCCGAAGATTTGCTGGATATGTCCTCCGTGCCATCAGAGACGGAAGGAGATTCAACCAAAGCTTCTTCTGCACCACCATCTTCTCGGCAAAAAGGCGCAAGATCCTCCGTTTTGGTAAAAGAGACTGCCAAAATCGAACCCCGAGTCTGGTCTTTTCCAGATCTGGCACGAAAACCCGTGTCGGGAAAATCGCGAGAACAAAATTTGGCAGAACCACAAAAAGTGGAAGATCACTCTTATCTGTTATCAGAAGCAAAAGAGCGAGCGGATGAGATCATTGTTGAGGCGGATAAGAACGCTGCTGATATTATCACCCAGGCTCAGACAGAGGGTGAATCCATCAAGCAGAAAGCGTTTATGGAAGGCATGGCTGCCGCTAGGGCAGAAGTATCTCAGAGTATGCATCAGGTGGAACGCATCGTTCAGGAAACACAGATCTGGCAGGAGCAGGTGATGCACCAGAGCCAGGGCAAGATCATTGAGATGGTGATTTCCATAGGCCGGAAAATGTTCGGCCATGGTTTCCAATTACCTGCAGAACAGATCGATCAGATCGTCAGTCGTGCGATCAATGAAGCCAGCCGGTTGGGAAATCTAAGGATTTATTTGCACCCCGAAGACGCAAAAGCGCTTGTAAATCTCTGGCAGGAATCGGAACTCACCTTAAACGGTCAGCAGATTCAGATCGTTTCGAGCCAGAATATTTCCCGTGGCGGTTGTTTCGTTGACGGCCAGTTTGGTGTAGTGGACGGACGGGTGGAAGAACAGGTGGATCAGATCATGGATTCCCTCCATGCAACTGTGGTCAACCTTGAAAAAGAAGCAGAAAAGCAAGCGGGAACTGACCATGAGCCAGAAATTGACCAGGAAGAGGATGAACAATGAAACAGGCTTTTCCGGTTGATCTATCTGCTTTTGAACGCTCACTGGAGAAATGCAATTCCATGCGGGTTTCTGGCCGGGTCGTCCAGGTTATCGGCCTGACGATTGAAGCTGTTGGTCTTGATTGTCAGATCGGTGAAGTATGTGAGATTCGGGCGCGTTCTGGCGAAACGATCCTGTCTGAAGTTGTTGGTTTCCGAAACAGCACGACCTTATTAATGCCGCTCGGAAATATGGAAGGTATTCAACCAGACAGTTCTGTTTACCCTCAGCGAACCGTCTTGCGCGCTCCGGTTGGGGCACAACTTCTGGGCAGGGTGTTGGACGGCCTCGGAGAACCGATTGATGGGAATGGGTCATTGGGTGAAATTGAGACCCGGCCGATCAACAACTCGGCTCCCCATCCCATGGAACGCCAGATCATCACCGAGCCGCTTGTTACCGGTGTGCGTGCGATTGATGGGTTTCTCACCTGCGGCAAAGGTCAGCGTATGGGTATCTTTGCCGGTTCCGGTGTTGGCAAGAGCACGCTGATGGGGTCCATTGCCCGCAGTTCCCGCTCAGACGTATCTGTCATTGCCCTGATCGGTGAGCGCGGTCGTGAAGTACGCGATTTCGTGGAAGGCGACCTGGGAAAAGAAGGCCTTGAACGGTCGGTTGTGGTGGTTTCCACATCAGATAAACCAGCCCTAATGCGTCTGAAAGCCGCTTATGTTGCCATGACCATTGCGGAAAATTTCCGTGATCAGGGTATGGATGTCACATTTTTGATGGATTCGGTAACCCGGTTTGCCATGGCTCAGCGAGAAGTTGGCCTGGCTATCGGAGAACCCCCCGCCAGCCGTGGATATACCCCTTCGGTATTTGCTCTGCTTCCAAAACTTTTGGAAAGAGCTGGAACGGGTCAACGGGGTTCCATCACCGGTTATTTCACCGTACTGGTGGAAGGTGACGATTTCAATGAGCCGATCTGTGATGCCGTGCGCTCAATTCTTGATGGTCATATCATTTTGAGCCGGCAGCTGGCCACACGAAACCATTATCCGGCGATAGACGTTCTTGGTAGCATCTCCAGGGTTATGCCTCATATCACGTCCCGTGGACATCTTGCCTGGGCAGCGAAGGCTCGTAAATTGCTGGCGACTTACGAAAAAGCCCGCGACTTGATCAATATCGGCGCTTATGTGACTGGTAGTGACCCGGAAGTGGATGAAGCCATTTCAGCCATGCCAATCATAGATTCATTCCTTCTTCAGGGTAAAGAGTTTTCAGACTTTTCGGAAACCATATCCAAATTGGAAGGGATCGGGGGAGAAATAGGAGTCGATCATGCCGCCTAAATTCTCTCTACAGAATGTGCTGGATTACCGGCACAGCAAAGTTGAGAAATTGGAAGTTGTTTTGGGACGC
>JAAYYW010000223.1 GCA_012515195.1 Leptolinea sp.
ATGTCGTTAATTTTGAAGAAGGTTACAAGTTAACCAAACTTTTACTTGAAAAGCAACATAACATAGACGGCATTTTTTACACGGCGGATATCCTTGCCCTGGGGGCTCTAAAAGCCTTATCAGAAAATGGGATTAATGTACCTGAACATATCAAAGTGATAGGATTTGATGATATTTCTGCAAGTGCCTACAGCACACCACCGCTTACGACGATCCATCAGTCTGTTGATAAGATTGCGGATTTGGCTGTAAAAAAGCTGACCTCAATGATGGATGAGGAAGAAATTGATAAGTTTATATATAACATCCCCGTCAGTTTGGTTGAAAGAGGTTCAGCCTAGGTTATTTCTTAAATTATTATTGAAAGGTATTTTTTATGGAGAAATCTTCAGTATCTAAACCAATGTTTTCACCCTCGCTGATGTGTCTTGATTTTCTGGATATTCGAAATCAGATCGAAGTATTGAATGAATACTGCGATATGTATCACGCGGATATCATGGACGGACATTTCGCAAAAAATATCACTTTATCTGTGGATATTATCAAGGCAATCATGAAGGTCGGCACGCTCCCCTTCGATGTTCATTTGATGGTGACGACACCGAATGATTATATTGAACCGTTAACTGATCTGGGTGTGGATACGATTTCACTCCATGCAGAAACTATCCAAAGGGATTCTTACCGGATCATTCGCAAGATCAAAGATCTTGGCTGTAAATTTGGCGTTGTTATTTGCCCGGCGACCCCACTTTCCATGGTGCAATGGTATCTTGATCAAGTTGACATCTTGACCATCATGACGGTCGAGGTCGGTTATGCTGGTCAAAAGTTTATCCCCCAAATGATCAATAAGATTGCTGAGGCGGATGAACTGCTGAATGAGAAGGATTATCATTACACGATTCAGGTTGATGGGGCGATCGGGAAAGAAACCTACAAACCACTTTATGACGCCGGGACAAGGTTATTTGTTATGGGAACAAGCGGATTGTTCAAACCAGGGGTTGAACTCAGCAAGGCGTGCCAAATCATGAAAGAAGAATTCACACAAGCGACAGGGGTGCAGCTATAAACGCTCAGGATTACATCATCGGGGTTGATATTGGGGGAACACACATTCGGGTAGGTGTTGTGTCGCCTGGTTTGGACCTTTTGCACGAGGAAAAGATCAGCACTAGCCTCGTTGCTGGTGCGAACGCAAAGGAACGACTGGTAGAATGGCTTTCCGACTATATTAATCGGATTAACTTAAAAATTAAAACCGTCTCAGTTGGTTTCCCTTCAAATATTAATAAAAACAGGGATCTGGTTATCATCACGCCCAACGTTGACGGCCTGGAAAACTTACCCAAATCTTTCCTGGAAGAAAATTTGAACCTTCCTGTCATGATTGAGAAAGATACGTGTATGCTTTTGCATTACGACATGCATCACCACCACATCTCCAAAGGCATGCTGATCGGCTATTACATTGGCACCGGGTTTGGGAACATCATGATGCTAGATGGAAAAATCATCACTGGAAAAGACGGCGTGGCAGGAGAACTGGGGCATATTCCGGTTCTTTTTAAGGACGACGTTTGTCCCTGCGGGCAGAAAGGGTGTGCAGAACTGTATGCTGCCGGAAAAGGATTGGAACACATCCGTCTTTCACATTTCCCCACTACCCACATTTCCGAGGTCTTTGCAAAACATGGAAATACACCAGAAGTCAAAGGCTTTATTGAAAATGTCGCCAAGATCATCGTTGTCGAAATTCACATATTGAATCCTGACACCATCATACTTGGCGGTGGTGTGTTAAATATGGATCGTTTTCCATATGATTTGCTGATTGAAAAAATTCATCAATTCACACGCAAACCTGTGCCCGAATCGACCTTGGAGATATTTCGATCGGAAGCCAATGATCCATTCAGCGGTGTGATTGGCGCAGCTTTATTTGCGAACAACGGTCTTAGTGAAAGGATATCGAATGATAGCATTGGGTAGTGATCACGCTGGTCTTCCATTGAAAAGGGTCATCCAAGCCATGTTGGACGACATGGGCATTCCATACAAAGATTATGGAACCTATACCACAGATCGATGTGATTATACTGAATTTGCCTACAAAGCAGCTGTTGCTGTTGCCAGTGGCGAATGTGAAAAAGGGATCATTTGCTGCGGGACGGGGATCGGAATTTCAATAGCGGCGAATAAGGTCAAAGGCATTCGATGTGTTGCATGCAGCGAACCCTATTCCGCATTGTTGTCACGACAACACAACGATTCGAATATGCTGGCAATGGGCAGCCGGGTGGTTGGTTCTGAGTTAGCCAAGATGATTGTCAGAATTTGGCTTGAGGGAGAATTTGAGGGCGGCAGGCATGCCCGGAGACTTGAGAATTTAAAGGAGATTGAGTATGGAAGATACCTAAAAGAATAATTTGTTCATTGGGAAAAAAGAGGTAAGACCTGTTCTTGTTGATCAATTTCAAGTGTTTTTGTGTCGGATCGATAAGGATCAGATTGAAAATTTGAGATCAAAAGAGCAGGGAATTGGAAAAACTATTGACATAAAAGCAAATTGCGTTTATTCTTGAGTAAACCATTACTCACCTTAATCTGATTTTCATAACGGTTTATTCGCACTTGCAAAAAAGAATAAAAAAGAGCTAGATCTGATTGAAAATGAGTTGAAGCAGAGTAGTGGATTGTGGCAAGAAAACAATATTCAATATTTAATTAAGGAGTAAAGAAAATGAGTAAGAAAAGTATTTTATGGTTTTTGATCGTCAGTTTGTTGATGATCTCCTTGATTGCGGGCTGCGGTCCTAAAGCAACTGAAGCACCCGCGGTTGAGGAACCAGAACAAGAAGAAGAAGTGGTTGAGGAAACTGAAAAACTAAGCTTCTACTTCCTGTTGAAGACCCTCTCGAACCCATTCTGGGTATCGATGAAGGAAGGTATTGAAGCAGCAGCCGCAGAGGCTGGTGTGGAAGTGTTTGTGGACGCCATGAACTCAGAAGATGAGCTCTCCGGACAGCTTGACAAACTGCTCACCGCAGCGGGTCAGGGTTATGATGGGATTGGTATCGCCCCGATTTCACCCACGAATGCAATTGAGGGTGTGGTGGCGGCGAATGCCAATGGTATTCCAGTGGTCAACCTGGATGAGAAAATCGATGCAGACGAACTGGCGGCAGCTGGTGGTTATCTTGTTGGTTTTGCGACGACAGACAATGTGGCCGTAGGTGCCAATGGAGCTGGTTACATCATTGAAAACACCGAACCCGGGGAAGTTGCGATCATTGAAGGTAAAGCCGGTGCAGTGAGCGGTGAAAACCGAAAACAAGGTGCGACTGAAGCCTTTACCGAGGCTGGGTACACGATTGTTGCCTCACAGCCTGCGGATTGGGATCGGAACAAAGCGCTGGATGTTGCGACCAACATCCTGAGCCAATATCCTGATCTAAAGGCATTCTATTGTGCCAATGACACGATGGCGTTGGGTGTGCAGGAAGCTGTTGAAAATGCAGGTCTTGCCGACCAGGTGATGGTTGTTGGAACAGACGGTATCCCGGATGCGATCTTGTCCGTGAGCGAAGGCCGAATGTCAGCCACCGTTGCGCAGGATCCTGCTGAGGTTGGTGTGGTTTGTTTCAACATGCTCCTGGATGCTGTTAAAGCTGGTAATCCTGGTTCATTGGATGCAGAACCCGCTTTCCAATATGTGGATTCTGTGTTGATTACTATAGAAAATGCTGGAGAGTATTTAGAGTAACTTAATTGCGTTTTACCCTGTACGGCCGTTCATTTTTGAACGGCCGTACAGATTTGTTTTAAAAATTGAATTATAATTTACGTTAGTAACTCACCATTTCCTTAAGAAGAGATGATAG
>JAAYYW010000224.1 GCA_012515195.1 Leptolinea sp.
AATCCCGGCATAAGAACATCTCCAGCTTTCTGTTTTTGTTCCCTTATGTACTTGTGATGTTGGCTTTTGGACTTGGCCCAGGTATCTACGCCCTGATTCTAAGTTTTTCTGATTTCAGTACAGGACTACCAAGATATTTCTCGGCAGGATTTGCCAATTATTTGACCGTTTTTAAAGATTTTCGATTCTCATTTACGTTTCTTAACATTGGCGAGTTTTTGATCATATCAGTACCTTTGGGCATCATAATGGTCGTAATTCTCGCGATACTCCTGCAGATGCGCCCCGGGCCTTTCTCAACGGCATTGAGGACACTTTATTTTGTTGCCGGAGCCGTAACAGGTCCTGTGCTGGTTCTTATTGCAATATTTATGCTGGATCCAAGTATCAGCCCATTCCAGGCTATTCTAAAAGCCATGGGTTTTCAATTGACAAATGATGTGATCTACCCGGAAAGCCTTCCGGTAATTTTTACACTCCTTGGCTTTTTTGCCGGCGCAGGAATGTGGATTGCCATTCAATACGGGGCTTTACAATCTATTCCGGCAGAGGTACTTGAAGCAGCCACGATTGACGGTGCCAACGCATGGCAAAAAGCATTGTTTATAAAATTGCCGCTCATCCGCCCCTATGTTATTTATCAATTTATTCTAATCTTTGCGGGAAATGTGCAATTGTTTGTTGAACCACAGATTCTTGGTGGTGGCAATAACCTTGGTGTTGGTGGCAATGTCCCAACGGTCTGGTCACCAAATCAACTTGCCTATAATTTCGCTTTTGAAATGGGTAATTTTGGCGCCGCTTCAGCACTCTCGTTAATTCTATTGGCAATTGGATTAGGTGCCGCCTACCTCATTATTGGTTGGACTGGTTTTTTCAATATTGAAGACTAAGGAGCGCTTTGAATGGCAAAATCAACGCATTCTCAAACAGACTCTAGTTCATCACTCATGTTTCAATTAAGACAATCTTGGAACAAATCAAACAGTGATACAGGCCTGATGGGTTCTATAATACGTTGGGCTATCCTTTTATTCTTTGCTCTATATTTCTTTATCCCATTGTATTGGCTTTTTGTTGCGACAACGAAAAGCGCCCCTCAACTGTTAGAACTGCATCCACTGGCATTTGGCTCCTTTGAACGCCTTCAAGAAGCATGGCAGCGGATAATTGAATATCAGGATGGTGAAATCCTCTTATGGGCAATGAATTCCATCAAGTATGTTGCATGGGGTCTGTCATTATCGCTGGCGATAAGCATCCCGGCTGGATATATTCTGGCAATCGCCCGGTTTCCCGGCCGTCACTTGTTGCTCTGGTTAACGTTAATCACCATGTTGCTTCCACCATCGGCACTGGTTCTTCCGATGTTTATGGAGCTTAATTTGTTCCGCCTGATTAATACTCAGTGGGCAGTAATACTGCCCGCGTCATTTTTTCCATTCGGAACATATTTAACATATATATATTACGCCTCCAGTCTTCCAAGGGATTTATTGGACGCGGCAAGGGTTGACGGATGCTCTGAAGTCCAATTGTTCTGGCATATTGCTTTACCACTTGCCTCACCGTTAATTGGATTGCTGGCATTTCTAAATTTCAACACAAATTGGAATAATTTCTACGGTCCTTATGTGTTATTGAACGATGACAGGCTTTTCAACCTGCCTGTAGGACTACAGCAATTTGCCATGGCCACATCCGCCCTGCGTCCAGGATTTAATCCCAGTCCTGGTGTCATGGTTGGATATCAACAGGCAGAAGCTGCTTTATTCGGACTTATTATGGTTATTCCGGTAGCGATAGTTTTTCTCTTCGCTCAACGTTATGTCATAGGAGGAGCCTTTACTGGATCAGTAAAGGGCTAGTTTGTGCATTTCTTCTTAATACTGCCCACAAAAAAGCGTCAAGAATCAGTTCATGTCAATTCAGTTATTTATCCAACGAGTTCTGGTCTTTCTGAAAGAATGAATTATCGACCCGATTTGGACATGGATTTTTCGATTGATGAATAACTAATTGCCGCTCAATCTGATACAGAAAGTAACCAGAATGGATTTTGTTAATTTTTCTATCCAACCGGGAGAGATTTCGCTGAAAACAACTTCCGGAAAAATGATCCTTACAGCCTATTCGCCTGGAATAATCAGAATTCGCTACACAATTGCAGCAGAATTCCTGGAACATCAAAGTCTAATGGTTATTGAAGATGCCAGAACTCCGACTGAGACATCCGTCCGGGAGACAACCGATTCAATCTTTTTTTCAACATCAGACCTCACAATACAAATAGACCGCCATTCTCTCTCATTGGGATATTTTGACAAAGATGGATGCTTGATTACCAGTGAACCGGAAAAGGGAGGCAAAACGCTCGTCCCGATTGATGTCATTAAATCCGTTCCCATTGAAGAAAGAAAGAATTCCATCTTTGTCGGTGCCGACGGGTTGCGTATTTCTGACTGTGAATTTAATGAAATTCCTGATCGAAAAGCCTATCACGCCAAACTCGAATTCAATTGGGTGGAAG
>JAAYYW010000225.1 GCA_012515195.1 Leptolinea sp.
ATGTTTGCTTACCAACCTCGCCGCACCCAGACTGCGGTTGCAGAAACAGCTGGAGAATTTGAAGACGCGCCATCTTCAAAATCTGAAACATTACAACCGGTTGAACAGAAAAAGAAGCGACGCCGTCATTAAAAAATCAAGACCCCAATTGAGACCCTGAGGATTTTATAATCCTTCGGGTCTTATTTTTATTGACAGCATTTCTTTCAAATTAATCGTAAAAACGAAAATTTTCTCCCCTTGACCTAATCAGGGTTGTCAATCCATTGATTCACCTTTATAATGTCACCAATCCTCTTGTTTGGAGTTAGATTTCCTATGGAACAAAATGCTTCCTTTCAGAATCAGGGAGAACAACCCGAAAATAACATGAACGACAGCAACAATATGGCATCCCTGTTGGAAAAGGAAGGCCTCGGCATCGATTTTCCTTCACAGGGCGAGATCCGAAATGGGACCATCGCCAGCATCAGCCAGGGACAAATCCTGGTTTCCGTCGGAACCAAATCCGAAGGTGTGATCAGCGGGAAGGAATACGATGCCATTCCCTCAACCGAACTGACTACTCTGGCTGTGGGGCAGGAGATCCCGGTCTACGTTGTAAATCCGGAAGACCAAAACGGCACCCTGGTGCTTTCTTATGTCCGTGCCCGCGAAGAAAAAGGCTGGCAGGAAGCAGAAGATCTGCTCGCATCAAAGGAATCCTTCCACAGCAAAATTATCGGTTTCAACAAAGGCGGCCTAATCGTTCCCCTGGGAACCTTGCGCGGTTTTGTTCCCGCTTCTCAAATTGCTCTTTCCCGCCGCGCCACTATCTCTGGTGATACACCGGAGCAGAAGTGGAGCAAAATGGTCGGTATGGAAGTGGATGTTTGCGTTATTGAAGTTGACCGTGAACGTCGCCGCCTGATCCTCTCAGAACGTGCAGCCAGTTCAGAAACCCGCGAAACCCTTAAAGAACGTGTCATTGACGAACTAAAAGAGGGCGAAACTCGCAGCGGCCACGTAACCAGTCTGGCTGATTTCGGTGCCTTCGTCAATATTAATGGCGCAGATGGTCTTGTTCACCTTTCCGAAATTACATGGGACCGTATCCAGCATCCCAGCGAGGTTTTGAGCGTTGGTCAGGAGATCAAAGTCAAGGTTATATCAATAGACCGTGATAAGAAACGTATCGGCCTGTCCATTCGCCAGCTTCAGGAAGATCCCTGGTCTGATCAAGCAGCCACCTTCAGCGTCGGCCAGCTCGTTCAGGGGAAGATCACCCGCCTTACTAAATTCGGCGCTTTTGCGCAGCTTGATGGAGAGATTGAAGGCCTAATTCATATCTCCGAACTGAGCGAAAAACGCATTGAGCATCCGAAAGAAGTACTTCACGAAGGCGAAACAGTGACATTACGTGTCATTAAGATTGATCCGGCTAATCACCGTATCGGCCTCAGCCTGAGGCGGGTAGACTCAATGGCCTACGCTGAAATGGATTGGCAGGCTCTCGAAGAAGACGAAACCCCTTCAGACGAACAGGACGACTCCTCGGCTGACTGATCAGCATAAACACATGAGCGCACCAGCCGGTGCGCTCTTTTTTATTTACAGGAAATAAATATGCCTTATTTAATAGACGCCCATGAAGACCTTGCCTGGAACGGTCTGAACCTTGGAACAGACTATACCTTGCCGGTGGCAGAAACCCGATCACGGGAAGTCGGTGAAATTGAAAAACGCCGTGACGGCGCGACGATGTTCGGCTGGCCGGAATATAGCCGCGGCCAGGTAGCCCTGATTTTCGGTACTTTCTTTATGGCGCCGAAAAAATATCGCAGCGGCGAATGGGATTCGATGGTTTTCAGCAATAACAATGAATATCATCGTCTTATCCAAAGTTCTGCCGATTATTACAGACTATTGGTTGATAAAAATCCGGATAAGTTCCGCCGGGTTTTAAATCACACTGATCTGGACTCTGTATTGGAACCCTGGAAAGATGGACATGGTACTACACCTCATATGGGTATTCTCAACCTGGTCGAAGGTGCCGAGGGATTGGGTTCACTGATTGAACTCGAGGAATGGTGGCAAATGGGAGCCCGTCTGCTGGGTCCGGTTTGGGCCGGAATCCGTTTTTGCGGTGGGACACTGGAAGGCGGGGCCTTCACTTCTGAAGGGCGGGATTTACTAAACGCGCTTGCAGAGATCGGCTACATACTCGATGTCGCCCACATGAATGATGTCTCCATGACAACCGCGCTTGAAGAGTATCAGGGTTATGTGATCTGCAGCCACGCGAACTGCCGTTGGCTTTTGAACAACCCGCTCAACCAGCGCCACCTGACACAGGAAAATGTCAGGCGAATGGTGGAACGAGGCGGCGTGATCGGTGTTATGCCATATGCGCGCTTTTTACGGACCGATTGGGATCCGCGAGATGCTTCCCGCCAGGTGACTTTGGAAGATCTCGCCAATCATATTGATGCCATTTGCCAGATTGCCGGTTCCGCCGATCACGCAGCAATCGGCACTGATTTCGATGGCGGTTTTGGTTGGCCTTGTGTGCCCGCTGATGTCAAATCAATTGAGGACATGCAAAAATTAGCTCCCATACTGCAAAATCGAGGGTATACTTTGGAACAGGTCGAAGCCATTTTTCATGGAAACTGGGAAAGAATTCTATACCAGGCATTGCCCGAGTCATGACGCAATTAGACAAAGACCAAATCAACCAATCCAATTTCAGAAATTCTGCGGCAGAAGATATTCCAAGTCAGCCGAACCGACAAACAAAAAGAGATATCCGTGTCGGGCTAATTTTGACTCTTCTTGGATATTTAATTTTCCTTCTGGGCGCAAGACCGTCTATCTATGGGCAAGGGCTTGACCGCAGTTCCGTTGTCGGCTTTGTTCAGATAGCGGTTTTCCTGTTAGGGATAGGGATAATAAGTATCGGAGCCTATATCAGTATCAAGTCATTATGGCATGGGGAGCCAGGCACGATCATGTACCAGATTGGTATGCGGCTTGTTCAAACCGGTTTTGTTATCGCGTTGTTCACTGGCATGGCTGATGTCTTCGGATTAGGCAGTCACCCCCTCCCCAACCCTTTCTTCGGTCCATTGCAATCGATTGGTGTTCAGATCGGAGAATTCTTTATCGGATTAGGAATTCTGATGATGTTTCCCTTTCACCGTCTGGTCGATTTCAAACCACGGCGTCCCTCCGAAGTCCAATCAGCAGGAAATAATACCAATTACGAATAACCGGATTCTTTACCAATTTAGAATCGAAAAGATGATTACCACCCATTGACGGTTATTCTCCTTAATGTAGGTATCCACAAGCGGAATACACAGTTGAAAACCAATTCCATTTACAACGAACATTATCCATTTAGTCTGATTTTCCAGTTAATGCCTTCAAAATAATGACGTTTTGTACTAGAATGTACCGACATCTACACGGACCAACTCAATCAGCCAAATTCAATGACCATTCGAGATGAAGTAAACAACGGATACGAAGATCAAATCAGCCATGGAGATCTCATCCCCATGTTGCAGCAGATTCAAGACCGTGTTGGGTATTTATCGCCCGAAAGCATTGCGGAAGTCGCAAAAAATCTAAAGATTTCAGAAAACGAAGTTTATGGTGTGGCAACATTTTATACGCAATTCCGGTTCAACGCACCCGGGCGGCATACGATCAAGATCTGCCTGGGAACAGCCTGTCACGTAAAAAGCGGCCAGAAATTACTGGAAGCGCTGGAGCGCGAACTCAAAATAAAAACCGGAGAAACCACATCTGATGGGCTTTTTGACCTGCAACGGGTTGCATGCCTGGGTTGTTGCGCACTTGCACCGGTTATGCAAATAGATGACCAGATTTACGGCCGGGTCACCACAGCTAGATTAAAGAAAATCTTGGAGAGCTATGCCTGATCTGGCCTCATTGAAAACAGCCGCCCTTGAGGAGTGGCAGCTCCTGCAAAATAACACCCAGCCAGTCATCTACTTTGGAATGGCATCCTGTGGGCGTGCCGCCGGTGCGGTAGAGATCCGAAGAGCTGTTGAAGACACTCTGGACGAGAACTTTTTGATAGCACGTCTGGTGGATGTGGGCTGTATCGGACCCTGTTACCTGGAACCGATCATGGACATCGCCATGCCCGGATGGGCGCGCGTCAGTTACGGGCAGATGACACCAGCCAAAGCGAAAAAACTGGTAGCGGCTGCGCTAAAAACAGGAATACCCCCCGTGGAAGATGCTCTTGGGGTTGTTGAACCAATTGATAACCGACAGACGGGTGACCTGCCAAGACTTTTTGATCATCCGATGCTGAAACAACAGACACGTATAGTCCTTCGCAATTGCGGGTTGATCGACCCGGAGCAATTCGGGCATTACCTTGCCCGAGATGGATACACAGGACTGCAAAACGCCCTCAAAATGAGCCCGGAAGAAGTGATCGAACAGGTGCGTCAATCCGGTTTGCGTGGACGTGGTGGAAGTGGTTTTCCCACAGCGAGAAAATGGGAATTGTGCCGGTCCGCCCAGGGAGATGATAAGTACCTTGTCTGCAACGCGGATGAAGGTGACCCGGGCGCATTTATGAACCGTTCCCTTATTGAAGGAGACCCCCACGCGCTTCTTGAAGGCATGCTCATCGCGGCGTACGCAATAGGCGCCAACCGGGGCTTGATCTACATCCGGGCTGAATACCCATTGGCTGTAACAAGGCTTCGAAACGCGCTTCAACAAATGCGTGAAAATGGACTGCTCGGAAAGAACATACTGGGCACCGGCTTTAATTTCGAGATTAAAATAAAAGAAGGGGCTGGCGCATTTGTTTGCGGGGAGGAGACGGCTCTTTTTGCTTCGATAGAAGGAAAACGCGGAATGCCTCGTTCACGCCCGCCTTTCCCCGCTGTCCGCGGACTTTACGGTAAACCCACAGTCAATAACAACGTGGAAACATTGAGTACACTTCCCAATATCCTGCGGATGGGAGCGGTGTGGTATAGCCAGTTTGGTACAACCACAAGCAAAGGAACCAAAACCTTTTCCCTTGTAGGCAAAGTTCGCCGTACAGGTTTGATCGAAGTCCCACTGGGTATGACTCTCCGGCAAATCATATTTGAAATTGGCGGCGGCACAGAAAAACCATTCAAAGCTGTTCAAACAGGAGGTCCATCCGGCGGTTGCCTTTCATCTGAACATCTAGACACACCGGTTGACTATGAAGCTCTGAAGGCCGTAGGATCAATCATGGGTTCAGGTGGACTGATCGTTATGGACACGGATACCTGTGTGGTTGATATTGCCCATTATTTCCTCGAATTCATTCAGAAGGAAAGTTGTGGCAAATGCGCCCCCTGTCGAATTGGCACCCGACACCTGGTGGAGATT
Source organism: Leptolinea sp. (assembly GCA_012515195.1). Lineage (GTDB taxonomy): Bacteria > Chloroflexota > Anaerolineae > Anaerolineales > Anaerolineaceae > Leptolinea. Next base: position 5,401 of record JAAYYW010000225.1, read on the forward strand.
TTAGACCGGATCACAACCGGAAACGCGGAACCAGACGATCTGGAAACCCTGGAAAGGTTGTCTGTAACCATTTCTCAGGGTTCATTGTGTGGGTTGGGGCAAACAGCCCCTAATCCGATCATGACATCCTTACGAGCATTTCGGGAAGAATATGAAGCCCATGTCCATGATCATTACTGTCCAGCCGGTGTCTGTAAAGATCTTTTTCAGTATGTGATTGATCCAGCTAATTGTACTGGATGCCAGGCATGTGTTCGCGTATGTCCGGTGGATGCCATCCACGGTGAACTACGCCAACTTCATGTAATTGATAGTTCAATCTGTGTTCGCTGCAGAGCCTGTTACGAAGCCTGCCGTTTCAACGCCATTGAAGGGAGGCCGATTAGTTGACCACTATAACCCTGACCATCGATGGAAAAGTTGTCCAGGTTGAACATGGCCAGACAATACTTCAGGCCGCAAAGGATAATGGCATTGATGTCCCTACCCTCTGCGCGCATAAAGACCTCCCACCTTTCGGCGGCTGTCGGATGTGTGTGGTGGAAGTAGATGGTATGCGTGGATATCCCACATCCTGCACTACCCCTGCCGAGGAAGGTATGGTTGTTCGGACTGAAACCAGTGATCTGAAAAACTTGCGCCTCGAAACGTTGAGTTTTCTTCTGAGTGAACATCCGCTCAGTTGCCTGATCTGCCCTGAAAATGAGAATTGCGCAGAATGCATGATGACAATTCGCAAGAGCGGCGCAACCACGGGCTGTGGATCATGCCCGAAGAACGGACAGTGCGAATTACAAACGCTGGCACATCGCCTTGGCATGGAAGAAATCCGCCTGCCGGTCAAATACCGGATGTTCCCGGTGGAGAAATTTGACCCTTTTTATGACCGTGATTACAACCTGTGCATCCTATGCGGACGCTGTGTGCAGATCTGCGAAAAATTGCATTTCCTCAGCACATTAACATTTGTGGAACGCGGCGCGAAATCCAGCGTTGGAACCGCATTTGGCCGCAGCCATGTTGAGGCCGGGTGTAGTTTTTGCGGAGCCTGCGTGGATCACTGTCCTACCGGGGCATTGACGGAGAAAACCCGGAAATGGGAAGGCGTTCCCGAATCAACAGTGGAAACTACCTGCCCGTATTGTGCCGCCGGTTGTTCAATCCAATTACAAATAAAAAACGGGACGGTAATCGGGAGTCTTCCCGGCAGTGACGCATCGGTTAACTCTGGAAACCTGTGCGTCCATGGACGATTTGGCATAACAGAGGTCGTCAACAGCCCCGCGCGGTTGAAAAAACCATGGCGATTGGTTGAAGGTCGATCCATGGATTGCCCCTGGGAAGAAGCTATTGAGCTGGCTGCGTGTAAACTGGTGGAATGTCCCCCGGGGAAAGCCGCCCTGCAACTGTCCAGCGACCTCCCGGTTGAAGATTTGTATCTGGCAAAAAAATTCGCCCATGAGGTTCTGCGCATTCCCGATTTATCTGGAAGTGATCCCAATACATCAATTGAATTTGAAAAGCTAATTCAACATTCAGCATCCTTTGATCAGTTGCGTGATGCAGACTGTGTCCTCGTTGCCGGATTGGATACCCGATACACGTTCTCATGGATGGAACACGATCTGAAACGGTTAAAACGTAAAGGTGCATTCTTGATCTCTGTGAACGGCGGGAAGAAACCAGTTGACCAGAATGTTCATTCATTCCTGTATGCGCGTGAAGGGAATGCCGGAGCGGTTATTGCCGAATTAATGGATACCATCGAAACAGGCCGAACTGGATCATCACTGATGGAACAGGCTGCTGAAGCTTTACGTAATTGCCGCAAACCATTCCTTCTGATCGGCCCCGAATACCTTGGGGATCGTGATGCCATTGCCAGCCTTGCCCAACTGGCCGATAAACTCAAAGCGGGTGTTATCTGCCTGCCAACTCAGGGAAATTTTAATGGCGCGATGGTTACAGACACGATCCGTTTCATCCATCCGGGACAAAACGGATTGGACGTTCTGTATACTATTGGCAGTCAACCAAAGACCACAACCGGATATACCATTTATCAAGGCGCTTATCCAGTAGAAGATCATCATATTGATCTTTGTCTTCCAACGGCCATGTTCAGTGAACGCAATGGTTCATTTATCAATGCAGAATTGCGCCGTCGTCCATTGAACAAAGCAGTGGAACCACCCGGTCTGGCAATGCCAGACTGGCAGATTATTGCTTCTATAGCCGTGAAAATGGGTGCATCAGGTTTTGGTTACACATCCGTGGAAGAAATCGGTGAAGAAATGAACATTCTGGGTGACTGGAAGAGCGATAAAACGGGTATTCCCGGCCTTGCTACGGCTCTTGGGAACGCATCACGGTATGAACCAACCCTGTATGGCGAACCATTATCCAAACGAGTGGCCGGACTTCGAACCCTGTTCCCGGAAAACCTCGCCGAAAAAGGTATTGAATGATCCCAGTTATTGAACGAACCATGGTTGCCCCCAATATTCACAATTTGCGGCTATACGCTCCGGACGTTGCCCGCGCTGCCCGGCCTGGTCAGTTTGTTATATTACAGGTCGAAGATGATGGCGAGCGTATTCCTTTGACATTATCCGACTGGGATGTTGAAAAAGGCGAGATTACCGTGGTGTTTATTCAGGTTGGTGCAACTACCGGCACACTGGCAGCGCTGAAAGCCGGAGACGCCATCCCCACAGCAGCCGGCCCGTTGGGTAATCCAATAGAAATGGGAACATTCGGCACCATCCTATTAGCCGGTGGATGCTATGGCATCGCCAGCATATATCCAATGGCCAGAGAGCTGAAATCTCTGGGGAATAAAGTCATCGGTGTTGTGGAAGCCCGCAGCTCATTCCTCTTCTATTGGGAGGAAAAACTGCGCAGTGTATGCGATCAGGTTTTCTACATCACCCGTGATGGCACAAAAGGGCTCAAGGGACACATAGATAATCTGGGTTCAATTATCTCTTCGATCGAAGGCGGCATTGATCGCGTAATCATCAACGGGTGCAATTACGTTATGATGCGCGGATGTGAAGAAACGCGTCCTCTGGGAATTAAAACGATTGTAAGCCTGAATACGTTAATGATCGATGGTACGGGAATGTGCGGCGTTTGCCGCGTGTCAATTGACGGGAAGACCAAATTTTCCTGTGTCGACGGGCCACATTTTGACGGCCACCTGGTTGACTGGAATGAACTTTCAAGCCGTCGGCAGGCGTACTTGCGGGAAGAGACCATTACTCTGCGCACCTCGGCACCCGAGAATTGAGAGAGGAAATGGAACCTTCAGCCAAACCAGAACCCAAAAAGATTAACCTTGAACGGGTGGAAATGTCCAAACAAGCGCCCGAAGTACGCCGTCAAAATTTTGATGAGGTAGCATTTGGCTACACAGCCGAAGAAGCCATGGCGGAAGCCAGCCGCTGCCTGGATTGTAAAAAACCGGGATGCGTGGCTAACTGCCCTGTGGAAATCAATATTCCGGCCTTTATCCGCGCAATTAAGGCTGGAGACTTTGCCGAAGGGATACGCATAATCCGTCAAAAGAACTGCCTGCCCGCAGTCACTGGCCGTGTGTGCCCCCAGGAGGAACAATGCGAAGGCGGGTGCGTCTTCGCCAAGAAACACGGATCGATTGCCATCGGCCGTCTTGAGCGTTTCCTGGCAGACTGGGAAGCCAATCAGGGCGAAAGCATGCAAAACGTACAGAAGCCACAGGTTACCGGTTTCAAGGTGGCGGTCATTGGCGGTGGGCCGGCCGGATTAACCGTAGCCGGTGATTTGATCCAACTCGGTCACTCCGTGACAGTCTATGAAGCACTCCACAAAGTTGGTGGAGTGCTGGTCTATGGAATCCCTGAATTTCGCTTACCGAAAAAAATTGTCCGCCGTGAAGTGGAATATTTGAAGAACCTCGGCGTCGAAATGGTTGAAAACTACATCATTGGAAAAACCCGAACAGTCGACAGCCTGCTGGAAGAATATGATGCCATTTTTATTGGCAGCGGTGCCGGACTTCCCTGGTTTATGGATATTCCGGGGAACAATCTGAATGGTGTCTATTCAGCCAACGAATACCTGACCCGCATGAATCTGATGAAGGGATATACCTTCCCGTCTGTTCAAACACCCATCAAACAGCATAAACGTGTGGCTGTCATTGGCGGTGGGAATGTTGCCATGGATTGTGCCCGTACAGCCCTTCGTCTCGGTGGTGAAGCCCATATTGTTTACCGCAGGTCGCGTGATGAACTTCCCGCCCGGCTGGAAGAAGTGGAAAATGCCGAAGAAGAAGGCGTGATTTTCGATTTCCTCACCCTGCCTACCGCCTGCATCGGAAATGAAAACGCCTGGGTCACCGGCCTGGCCTGCAAAAAGATGGAACTTGGAGAACCGGATGCGTCTGGACGGCGATCCCCAATCCCTATCCCCGATTCCGATTATGTTATGCCGGTGGATGCGATCATCTACGCCATTGGAAACAGCCCTAATCCATTAATACCTGCCACAACACCCGACTTAACGGTGGGACGAAAGGGTAACATCGACGCTGAAGAAGCGACTGGTAAAACATCCAAAACAAAGGTTTGGGCCGGCGGCGATGTGGTAACGGGGGCAGCAACCGTGATCCTGGCGATGGGTGCCGGCCGCAAAGCCGCCCGTGATATTCACGCGTACCTGCAATCGCTTCCCGGTAAATAATCAATCCATATCTCGAACTCCTAACACCCCATAACCCCGTTGCGATTTTTTGAACGCGGGGTGATTTAGAGCCATCCGACCAAATACCCTTTTGGGTTTGGATATGCTATAGTAAACCATCACGGTATAACAAATGACTAACCACTTTTTCGAATCTACTCTATCAAATGGATTAATGGTGCGGTTGAAAGAAATCCACACCTCGCCAATCATCAGCCATTGGATCTGGTACCGGGTTGGATCACGGAACGAAATTCCGGGAAAGACCGGCCTAAGCCATTGGGTGGAGCATATGCAATTCAAGGGTACTCCCGGCTTTCCTGCCAGTATTCTTGACAAAGCTATTTCTCGCGATGGTGGTTTCTGGAATGCTTTCACGTACCTGGATTGGACAACCTTCTTTGAAACCCTGCCAGCTGAAAAGATCGAGCTGGCATTAAAACTGGAAGCTGACCGTATGGTCAACAGCATATATGACCCCGAGGAAGTGGAATCTGAACGGACTGTTATTATCTCCGAAAGGGAAGGCAGTGAGAATGAACCGCTATTCCGTTTGAGTGAAGCTGTTCAGTCAGCCGCGTTTTCCACTCACCCATACCGAATGGAGATCATTGGGAGTAAGGATGATCTGTTTTCCATTCAACGCGATGATCTCTACAAGCATTACCGGACGCATTATTGCCCGGCAAATGCTGTCCTGGCGATGGCCGGAGATTTTGACACAGACGAGATGTTCAAACGGATCCAAGATATATACGGGATTATTCCCACTCATGAACTGGTCAGACATGATATTCCGGGCGAAAAAGAACCTTCCGGTGAACAGCGAGTGGATGTTTCAGGACCTGGTGAAACAGAATTTGTCCAAATTGCGTACCGGGCTCCCAGCGCGGCCGATCCGGATTTCTTTGCCTTCACAGTGATGGACAGTCTATTAACCGGACCTTCCGGTCTTAATATGTTCGGCGGTGGGGGGATCTCAAATAAGACATCCCGCCTGTACCGCGCCCTGATCGACAATGAACTGGCCGTTACGGTTTCCGGCGGACTACAGGCGACAATCGATCCTTTCCTCTATGAGATCATGCTCACCCTGCGCAATGACCGACCGGTTGAACATGCGCTTGAAGTCATTGACGCGGAAATCGACAATTTGATCTCCGGGACTATTCTGAATTCAGAAATCGATCGCGCAGTCAAACAGGCTCGGGCACTGTTTGCCTATGGAAGTGAAAACATCACCAATCAAGCCTTCTGGCTTGGCTATTCTGAGATGTTCGCTAACTACGCCTGGTTTGAAGACTATGTGAAGAAGCTGGAGGAAGTAACCCCTGAAAGCCTGAAAGCTGCCGCCAGGAAATACCTCAAACCCGAAAACCGGGTGATTGGTTTTTACCACGCAGAAAACGGGACAGGAGAGCCAGGATGATCCACTCCTTCACACAATCTCACCTCAACAGCCTCCCCGGGCCGGATGATATTCACCGGTTTGAACTATCTAATGGGATTATCCTCTTAACCCGACCAAACTTCAACAGTCAGTCGGTTGTAATTTCGGGTTACATCCAGTGCGGAAGCATGTTTGATCCACAGGGGAAACTGGGGCTTGCCCGGTTTACATCGCTGGCATTAATGCGCGGCTCCGTTAATCGAGATTTCCAGCAAATCTATGACGCACTTGAAAGTGTGGGTGCCAGTCTGGGTTTTAACTCCAGCGTTCATCATACATCTTTTGGCGGCCGTTGTCTTTCTGAAGACCTGTCCCTTTTACTTATGCTCTTGTCTGACTCTCTCCGTCATCCTACTTTCCCGGAAGATCAGGTTGAACGTCTGCGAACCCAGTTGATGACCGGATTGGCCATAAGGGCTCAGGATACGGAAGAAATGGCTTCGCTTACATTTGATGAGATGCTTTTTGCCAATCATCCATACGGGCTTCCCGAAGACGGCTTTGTTGAAACCATTTCGCAGATCAGCATCGAAGATATTCGCCAATTCCAAAAAAAATCATACCATCCGCATGGTATGGTGATCGTCGTTGTCGGGGCAATTGAACCCCAGGCATGTTTTGATCTCATCTGTCAAATCTTTGGCAATTGGAAAGCAGAGAACACACTTCCCCTTCGAAAATTCCCAATGGTCAACCCGTTAAGGGAAAAAATCCGAAAGCACATCTCGATCCCGGGTAAAAGCCAGACAGATGTAATCATCGGTACGGTAGGGCCTAAACGCCGGGTTCCGGAATATATGGCCGCATCACTGGGTAACAGCATCCTGGGACAATTCGGAATGATGGGCCGTATTGGTGATATTGTACGTGAAAAATCTGGACTGGCTTATCATGCAAGTGCCAGTCTAAATTCGTGGATCGAAGCAGGATCGTGGGAGATCTCTGCCGGTGTCAATCCGGCGAATCTGAGCCGCACAATCGATCTTGTGATCCGGGAATTAGAACGATTCACCAGCGAATTGGTGACCATCGATGAGTTGGCTGACAGTAAAGCCAATTTCACCGGTCGGCTGCCGTTATCGATGGAATCGAATTCGGGAGTTGCCGGTGCTCTGTTGAATATTGAACGTTTTCAACTGGGGCTGGATTACTACTGGCGATACGCAGATCTGGTAAATTCTGTGACACCCGAGATGATCCTGGAAACAGCACAAACATATATCCATCCGGAAACAATGGCAGTTGTTAGCGCCGGCCCGGAGATATAAATATGTCCCGGTTGATCATGCGAACCGGAATTGATCTGCTGGAAATAAGCCGTTTGATGAATATTTCACCATCCATCCGTCAACGATTCATCAAACGGGTTTTTACCGAAGAAGAGATCATCCAATGCCAAGATTCAAACCCGTCACTCGCAGGCTTGTTCTGTGTTAAAGAAAGTGTGTCCAAGGCACTGGGATGCGGCATAGGCCCAATCAGCTGGCAGGAAATAGAGATCCTTTCTGATGAGAATGGCGCTCCGAGGATTTTTTTGCACGGACACGCTGCCAGACTGGCTGATGCAATTGGATTGACCACATGGGCGGTAAGTATTACGCACACGCGTGAGATGGCCGCCGCTTCGGTAACCGCGATCGGGTTTGAAACAGAGTGAAGATCCTTTCAGTCAGTGATATTGAGATGAATGTGATCTACAGTCCGCAAATTGTAGATCGGTTCAACGATATAGATATGATCATCGGTTGTGGCGATCTGCCTTATTATTACCTTGAATTTATGATCAGTATGCTGAACAAACCGCTTTTCTTTGTGCGGGGTAACCACGCACCAAAAATTGAATACGGCGCTGATTGGGAACGGCAATTTCCACTGGGGGGTAGAAATATTCATGGCAAAACTGTCCGCGCGCCTAACGGATTATTACTGGCAGGTGTTGAAGGTAGTCTGCGGTACAACACTGGACCGAACCAGTACACACAAAGGCAAATGTGGATGAATGTCTTTCGTCTTGTTCCCGGAATGCTGCTCAACCGTATGCGGTTTGGCCGGTACCTGGATATCCTGGTTACCCATGCCCCACCCTGGAAGATCCACGATGCGGACGACCGCCCTCACCAGGGAATTAAAGCCTTCCGCTGGTTGGACCAGGTATTCCAACCAGCCTATCATCTTCACGGGCATGTTCATTTATACCGACAGGACGCGAAAAAATTGACCTTTTTCGGAAAAACCCGCATTTTGAATACCTACGGATATCAAATTACTGACCTGACACTTCCGGTTCCAAGTTCCCGGAGGAAAAAATGAGTGACTTCCATCAAAATCCAACTCCCGATTTTATCGGTAGATCTCAAGCAGACTTCGATGCCGCCCGGCGGAAAAGCAGTCTTCGTCAGATTATCACAGTCCTTACCCATAAGTCCAATCAGTTGCTTCCATATGATCAGATACTGAAAATGCTGCCCATAAATGGACAGCATTACATTGGAATACGGCAGGTACCCATTGACGCCATTATTGGAAGTGTCGGCCGTTTCCAGGATTTTGACAGAGCATTTTTGCCAAAAGGGACAACAACGCGTGACAGGTGGGAAAGCATTGACCGGGCCCATCTAATGGAGGTTGACCTTCCAGCCGTGGAGCTTTATAAAGTGGGTGACGTTTATTTTGTAAAAGACGGAAATCATCGCGTCTCAGTGGCCCGTGAACGTGGACAGGCGTTTATTGACGCAGTTGTTATTGAGATCGATACTCCAGTTCCGGTAACGCCTGATACCAACCTGCTTGATCTTATCGGTAAACGGGAAATGGCGCGATTTTTTCAGAAAACCCGCCTAAATGAGATCAGGCCAGACGCCAATATCAAACTCACCATCCCCGAGATGTATTCTTTGCTGTTGGAACACATTCTGACCCACGGATGGTTCCTGGGAGAAGAACGCCAGGCAGCCATTTCGTTTGAAGAAGCAACAGCATCGTGGTATGACAATATTTTCCTGCCATTGGCAAAAGTAATTCGGGAGATGAACATATTATCCGGCTTCCCCGATAGAACCGAGGCTGACCTGTATCTTTGGATCATGGAACATCGTTGGTACCGGATGAAAGAAAATCAGACTGATATAACTCTGGAAGAAGCCGCGAAGGATTTTTTCAAGTCATACGCAAAAAATCCCGTGGAGCGATTCCTCCACAGGATTAATCAGATACTTGGTATAAAGGATTAATAGGCAGTTCAGGCGGCCAAGGGCACCAGCCCATCTCGCACACCAAGCCAGAGATGCCCGGGCTGAACCTGTTGATCTGGAAGAACGAGAATATCATTCGCTCTGATTTGATCCTCACCCAGAGTATCAGGGTGAACATAACAAAGTTCAGGGTATTGGCCATATTTGTATTGATAATAGGCAGCCGCCTGCGCAATTTTCGATAAAAGATCACTTTTCGGATTGCTGTCGTACCAGAGCATACCGGTGCTCATGGGCTCCTCCACACACATATTTTAATCTCCGGCATAAGATGCAAGGATTGAGCCAAAAACTGACAGCCGGTTTGCTGTATAATTAGCGCCTGAGGTACGTAGCAGCTTAATCCCCCACCTTGACCCGATAAATGGAGGCAAAATGATCAAGGAGACGATGGCAGAAACCGAACACCGTATGAAGAGCACCATCCAGTCACTGGAAGATGACCTGTCAGCCATACGTACAGGAAGGGCATCTCCAGCATTGGTTGAGCATCTTCCGGTTGATTACTATGGGGCACCCACTCCCCTGATGCAGCTAGCTTCCATCAGTGTGCCAGAACCTCGCGTGTTAATGATTCGTCCATTTGACCCGTCAACCATGAAGACGATCGAAAAGGCCATACTCGCCAGTGAGTTGGGATTAACTCCCAATAACGACGGGAAAGTAATCCGCCTGAACCTTCCAGTGTTGACCGAACAGCGTCGCAAAGACCTGGTTAAGGTTGTGCATGCCCGGCTGGAAGAGGCCCGTGTCTCGGCCAGAAATATCCGCCGTGATGTACTGAAAGACCTTCGTGATTTTGAAAAAGAAAAAATGATCTCAGAAGATGAGTTAAAGAACGGCGAAGAGGAAATGCAAAAATTGATCGACAAGATCATTCAGAACATTGACGCCGTTGGTGTAAAAAAAGAAAAGGAGATCATGGAGGTGTAATCCTCCAGACGTATGGATGAAGAAAAAACACTAACCGGTTTGCCCGATCACATGCCCGATCATGTGGCTGTGATAATGGACGGCAATGGCCGATGGGCTAAATCTCGTGGTCTTCCACGTCTGGCAGGCCATAAAGCGGGAACCGAAAATTTGCGCCGGGTAATTCGCGCCTGTGTCGAATTTGGCATCAGATACCTTACTATTTATGCCTTTTCTACAGAGAATTGGGGCCGGCCAGCTGATGAAGTATCGGGCTTGATGAACATCATCAAGGATGTGATTGAAAAAGAATTGGATGAACTCAACCAACAGGGAGTGCGGTTGTGCCATGTGGGTCATCTGGAAGGTCTTGACCCCGAGTTACAACGGAAAGTCATGGGCGCCGTCAAGCTGACAGAGAATAATGACCGGTTGATCCTGAACATCGCTTTCAATTACGGTGGCCGGGATGAGATCCTTTGCGCTGTAAAGCACATGATGAAGGACGGAATAGAACCAGACAAGGTTACGTCTGAACTATTCAGCACTTATCTGCTCACAGCCGGAACACCTGACCCAGACCTGGTCATCCGCACAAGCGGAGAAATGCGCATCAGTAATTTCCTGATCTGGCAGTCAGCATATTCAGAATGGTATTTTACGCCAACATACTGGCCTGACTTTGACAAGGAAGAATTACGCAAAGCGGTTTTCTCCTACAGTCAGCGTGACAGACGATACGGAAAGGTCTCTTCCAAAGAAGTTTAACAAATCCATCAATGCTAAAAGAACGCCTGCTGGTCCTCATTCCACTCATCCCCGCCGCGGTGGCTGTTGTTATGGCAGGCGGCTGGTGGTTCGCAATTTCCGTCAGTATAGTTTTGGGCATTACCGGCTGGGAATTCTGGCGGTTATTTAGACGTGGTGGATTCAATCCTTCTGCCCCCCTATTAATTATTTCACCAGCCATACTTATCATTATGCGCTATTTGATGGGCTTTCAATATGCCGATCTCGCGCTTGTGATTATAATCTTTGCCTCAATGGCCATACATCTTCGCCGATTTGAGCATGGATGTGAAACTTCAGCGCTGGATTTTGGAATCACTCTGAGTGGCGCATTGTACATAGGCTGGCTGGGTGGATTTTTTGTTTCCATTCGGACCATGCCTCATGGAGAATGGTGGCTTTTGCTTGTTCTGTCATCAATATGGATAGCGGATGGCGGCGCTTATCTCATTGGCCGTCATTTCGGCAGGCATAAGATCTCAGCTCATGCCAGCCCCAATAAAAGTTGGGAGGGGCATCTTGGAGGCATTGTCTTCGCTGCGGTATTCGTCCCCCTCCTGGCATTGCTCTGGCAGATTAACGCGCCAGAGATCACCCCGATCAAGGGTCTCGTTCTTGGTATCATCCTCAGCATCTTTTGCATTCTTGGTGATCTTGGCGAAAGTATGTTTAAACGCCATTTTAAAGTTAAAGATGTTTCCAATCTGATCCCAGGTCATGGTGGATTCTTTGATAGGATCGACTCATGGCTTTGGGCTGTTCCAATTGGATATTATGTCATTCTTTTGTTGAAATAAAACAATGCCGGAAAATAAATTTTACCGGCATTGTCTATCAATAGTACTCAGATTACTTCACCTGGAAAGCCACGGATACTTCGGCCGATAGCACCAACTGTCCGGAAGATACTGGAGTATAAGAGGAAGCCATCATACCACCGCCTCCTCCAACACCGTACATCTCTTTCGCCATTGGCGATGATGTATATCCGGTGGAGATTGTGTGAATATCGCCCAGCGACAAGCCCGATACGCGGGCCAACTCTTCTGCCTGTTCCCGGGCATTCTTCATGGCAAGTTCGCGGGCTTCGCTTTGCGCTGATTCTTTATCCACCACATCAAACGTGATTCCGTTGATGCTATTGGCTCCCGAACGGACTACCGTATCCAACAACTCACCCAAACGGTCGAGATCGCGGACAGTAACATAAACCGTGTTATCGACCATATAAATCGTACCGGTTACCGCTCCGGTACCGGGTTCGTATTGTTGAGACGGGTAAATATTAAAACTGGTGGTCTGAATATCTTTCTCGTCCACACCAAGTTCTTTCAGTGCGTCTGAAACCTGTTTTGCCTGCTCATTGTTATCTTTTAACGCAGTTGATACATTCTCGGACTGACTATGAACACCAATATAGATATAGGCCACGTCTGGAACCAGGTAGACTTGACCTGAACCCACTACGTTGATTGTACGTAACGGGTCATTTTCCACCGCCTTCACTATGACCGGTTCAATATCGGGTTTGGCCGTGGATGGTGCAATGGTGATTGGCGCTGTGGGTATGGCAACCGGCGAACAGGCCGATAGGATCATCACTAATACCATAACACTCAAGCTTATTGGTACGAATCGTTTCATTTTTCCTCCATAGTTTGGAATTTCTACCTATGCTGACGTCATTCCACAAGCTTTTGTTCCATTTTACCTAGAGCTCTGCCGGATATTCAACCACCTGTATAGCGCCAATCGGGAGATCCACATCTACCTCAATCGCAGGTTTCCCCTCTCTAAATTGAGGTGAAACAACCCAGTCGCCGTCTTGTTTGTATCCACCAGGGATAAATGTTGCGCCAATCGCTTTATCAGCGTCAATACTGACAGCCATTCCTTCGGGAACGTGAATAATGATTTTTCCTATTGCGCCCGAAATCTCATATTTTGCGTCAGTATCCTCAGAAAGATAAATATCAGTCTTCCCCAGAACTGTCTCACATTGGATGTTTTCCGCGTCTAATCCCCTGATATCAATAGAATTTTCACCAACGATTACAACAGATTTCAAAGTCAATTCCGGTTCAATATGAACTTTAATCTCCCATTCTGCGCTATTCGATGCACGGGATGCACCCGGAAATCTTCTTTTATCTGTTGCCAGCCGAATAAACGCCGAACTTTCTCCCAGTTCCACCTCTGGCTCCATCACCTCATTACGAGTGAGGTTCAGTTTTGCATCTACCAGGAACTCATCTGAACCAGCGGAGGATAAATTGACCCTGCCGGCAGACCGATAAATATTCAAATCAAGCTTTGATTGATCGTCGTACATCTGTTGGAATTCACGTTCCGTTACTGATCCGGGAATTGACAACTCCGCAATCCAAACAAGTCCCGCAATTAGCATAAAGGCTAACAAAAGACTAAAGATTGTACGAATTGCCGATCGACGGCCGATAATGAAATCCAATCCAGCGCCAATCAGGATCAGCGGCCAGCCTTTAACGATCAATTCCCAGGCTGATAGCGTGATATATCCCAAGTTCCCTGCCAGCAATAAGCCGCCGAAACCAGCGATCAACAGGGAACCGGTAATACCATTACCGCTAAATAATCCATCGAGGCCGGAAATGATCAGAATTACCGGCCAGTAAACTTCAACAAAACCCCAGATTCCTCCGGGTAAGTAACCGAAGTTGGAAAGTAACAACAAAACACCGGCTGTTAACAAGAGCAGTGGAAAGAAAATTCCCTTTCTCTCTTTTTGCGGGTAGTTGGACTGGGAATTGTTTTCATCCATCATAGATCACCTCTCAATGCGCGAATAATAAAAACCGCGCCTATCACTATCAGCGCTATTGCCCATAACACACTCTTGTTTGCCCAGTAAAACCATTCCGGTTGTATTTCTTTCATTAGATAAAAACCGCCCAGAGCGACAAGAACGCCGCCAAAAATCTTTAAGGCATCCATGTTGGGTTTACTGGTAGCCTGGATAAAGTCATCACGCATCTGTCCCGCCCTCATGGACCAATCCGTCTGGTTACCCGGAATTTCAGTGGAGGATGGTATGACAACCCACAGGATCAGGTAAATCAACAATCCAGACCCGGTCATAAACCCCAGGATCAGAAAGATGATCCTTACAAGAGTGACATCCAGGCCGATCCAATTTGCTACACCGGCACACACACCGCCCAGAATTCTGCCATTTTCAGGCCTTGTCAGACGATTTTGCATAGTAAACACTCCTCAATCAGATTATCGACGTCCCAATGCCCGTACCATCAACACCAGACCACCCAGGATCATGCCCACTGGCAAAACATAAGCAGCCAGATTGGAAGCCGAAGATATAAATAGAAATCCCATCAACAAAAGAATACCCGCCGGTATCCATGGCCATGCCATTCGAAGGGCAGCTCCTGGCAACAGCGCCACAAGAGCAAACGTCAAACCAAGTCCAATAAAAAATACGCCGGCCGTCGCCAGCCCGTTATCCGATCTAATCAATGTAATGGAAGCCACTGTAAGCATCACACCGGCAGGAATAATTGCCCACCAATTGGAAGGGACTCGTAGATAAACCAGCCAGAATCCCAATGATATACCTGCCAGTACGATGGGTCCAGCCAATACATCTTCAAGATTGGCCGCCACATACGGTAGTGCGATGATTGCACCAATAGATAAAAGAACACATCCGGGTATAGCCGCCCACCAGTTGGAACGGGAAACGGCAAAAAAGTACATAAAGATCAGCCCACCGGCAGCAAAGAAGGCCGGCCAAATGATGTGGTTCAATGAGAAATATCCAAGATTGGAGAACAATGTTCCAACACCCAGCAAAATGAAGAATAGCCCGACAACAAATTTACGGTTCATTAATCACCTCAATGAATAACCAGCTTCCCGACACCGGCTTCCACATGAATTTCAACCTTATTGGCCGCGGAAGCGTAATCAGGACTGCTGTACATTTCGCCGAATTTTGGAAAACGAGACTGGTCAATATCATTTGTGTCTAAAAGCGCACCATCGATCTTGATCTGGGCAGCCACATTCTCAGGAATGTGAAGTTCCAGACGGGCGGATCCGAAATGGAATTCGCCGCGAGTGAATCCAGCCTGAGCTGGCATCCATACCTCTGTGTCGTTGCCGCCTGATTCCATGCGAATTTCAGTGATAATCAAATCACGCAGATCAAACAGGTTTTTGCTGGCACCAGTATTCACATTCAACGCGTACGCAATGGATTTGTTAAGAGAAATATCCCAGTTAATTCCTTCTCCACCAGCCGCTGACGGGAATCCCCACCATTCAAACTCAGGTACTCGTAGCTTAATGCCGGTTTTTGAACCCTTGCGGTCAATCGTCTCGTCAACAGCGCCAGAAAATGTCCCTTCCAGTACATTTCCACTTCCTGCCGACGATTGCACCTTAATACTGCCAGCGCCGTGCCGGATCTTGATCTCTGCTTCAGTAGTTCCTTCGGTTGGTATCGCGAGAGTACGGGTTACAACAGTATCGCGGAATAACAAAGGACTAACCAGGAACCATAAACCAATCAGGATCAGGACAGTCGGGAAGAAAAGCGACATCGCGCTAACCGGAAGAAAACCCAGATTATCAAGCAAGAAAAGAACACCTGCCATCAACAACAAAAATCCCCACAACAGACCACCACGTCTCATAGCAATTCTCCATTCTTAATGGTTGTAATTAGCTAAAACCACGAGAGGATTATACAATCTCCCGAAATGTATTGACATCCTTTGTTCTTTCCATATAATTAGGCCAGATATTATCAGAATTATGAAAACCTTGAACCATAACCATCACCTTATTTGCTTGTGTCCCGGGCGGAGATAAATCAGCCGCCGGGTA
>JAAYYW010000226.1 GCA_012515195.1 Leptolinea sp.
AATCTGCCCCAAGCCAGGAAGGCACAATGCTCAACCGAATATCTTGCCGCCTGACTCTGATCGATACACAGCGGAAGGAAGCCGGTTACCAGCAGGACTTTGTGAGCAATGAGTTCCATCCAGAGGCCGCACCCGGTGTTGATCCAGCCATCAGCCTGGATCCTACCATCATGGTCTCCTGGATTGACGCTATGGTGGAATAACCTTCGTCCAGATTGGCATAATTCCTGCAGGAATACTCTCACAACTGATGCAAAGAGAACTCTATGTATCAGTTTGCCGGTATTGACGATGATCATTATCGCCATTATCTGTTTCTCCAAGGGATAATCGGTAAAGGCTCTATTATGATATCCATAGACCTGACTACTGTAATGATCGGATTTGTTTTTGGCAATCTGATCTGTTTCATTTTGCTATTCTCACAATGGCGTAATAACAGGACGCACTATCCGGGACTGGGTTGGTGGACAGCAGGTTTTTTCGCAAACCTTATCGGTATCATTCTGTTGACCGGCCGTGATCATCTCCCTGAATTTTTCTCCATGCTGCTCGGCAGTCTTTTTATGGTATCTGGGATCCTACTGCTATATGTAGGTGTCAACAGATTCCTCATAAATAAGGGGCTGCCGCGTCATTTGCTATTTCTGGTTGTGGTTTATATTGCCCTGCAAACGTATTTTATTTACATACAACCGGATTTCAGGATCAGGAACATTCTTTTTTCGACCGCCATGTTCTTCTTCAGTCTTCAATTTGTCTGGCTGTACTTCCGACAGATCAAGGTGGAAGACCGGCCTATTGCCCGGAACCTTGTCATCGTCACCAGCCTGTTTGGCGTAATGGCATTGGCACGTGTTCTCCTGAATATTCTGGTTTCACCAGGAACTGGACCCTCCCATTCTTCCAGTTATGAAGCCTTTGCTTATCTTGTGTTTCAAATGCTATACATCGTTTTAACATTGACGCTATTCGCGCTGGTTAACCGCCGCCTTTACAATGACCTGGAAAGGGATATAGCTGAACGGAAAAAAGTCGAGAGCGCGCTGCAAAAAAGCGAAGAAAAGTATTTTAAAGCCTTCCAATCCAGCCCTGACGCGGTAATGATCACCCGTATCGAAGATGGAAAGATCATTGAGGTGAATGATGCTTTCCTGAAAACAATCGGTTATGAACGGGTTGAGGCAATTAACCAAACCACATTGGCTCTGGGAATATGGGTTGATATTTCCGACCGCGAGCGGCTCGTGGAAGACATGCGGAAGAAATCAGTGATCCGAAACGCTCAATTTCAGATCAAAACCCGGAATGGTCTCATTATTCAGGTGGACTTTTCTGCAGACTATATCCGGATCGGCGATGAAGATTGTATGCTGTCTGTGATCCGCGATGTATCGGAGCGAAAACAGATAGAAGACATAATCCGGCTGCGTCTAACCTTATGGGATTACTCCATCTTACATTCACCGATCGAAGTGATGCAGAAAGCGTTGGACGAGATCGAGAAATCAACAGGCAGTCAGATCAGCTTTTTCCACCTTGTCAATGATGATAATGCCACTCTAACATTGCAAGCCTGGTCCACAAATACAAAGAATACCTACTGCAAAACGGAAGGAAGCGGAATGCATTATCCGCTGGAGCAGGCCGGCGTCTGGGCAGACTGTATCCGTGAGCGAAGACCGATCATTCATAATGACTACGCCGCTTTAACCAACAAAAAGGGGATGCCGGAGGGACATGCCCGCCTGGATCGGGAACTGGTAGTACCCATCATTCAAGAGGACCGCGTTGTTTCAGTTCTGGGTGTGGGAAATAAACCCATCAATTACGATGAAAAAGACGCAAAACTATTGGAATACCTGGCATCTCTTGTCTGGTCAATCGTGTCAAAGATGAGGGCAGACGCCCAGATTCGAGAATTGAATCAGCAGCTGGAAGAAATGGCCATGTCCGATGAGCTGACTGACCTTGCGAATCGGCGTTATTTCTTCCTCCGCGGGAATGAAGAGATCATCCGCTCTCGAAGATATCGAGCATCGCTTTCACTGATCATGCTTGACCTTGACAAATTCAAAACAATTAATGATACCTTCGGTCATGACACAGGTGACCAGGCACTGCAGTGTGTGGCTAAAACACTAAAAGCTCAATGCCGCGAAGTAGATATTCCAGCGCGGCTTGGTGGTGAAGAATTTGGTATCCTTCTTCCGAATACACAGTTGGAAGAAGCTGTTAATGTAGCCGAAAGGATCCGGCGCGCTATTGAAGAACTCCATTGCATGCACGAAGGCAAGACAGTCGCAATGACGGCCAGTCTGGGTGTTGCTTCCACAAAACCAGGAATGAAAGTCCTGGACGAATTATTCCATCATGCCGATACGGCCATGTATCAGGCGAAGAATGCCGGTCGCAACCGGGTGGTTCTTTATGAATGAACCGGAACGGTCAGGATAATCCAATATCATTTTTCTTTTTAATTCAATAATCCATTCTGCCGCGATCATCAATGGCTTTTAATTATTTTAAGATGAACGTTGAGGAAAGCGGAGAACATTGATGTTAAAATTTCGAGCGTTATGACTGTAACGGTATCCGGGGATATTTATGGTCACAGGTGAATCTGAAATAGAACTCAACCTTAAGCAGTTAGCCGAGCAGGCTGTATTGATCGCACATGACGACTACGGCGTGGATCTCGATTACACGATGGAATCGCTTCCTACCCTGTACAAATTATTGGAACGAGCCCACATTCTTAAATCATCACCAGCTTATGAAGGTATTGTGCCAAACCGGACCATCCAAATTTGGGGTGCCTACCTGGGAGAAATTGTTCGCCGGTCTCGCGGCGGCTCATGGAAGGAGAACCCGGCCGCCAACGGCATCCGGCGGTATTCTGTGTATACTCCCACCGGCAATATCTACCCCATGGAACAGATTTACCTGAGGGTTGTTCCTGGCATCCAGACGAGTAATCTCAGAGCGGCGGTGAAAGAACCACCCACCATGAAAGCTACCGCGGATCACCAGCTTGTTCTGCTGGTTGCAACCGTGGGTTTGTTGACCATTGTCGCCGGGACGCTCTGGCTGTTCATCCAATGAATTGACCATTATTTATGAGCGCCGAATGGATCAACCGGCTTCAAGTTCTCGTCGCGCTTGCGGGACTAATTCCCGGGTTGATCACCATATATGGTACAACCTGGTTCTTTTTCCGAAAAATTCCGTCTCAGGGTCATACTGAATTTCTCGATACGCATCCCGAAAAACGTATCACCATCGTGATCTATGAGATTGTATCCTTTATCATGATCCTCTTCTCACCGGTTGTCGGTATTTTATTTTTAACCGGGACCTTGAAGTGGATGGCACCCTTTGTTCTATTTTGCTATATGGGAAACAGTATTGGCATCGTCAACGGACTATTCGAGATTATCACCGGGATCTGCCCCAAGCACGGCATCAGTTTCCGCGCGTACCATAAAGAATACTACCTGCTTCACCCGGATGTACGAAAAGCCGGAGTGATCCGTATTCTTCTGGGAGTTTTCTTCATTACAATCTTTGTGGTCCTGTTCCGCAGCCCATCCCCGCAGTAAAATTTAAGCTCCAACCCATATACTGCCGAGGTTACACGAATGTCTCATCGCCGCTTTGCTTTGAACGGGGAAACCCTTAAACTGGATGACGCCCTGCGTCAAAATATTCCCGGCACGTTCATAAAATTGCCGGATGGTTACACCTGGTACGAACTTTCCGGTCCCGCTGACGGACAGCCGGTTGTTTTTATCAACGGATATTCTGTACCTCATTATCTGTGGGACTATACCTTCCAACCGTTGGCTGATGCCGGATTCCGCGTGCTGCGTTTTGATCATTTCGGCCGCGGCTGGTCTGACCGGCCCGACGTTAACTACGACCCCAACCTATTCGACCACCAGATCCATGATCTGCTTAACGCGCTGGAGATTCATAGACCCGTAACCCTGGTGGGTTCATCGATGGGTGGAATTGTCGCGAGCATATTCGCCACGAACCATCCAGGTTTGGTGGATAAGCTGGTGCTGATTGACCCGGCTGGGGTAATGCCGCCTCCGAAATGGCCAAAATCTCTGTTGCTCATTCCTATACTGGGTGAGATGATCTTGCATCTCACCGGCAATCGCACACTTCCCAGCGGAATGGCTGAAGACCTGCTCTACCCCGAACGATTTTCGGAATATGTAACTTGCTACTTACCGCAAATGAAGATCACTGGATTTAAACGCGCCATACTCTCAACCTTTCGCACTGGTATTCTTTGGAATAAGCGTGATGTGTACAGGCAACTGGGTGAATTGGATATTCCCATCCTGTTGTTGTGGGGTGAACATGACCGTACAGTTCCAATAGTCTGTGGAGAGGAAATCCGGGAACTAATGCCGCATGCCGTATGGCATTTGATCGAAAATACGGGGCATGTACCGCATTATGAACAACCGGATGTAGTTAATCCGCTAATCATTAATTTTCTGAACAGGTAAACTTCTCGGTGGGTGAGCCTGCCGAAATCAAAAGGTTCACGTTGTTTTACCTATCCGCAAAGAGTGATTAAATCCCCATGGAAAAAAAAGGGATTCGGCGCTTGCCATTTCACATTTAACTGTATATACTCATTTATTGAGTAATCAATTATTGAATATTTTTGTGACCCGGAATTTTCTCCAATCTCCCTCAACCATCCAAATCAAGGAGTAAGTATATGCAGTCCAAACTAATTTCCCTAGCCATGCTGATCGTATTCCTTACTGGCACGGCCTTCACCCCGGCAGCAGCTCCATCCACTGGCATCACCGTGACGGACGCTCTGGGACGCGAGGTTACCTTGCCTGGAACACCGCAGCGCATCGTTCTGGTAGGTAAAGCGTTGTTCATGGTAGCCGATGCTATCTACGCCTTCCCGGAAGCCGGAAAAAACATCGTGGCGCTTGGCTCCACTGCCCAGGGCCCGAGCAACTTCATCCCCATAATTGACCCCGCTTTCAAGGACAAGATCGCTCTGGAGATTGATGCCGGTCCCGAACAGATTGCCGCCGCAAATCCAGACTGCGTGATCCTGAAAAGCAGCAATAAATCCACCATTGGAGACCCATTGGAAGAATTGAATATTCCCGTGATCTACATGGACTTTGAAACGCCCGAACAATATGACCGCGACATGAAGACCATGGGACAAATCTTCCAGAATCCGAAACGCGCGGAGGAGATACTGACATATTTCAAAGGCACCATGGATACTGTCACGAAGACCCTATCCACGGTAAAGGAAGAGGATAAACCACGGACGTTGGTGCTGTATTACTCTGACAAGGACGGCGCCGTATCCTTCAACGTCCCGCCGATGGGATGGATGCAGACTATTCTCATCAAAAATGGCGGCGGCATCCCGGTATGGGAGGATGCCAATCCGTCCAAGGGTTGGACCAAGGTCAACTTCGAACAGGTAGCCGCCTGGGATCCGGACGTGATCTTCGTTGTAGCATACTTCAATCCGCTGGACGAGGTGGTGGGCATCCTGAAAGCTGACACGCAGTGGAAAGAGCTGAAGGCGGTCAAGAACAAGCGGGTATTTGGCTTCGCCACCGATATTTACAGCTGGGACCAGCCGGACACACGCTGGGCTCTCGGCCTGCAGTGGGTGGCCTCCATTCTTCACCCCGACCTGTTCAAGGATTGGGATATAACTGCCGCATCAAAAGATTTTTATCAGAAAATCTATGCCATGGACGACGCTACCTTTGAGAAGGATATCGTCCCATCGTTGAAAGAGGAAGTGAAGTAAGAGACGGTCGAATAAGTTTGAGCCGCGGATGGACTTCCCACCCGCGGCTTTTTTTAGTCAATCTAAAGGAAACTCCCGGTGGGTGAGCTTGTCGAACCCACGATGGCTGAGCCAGTCGAAGCAATACTCCCGGCCCTCGCTACCTGCATCGAAAAACACGATGCGGCACTATCGCAAGCTCGGGCAACGGACCGGTGGGTGAGCCTGCGTCAGTACCGCACGGCGTTCTTTGCCGTGCAGGTATAGAAACCAACCATATTGCCCTCACTACCTGCATCGAAACGCTTGATGCGGCACTATCGTAAGCTCGGGCAACGGGTCCTCAGCAGGCTTGGGTAGCTGAAATTTTGCAAGCTCAGGCAGGGGTGATTCTCCATCTTCACGCAATATTCAATATTGACAAATCTCGATAACATATGTTATCGTTAACCTATGTTTAAAAAAAGCTTATACCAGGGAGATAAGAATGAAAACACAGCAAATCTATGATACTCCGCAAGGGCAAGAAATCTTGCTGCAGAAATATGACGAGATTCTCTCAGCCTGGCCGTTGCCGCTGGAAAAACGGGAGATCAATACATCCTTTGGCCGGGCTTTTGTCCTAGCGTGGGGGAATCCACACAATACCCCTCTGGTCCTGCTCCACGGTTCAATGTCAAATTCTTCAATGTGGATCGGCGAGGCGGTCGAGTACGCCAAACACTTCCGCCTATACGCCATAGACATTCCCGGTGAACCCGGACACAGTGACCCCGTCAGGCTGGACCTCCGCAGTCCGGAACCCGGCCTATGGTTGGATCAGGTTTTGAACGGGCTGCATATTTCCTCTACCAACTTGGCGGGTATTTCCATGGGTGGGTTCTTCGCCCTCCGATATGCCTCAGCGTTCCCGGAGAAGATCAAAAAGCTGGTATTGCTTTGCCCGGCCGGGGTCACATCGCAACGTCTATCCTTCCTGTGGAAAGCCATCAAGTTTATCGTTCTTGGCATGAAAGGAACAGAAGCAACAACCCGCCTGGTTTTTGGAAACACAAATGTGCCGGAGGAAACCATTGCTTATACCCGGCTGATATCTTCCCACTTCACCCCGGTACTTGCCATTCCCAATATCCCTGACAAGATCCTCACGAAAGTCAAAACTCCCACTCTGCTTATTGCCGGTGATAAGGATGTGCTACTGGATTCGAAAAAAACCATTAATCGGCTGACAAAGCTACTGACCGATTTTCAACCCGTTCTTTTGCCCGGTATAGGTCATGTAATCATAGACCAGTCACAGAGGGTAATAACCTTTTTGCAGGAATGAAACGAATAGTAAGATTAACCATCCCCTGCCGTAGAGATTTGACGGTCGAAAGAAGATTCTGTTTATGGACATTCAATACACTATCCTTGGACTGCTCGACGCGCAACCGCTCTCCGGTTATGACCTAAAGAAGATCATCGCCGACTCAGACCTGTTTTACTGGTCAGGCAATAACAATCAGATCTATAACAGTCTGGTAAGTTTGCACGAGCGCGGATTGGTGTCTGTGGAAACCTTCTTCCAGGAGAGTCTTCCCCCGCGAAAGGTGTACAGCATTACGCCTGCCGGGCAGGCAGTCATGCGTGAGTGGGTATGTTCCGAACCCGCTTTACCGGAAATACGGGATCCTTTCCTCATCCAGCTTGCCTGGGCGGATCAACTAGATGGTGAGGAGTTGGATGCTCTCCTGGCAAAGTACGCGGAGGAGATCAAAATCCAGGCCCGTATGATTGAAGAGAACATATCACGCCAACATTTCAGTCCAAACCGTACCGATCGTGAAAAATTGCTCTGGACCCGGATCGAAGAACGGCTCAAGCAACGCTATGATCAGGAACGTGAATGGATAGATCAGCTCAGGCAGGAGCTTAAGAAAAAGTAGTGAGGCTGTAAGGCTTTCACAGGAGAATTGGTATGACAACGAAAATTGAATACATCAAACAACTCCGCGAGGCAACCGGCGCGGGGATACTGGAATGCCGCCAGGTGCTGGAGAATAATGGGTATAGCTTAAATCCGGCTTTGGCAGAATTGAATGAGTTGATGGCGCAGAAAGTTATGAAAAAATCAAACGTTGAAACCCTGTCAGGTACCGTGGAAGTCTATTCACACAATGGCGGGCGAATCGGCGTGATGGTTGAGGTGAACTGTG
>JAAYYW010000227.1 GCA_012515195.1 Leptolinea sp.
ATGTAGACAGATATCCACATTACCAGTATTCCTATGTCAGAACCGATACTGCACTTCAATGCATTCGTCGGCTCTCCATTAAAACGGCCTCTTACGTTGCTCCCTGAAGGTTATATACTTTTGTATTTACCTTCCGAAGCAAACATTCCCAGGCCGCCGGCTCCTGATCATTCAGGAAGCGTGTGGGATAACAAAGTTGTAGTCATGAGTATATGTAGTTGCCGAAATGATTCTCAGCAGACCTAAATTCTTCTGGAAATAATAATCAATTATATTCAAAAATGAAATCTTCAAAAAAGACCAACAAAGAAGGTATGGCGGAGTGTTGATGCGAGGAGTACCAAACATGAATACTAACGTATCAGCTTGGTGTAGATTACACCATACCTCTCTTTGTGGTATTACATACTCCATTTGTATCAGTGAACGTATAAGGTTTCTTATTCGCAATTATGAATTAAATCTCAAATATTGGAGATCTAAAGCATCGGAGTCATATTTATACATTTTTGGTTTGATCAAAATAACCAATTATGTTTTTAATTTTCAAAAAAAGGAAAAATATTAACTATTCATTATTTTTCTTTTAAACCTGCTGCATTTCTATGATATTTTCCTAATTCACTTCTTAGCAGCATCTCCCCGGAAAATACCGGTCCATCCTTGCAGACGCATAGTCCATTAGGATCGATACAGCATGAACCGCACAACCCTACCCCGCATTTCATATATCGATGCATGCTAAACTGTGATTTTTCAAGAACATCCCTATTTTCAAGAACAGACAAGACAGAACGCATCATCGGATCAGGACCACAAACTACAATGTTCTCATATTCATCAAGATCAATTTCATCGAGCAATCCTGCAACATATCCATGATAACCGGCAGAACCATCATCGGTCGCAATCCTTACATCACACGTAGATGAAAGAACACTATAGAAAATCAATTCACTAGCAGTCCTGGCACCAAGTAGGAATGTAACATCAGGATACTCAAGCCCAATCCTGAGAAGGGGAGCTGTTCCAACTCCCCCTGCAATGGCAAGAATTTTTCCCCGGATGGTA
The DNA here is from genome assembly GCA_012515195.1 of Leptolinea sp. GTDB lineage: Bacteria > Chloroflexota > Anaerolineae > Anaerolineales > Anaerolineaceae > Leptolinea. Next base: position 1,072 of record JAAYYW010000227.1, read on the forward strand.
AACCCATTACCAAATGGTCCCCGTATCCCGATTTTCTCACCAGGTTTCATTGTAACTAATGCTGATGTTGCTTCCCCTACGCGCTGAACGGTAACCGCATTGGGATATGACAAAGCCATTGGAATCTCATCGGTGCCCACAACCCAAACCATAACAAACTGGCCGGGATTGGAGGAGAAATTCTGATCGAAAAAAATAGTTGTAACACCCGGACTCTCCTGTACTACGCGAGTGATTGTAACTGGAACTGGAAGACCATCAGACATGAGCACACCCCACAATCTCACGAGCTGAAATTCCGTCAGAAGCATATAATTCCTCACCGATATGCCTGAAAATTTCAGGATCCTGGACAACGGCGCTTCCAATCTCAACACCCTCTGCCCCGGCCATCATCATCTCAATAACATCCTCAGCGCAGGAAATGCCACCACATCCGATAATTGGAATTGAACAGGCCTCATAGAGTTCATACACACAACGGACAGCGATGGGAAAAATCGCTTTTCCAGAAAGGCCCCCAAATTTATTCCCAAGAACCGGCCGTCGCAGTCCGGTTGAAATACGCATGGCGCGAACGGTATTGATGGCAACAATTGCATCCGCACCCCCTTCTTCAGCTGCTTTACCAATTACTGTAATATCTGTGACATTCGGCGTTAATTTCACCCAGACTGGCTTTTTCCACTCTTTTACTGCTTCAGTACAGGCCTTTACCACATCAGGATTTGTTCCAATCTGAGCACCAAAGCCGGCTGCATGTGGACAACTCACATTGAGTTCAAATGCCTGCGCTTTCTCTGCAAACCAACCTGCAACTTCATGAAACTCTTCAGGATTTCCGCCAAAAATACTGACAATCACCGGTTCATTCACCAATGTTGATAATTCCTTGACAAAATCCCGGGATGGATTTGGAAGCCCCATCGCATTCATAACACCATCATCCAAAACAACAACACATGGCCCGGCATGCCCATATCGCGGTTCAGGACCAATGGACTTGGTAACTACCGCTCCCGCTCCCTGATGAAGCACCCGTGAAAGAGAAGAA
>JAAYYW010000228.1 GCA_012515195.1 Leptolinea sp.
CCGCACCATTGTGTACCTTTAGCAAACCGCGATACGATGCGCGGCCTCCATCTTTACTGATGGATTTGGACGTTATTTTGCTGCTGGTATGGGGGGCTAAATGAACGACTTTCCCTCCCGTATCCTGTTGCTGCCCTTTTCCGGCAAAAGCCATGGAGAGGATCTCTCCCCGCGCACCTGGTCCAACCAGATAACAGGAAGGGTACTTCATGGTGACTTTTGACCCCAGATTGGCATCAACCCATTCCATGGTTCCGCCTTCGTGGACGACAGATCGCTGTGTAACAAGGTTGTAAACATTATTCGACCAATTCTGGATCGTCGTGTAACGCACGCGAGCATTTTTCTTCACAATTATTTCGATCACACCACTGTGAAACGAATCGGTTGTGTACTGCGGGGCTGTACATCCCTCCACGTAGTGCACCTGTGCTCCTTCATCCGCGATAATCAAAGACCGTTCAAATTGTCCAAGATTAGCCCGGTTCATGCGAAAATAGGCTTGCAATGGAAGATCGACCTTCACACCCTTGGGTACGTAAACAAAGGAACCACCTGACCAAACCGCGCTATTCAGAGCCGCGAATTTGTTGTCTTCAATGGGTATGACTGTTCCAAAGTATTCTCTAAAAATTTCGGGGTGCTTGCGCAATCCATCTTCAATACTTAAAAAAATCACGCCGATCTTTTCGAGATTTTCCTGTATCGAGTGATATACCATCTCGGATTCATATTGAGCCCCGACCCCAGCCAGAAACTTCCGCTCTGCTTCTGGAATTCCCAACTTTTCAAATGTATCCTTTATTGTGTCCGGAACATCATCCCAGTTCCGTCCTTCGGCTTCAGATGGTCTTACATAATAGAATATATTGTCAAAATCCAGGCCTGAAATATCCGGCCCCCAAGAAGGCATGGGACGTTTTTGGAAATGGTCTAATGCTTTCAGACGAAACTCAAGCATCCACGGCGGTTCACCCTTTATGGCCGATATTTGTTCAACAATTTCCCGGTCCAGGCCGCGTCGGGTGGAAAAAACAGATACGTCCTCGTCGCTAAAACCGTACCGGTAATCACTCATTTCATCGAGAAATTGAGCCTGTGGGTCGTTGCTCATTGAAAGTCTCCAATTTTCAGAAAACAGTGAAGATTAGACAGGTTCACCGTTTTCGATTTTTTCTTTTACCCAGGTATAGCCGTGTTCTTCCAGATCCAAAGCAAGGTCGGGACCACCGGATTCGACGATGCGGCCGTCCATCATCACATGAACCACATCCGGGCGGATGTAGTTCAAAATTCGCTGATAGTGAGTGATCACAAGAACACCAAGATCAGAATTTCGCAGTGTGTTGACACCTTCTGAAACAATCCTCAATGCATCAATATCAAGGCCTGAATCCGTTTCATCCAGTATGGCAAAATCAGGCCGTAACATGGCCATCTGAAGCACTTCAGCGCGTTTCTTTTCTCCACCGGAAAAACCTTCATTCAAATATCGTCCGGCAAAGGAAGAGTCGACCTTTAAGAGTTCCATCCTTTCTTTCATTATTTTGCGAAACTCCAGGATGGGAATGCCTTTATCCTCCGGATTTTTGGCTTTGCGGTGCGCGTTGAGCGCGGTCCGAAGAAAATTCGCCAGGGTAACGCCCGGAATGGATACCGGGTATTGGAACGCGAGGAATAACCCCAGATGTGAGCGCGCTTCCGATGGAAGGTCAAGGATATTCACGCCTTTGAAAATAACCTCTCCTTCGCTAACGGTATACGATGGATGCCCCATCAAGGTAGAAGCAAGTGTGGATTTCCCCGTTCCATTAGGCCCCATTATGGCGTGGACCTCGCCTTGCGGTACCGTTAAGTTCAAACCTTTAATGATCGGTTTGCCGTCTATATTTACATGAAGGTTTTTAATAACCAGTTCACTCATGCTTTTAAGCTCCTAAAGCCGTTCCAAGATTGACTAAAGTCTACCATTTTGGTGGTATTATGTCAATATTTATAATAATATTCTTATTATTTATTTTTATCCAAAATCATCTACAGGCTGGTTGATGGATTCAAATTAATAGTAATAACACCAGATTTTTCTTCAATGGCAATATTTGGGATATCCAGACGGGTCAACAGTAATTCTGGAATCTCTTCGCATTCAGATTGGATGGCAAATACAACCTTATTGTCTTCAAAATCCACCAATCGTACGCTTTGAAATTCTTTGATCTTTTCAAACGCCATTTGCAGGGCTTCTATTTCTTGCAGGGTTTGTGAGCCTTTAACATAGATCGCGAGTTCCCCCTCGAGTAGTTTCTTGGTTTTGTCTGTTTCAACAAAAAGCACTGTCAGCTGTTCTCCAGTGGATTCACCAACACCCGGGTGTTCACCCTCCGGCATTGATTCCATAGAATTAAAGCTTTCGGAGAAATTAGCAATTCCCCTGTCATTTTCCAGGGCATCCCGCAGCGCGATATCACATTTCCGAAGGAGATCATCATCGGTGATCGAATCCTCTGGGAAGCCTGCAATACCGATGTGAACTTGCCGCTTTGTCCGTCTTTTAATCTGCTCCGCTACACGTCTGGCGAATAATTTGCCGCCTTCAATGTCTGTTTCAGGTAAGATGACACCAATCTTATCAATGTTCAAGAAGAGGGTATCAATGTTCCGGCAGTTATTGAACAGGATTTCGCTCACTTCTATGATAAGAGCCTCTCGGTTGTTTAGTCCGATATTCTCAGCCAGCTCTTCCCAATTATCGATCTTGATCAATAGGACGACCAGGGTCTTCCCAAAACGCAGGCTTCTGGAAACCTCAGTTGATAGCACTCGCCGGGCGTAATGGAATCGCATAAGACCGGTTTTCTCGTCTTTGATCCGCATTTCATCGATCAGAAGATGATCGCGTTCTACCTTTCGAGTAACAAGTTGGATCAGTTTACTGGTATTCCAGGCAAGAAAGCCTGTCCCGATGACAGCCGTGGAAAACGTAATGAAGATCAGGATACTGGAAGGATGGATGCCGTATAAAATATTGATCATCACCCCGTAGACAAGGATCG
>JAAYYW010000229.1 GCA_012515195.1 Leptolinea sp.
CGCAATACACCGGAGCCAAATCGCACCCGACCTGCGCTCTCCAAACAATTTTATTCTTCTGAAGCACATAAACCCGACTCTCTAAAGAATCGTTTATTGCAGATAGAAACTGTTTCGTTTGGTCACTTTGAATGAAGCGAGACTTTTCGCGTACGTCCCGCTCAAACATTCTGTAGCTTTGATATGACTCAAACGGGCTCATTTAATGATACCTTGTTAAACCAATATCGGCACACGTCCAGATAATACTTCACATCAGGATCAATAGGCGCCGAATCTCTTGAAACGGTAGAGTCTACGTATTTAACAACCTTATCATTCAGCGTTTCCGAAAGAATACTGACCTCTTCAATGCGTGTATGCATCACAAAAGATGCAAGTCGGATTAGTGACTGATTCTTCGCATAAGCCTTTCGATGATCAACGAAATAGGCCAGCGGATGAGCGAGAACTCTAAAACAGACATTGATCTCATTTTCTAGCACTTCTATGAGATTTTTCGTGATTTCTGGCTGATTGGAAAAAAGCCAAACTAGGCAGTGATTCAGCTGTTCAAATTGCAAGGAGTTTCCTTTTCCTTGTATAATGTTCAACCATCGATCAAACCAAAATTGGCCAACCGCCTTGTACGACAATTTTCCTTGTTCCACCAAAGGAATAAGCAACTCGTTCGCAATTAAAACGGTATCATATCCACCCACGGGTCGATCACACAGATCCATAATTTCTGACAATGCTTGATTTTCAATATCAATAGGCCAAAGATCTATAACTCTCTGTAGCAAAGACTCCTTTAATTCTGCGCGAATTCGTGCCAATTCTACGGGAGTTTTATCTCCGCTTTTCCATACAGACCCTAGAAAGTATGCAGACATTAACAGCTGCTCATCATTGCTCAGCATTAAAAGATGAGTGTTCAGATCAGACGGCATAAATTCTTTTAGTATGTCATTTTCAACACAAGAAAATAGTGTTCGAACACCAATGGCTCGGAGTGCTGGGATGGTACTTCTGATAACAGAAGTTAGGATCGTTTTTGAACAATACTCATTCGCGATTAGACACAATAACATGCGATGGAATTTAGCATATTTAGAATTATTTATTTCGAATAACAATTGATCTATCTTTTTGATGTCATTCGCTAATAACGCAATTAACCCATAATAAATGGCGTAGTTCTGGTTTAGAGATCGACGCATATAATTCGGATTTAAATCATTGATTAACTGTCGAAAATCACACTTTTTAAACAGTTCAAAATAGCCCATATCCATCGGATCAGGAGTACAGTCATTGACTTCTTGTTCCATTACATTTTTTAGAAATAACACAAGCTCATCACAACAATCGAACAGCACACTGATTTGCTCCTCAAAATAGGCGAGAGCCTCGTTGTTATTGCTAATAGCATCAGCAATAAACGACCAGTTTACTGCAATATTTGATGCATCCAGTCTGTCAAAAACATTCTTAAATCCACTGAACTCAATCTCTTCCGACAGAGATATCGATTCATCTGCTATTTGCGGCTTTTCTTTCGGAATCGGCCACAAAGGATTCGGTTTTAACTTTTCGAGCAAACCTGAAAGATATTCTTGAATCCGAACCAGCACATCGGATGGGATCGGTGTAATCAGTAATGGATGATTTTCGCATGCCTTCTGGAGTGAGTTTGATAGATGAAACCCTTTATGGAAATGCTCACTTGCGTTTCTTAAAATCAGATAGCGATCATGTAATGAATCCGGCTTCCCATCCTTTTTTGGATAGTCATAAATTTCAATATTTCGATATTTCAGTAATTCTCGTATTTTTTCAGCATATGCGAGTAGTTTAGCCGTATCTTTGTTCTTATCCGAATTCAACAGAACGACATAACGATACTGGGCCTCATCCATATGCAACAAAATGCCTAACCCCACCTCATCAAAATAGGGATCGACAATGAAAATATCGCCGCCATTTGGGAGCCCATCTTGAATGGTTTCCCTCAACCATTTTCTAAAGCCAAGATATTGGTCTTCTGCATCCTCTACAGAGCCCCAACCACGCGAAAAAAATCGCCCCTCTGATTTTTCTGGAGGAAGTAGATAGGATACATTCTTTGCGGATGCTTGAACGATCTCTGACCAGAAGTTCGGGCCATTTGGATTAGTAATCATTTGGACGGCAGGCTGGCGGCGAGACAACAGCTGCAATGGCTTAACTTGAGGCACTAATTTTTTATTTGCCTCAGCAGCCTTCTTCAGTTTTCTATCTCCCTGAATTGTTCCACACATATCTACAGAATGCATTGTTACATTGATTGAGTGAAGGAATCCGCATTTCTCCTCGAATATCAGACTCAATTCATTGCGAACGTCTCCGGCACCATACAGTTGAACCTCAAAGGTAGAAATTTGCTCTGCTGCATCGAAGATAATTCCTTGTTCAAAAGGGTGTCGCGACAGAGTACGGCATTGATCCAAAATCACAGCTCCACCGTTTTCGAGTTTAACTCGTAATACAAAACCATGGCACTCTGGAAAAGCATTTTCCCCCAATTGTACGCATAGTTGATGGCACTTTTTTTCAGACGTCTTGTTTGACGAAAAAACATGTACAGATCGTTTTTCTACGAGATGAAGTAATTCCAGATTCCCAAGCCGACACGCATTAATTCCACTAAACTTAAATCCAGTTGTTTGACGTAAATGTTCAATAACGATTGGCGTCACCTCATTCGTTAAGAACACGGTTTTGTTTACTCGATACAAGCTTGTACAATAAAGCCCATGCTCACCATATGGCGGAGTCATCATTCCTTGGTTTTTAGGGGGTATCCAAACAGAATTTCGAAATCGGAAAATGGAGTTATCAATCTCATTAAATTGCAGCTCAGGAAAGAGAGGAACCAGAAGATCAATTAACTTTTTCTGCGTGCTTTGAGCAGAAAAAAACGACTCTACCTGAGCCGAATTCAAGTAATTTTTAGCGACCCTAAAACGATATTTTTCACCTGATTTCAATGGGTTCCATCTTCCCCCAGAATCCATCAAGTTCGAGTCTTGTTCATTGGTAGGCAAGCACCACCCATATAAAACATCAACGTATTGAGTTTTATCGTTATTAAATTCAATTAAAAACAATTCAAAGAGGTACATCTGAGAGTTATTCATAGGATCTCCATACTTAAATTTTTCATTGCCTCGACAGACCGGCTGAAGCCGGGACTACATACCTTTTCGTGCATAGCGGTTCGGCGGTGATGATTTGGCGGTTTTTTGGTGATGGGTGCGTGACGATGGTTCATTTCGGGCGGGGCCAACAGGATGTCGGCGGTACGGTATCGCGGGCGTCTCGCCTGCCCGGTTGGACGCGGCTCCGACATCATTGCGCCCTGAGAAGCAATTTCGCCGTCCTCCATAGCCCAACCTTGAACCTTAAACCTTGAACTCATTTGAACCTTGAACCTCTTCATCCCTTTTCCCTCGCATCAAACGCCGCCCAGACGGTTCGGTAATCCTGTTCGCGGTCACAGCGGTCGAAGGGGGCGTGGTATTCGATGGTGCGTTCGCGGGGATCTTTGCTCTGCTCTCCGAAGTCTGACCTCTGATTTCCGCCTTCTGTCCTCTGTCCTCCGATCTCTGACTTCTGTGCCAACGGCAGCCACGAATCAACAACGGTGCGGGTGACGGTGCCGGAGGGCATGGTTTTGATGGGTTCCCATTCGGGGCGGGAGAAGCCGACGCCTGGGAGGCCTTTGCTACAGGTGAAGACGATGCGGCCGTTTTGGTCGTACCAGGTGTCGCTTTCGTTTTGGCGCAGGACGGGGAATTGGATGCGGTAGATGGCGCATAGTTCATCAACCGTCAAACCGAGAGCGCGGGCGACGAGGACGTCGATTTCGACCAAGGCTTGGCGGCGGGCATAGTCCGTTCGTAGCGGCGTGTCCCAGTTCCAAACGCTGGAAAGTTTCGAGAAGGTATCCGAAGGCAAGCGCG
>JAAYYW010000021.1 GCA_012515195.1 Leptolinea sp.
CGGGGACAACGTGAACATGGAAGTGGAATTGATCATTCCAGTAGCGTTGGAACAGGGTTCAAAATTCGCCATTCGCGAAGGCGGTCTGACCGTTGGCGCGGGTGTCATCACCAAGATTATCGCGTAGTGAAGTGAAAGGATTACGGCCTGATGAGCAGGTCGGGGTATAATCATGGCATCAAAAAAGAAAGACGTTCGACCGGTTATCACCTTTGCGTGCACAGAATGCAAAGAACGCAATTACACCACCGAAAAGAATCGCCGCAATGATCCGAATCGGATGGAATTGAATAAATACTGTGCTCGCTGCAGAAAGCACACTTTACACCGCGAGACGAAGTAAACGTTGAAAACAGCAGCGGCCGGACGCGGGTACGATGTGCGTCCGGCGCACTGCATAGGCCAGTGGCTCAATTGGCAGAGCACCGCTCTCCAAAAGCGGGGGTTGTGGGTTCGATTCCTACCTGGCCTGCCTGATGTGGCAGGCGCCGTCCACAAGACGGCGCTTTCTCAAGAAAGAAACTGATTTGAGGAGTGATGCGTGGCCGATAAAATGGAAAAAGTAAAGCAGCAGAATGCTTTTCAGCGATGGTCCCGCGAGACATCGGGCGAACTGCGCAAGGTCACATGGCCGACGCGTCAGGAAGCCTGGCGGCTGACAAAAATTGTCGTCGCGGTCATGGTTGTCATGAGCCTTATGCTCGGCATCCTTGATTTTGTTTTTTCTGCTCTCATCACATTGATCCTTGCCTGAGTTTTCGACCGGATCACCTCCGGTTGTAGGAGAATGAATGGAAATTCAAGACGAGTTTGAACGGGACGAACGCGAGGAAGTAGAAGTTCCCGCGCCAGAGCCGGTGGTGAAACAACCCCGCCAGGCTGAATCTTCCGTGTCGTCAAATGTGAGCGATGAGGAAAGCGGGCAGATTACACCCAGCGACACCCGCAACTGGTATGTGATTCACTGCTATTCTGGTTATGAGAATAAAGTTCGTCATAACCTGGAACAGCGTATTGAGACCATGGACATGAAGGAAAAAATCTTCGATGTCGTTATTCCGACTCAGGAAGAGATCGAAGTCAAAGATGGCAAACGCCGTACGGTGGAGCGCCATGTTTTTCCGGGTTATGTCTTGGTAAATATGATCCTCTCGGAAGAATCGTGGTATGTGGTTCGAAATACCCCGGGCGTAACCGGATTTGTCGGAATGGGTAACCAGCCAACCGCGTTGCGGCCGGAAGAGGTGAGCCAGATCTTACGACGGATGGAAGCAGAAGCACCGCATATCAAAGTTTCGTTCAAGATTGGCGAACGCGTGCGGATTGTGGATGGTCCGTTCAATGACTTCCGTGGATCTGTATCTGAAATTGACCAGAACCGAAATAAAGTTCGGGTAATGGTGAACTTCTTTGGCCGGGAAACCCCGGTCGAACTGGACTTTTTGCAGGTAGAAAAGGCATAAACAGACCAAAAAGGTCTGATCGTGTGGGAGGGTGTCTCCCTTTTATCACCCGTTATAACCACAAAGGAGTGAAACTGTGGCAAAGAAACTAAAAGCAGTAGTACGTCTTCAGATCGCTGCCGGTAAAGCAAATCCGGCTCCCCCCATCGGTCCGGCATTGGCCGGTCATAGTATCAACATTATGGCTTTCTGCAAGGAATATAATGCTCGAACGGCCAATAAAGCCGGCGAAATTATTCCTGCCGAAATCACGGTGTATACCGATGGATCGTTCACCTTTGTTCTAAAAACTCCGCCTGCCGGTGTTCTTCTCCGTAAAGCGGCTGGAATAGAAAAAGGCTCCGGTGTTCCCAATCGCGAAAAAGTCGGCAAGGTTACCAAAGCTCAGATCAAGGAAATTGCCGAACTCAAGTTCAAAGATATGAACGCCAATGATATCGAAGCTGCCATGAAGCAGATCGAAGGAACAGCCCGAAATATGGGCCTGACAGTGGTTGACTAAGTAATTGTGGGAGGGTGGATATTCTGCCCGTTCGTACCACAAAGGAGAAATTATGGCCAAACATGGTAAGAAATATAATGCTGCGAAGCTAAAAATTGACAGCGACAAATACTATTCTCCGCAAGAAGCTGTAGAATTGGTAAAAGAAACAAGTACAACCAGCTTTGACGGGACAATGGAAATCCATCTTCGCATGGGTCTTGATCCCCGCCAGGCCGATCAGATGATCCGCGATGTTGTTGTTCTGCCCAACGGGTTAGGCAAGACGGTCCGCGTTCTGGTTTTCGTCCAGGGCGAAGGTGTTGCCAAAGCAACGGAAGGTGGAGCTGATGTAATCGCTGATTCTGACGAATGGATCAACAAGATTGCCGGTGGTTGGACTGATTTCGATGTAGCCATTTCCACCCCGGATATGATGGGTAAAGCGGGTAAACTGGGACGTGTTCTGGGTCCCCGTGGTTTGATGCCGAACCCGAAAGCCGGTACTGTTGTTCCTGCTGAAGATCTTCCTCGGGTAATTCAGGAAGCCAAGGCAGGTCGTGTGGAATTCCGTCTTGATAAGACAGCCAATATTCACGTACCGCTGGGAAAAACTTCATTCTCATCCGAGAAACTGGTGGAGAACCTGGCAACCTTTATGGATGCCATCAAAAAAGCGAAACCTTCAGCTGCCAAGGGTTCATACATCAAACGCATTACACTGGCTTCAACTATGGGGCCTGGTATCAAGGTGGACACCAATCAAGCATTGGGAATGTCTGCTGGAGAATAGAAAATAAGGGTATAATACCCTTCTGCAAAGGAATATTGACTTCACCGCAGAAAGTTGGTGCCGCTTGGCGGCTTAATATCCGGCCGAGGTGGAGACATTCAAAAATGGACCTGTCCATTAATTGTGTACGAATGTCTTTACCGGAGTAAAACCGGTAAAGACTTTTTATTTTTGAGGTGAAAGGAGGTGACATTCATTGGCATTCTCAAAGAAACATAAAACAAAACTGATCTCTGACTATGAAAACTGGTTGAACAAGAGCCAGGCTATCTTCATGCTTGAATATAACAAGATGACCATGAAAGAAATCGATGCCTTGCGCGCGAAAGTGCGTGACACTGGCAGCGAAGCGCATGTAGTCAAAAACACGTTAATGCAAATGGCCATGAACAATGCCGGATACAAAGACGTGACAAAAGCTGAAGGAACATTGTTGGTCGGGTTCGCGTATTCAGACGCACCCGGGTTGGCCAAGGTATTCGCGGATGCATCCAAAAACACCGAAGTTTTCAAACTTCGTGGTGGATATCTGGAAAAAGAACTTTTGAGCGCTCAGCAGGTGAAAGCTCTGGCTGATCTGCCACCGCTCCCGGTTATGCGCGCCACCCTGCTTGGTGTTTTGCAGGCTCCCGCGTCCAAACTTGTTCGCACTCTCGCAGAACCGGCTCGTTCGTTGGCCGCTGTTGTCAAAGCATATTCCGATAAGGGCGCTCCCCAGGCTGCCTGATTCATATTTTCTAACAATCTGTAAGGAGATTTAAAATGGCTGATTTAGCTAAAATTATTGATGAACTGAGCGCACTTTCCGTTTTGGAAGCCGCTGAGTTGGTAAAAGCTCTCGAAGAGAAGTGGGGCGTTTCCGCTGCTGCTCCTGTTGCTATGGCCGCCGCCGGCGCTCCTGCCGCCGCTGCTGAAGCTGTCGAAGAAAAGACTGAGTTTGATGTCGTTATCAAGGACGCTGGTCCGAAGAAAATCGATGTCATCAAAGTTGTCCGCACCCTGACCTCCCTTGGTCTGGTTGAAGCCAAAAACATGGCCGAAACCGCGGGTTCAAAAGTTCTTTCCGGTGTCTCCAAAGAAGTGGCAACCGATGCCAAGAGTAAACTAGAAGCAGCTGGTGCTGTGATCGAATTAGCCTAAGGGCTGAATGAATACATAAAAGTGAGGGTCTCCAAGAGACCCTCACTTTTTTATTTAACAGAACTTTTCATTATACGGCTACTGATTTTACCTGGCGGATCACCATTACGACTTTGCCCATGATGCGTAGAGACGAGGGATTGTCGATAAGGATGGGTTTCATAGACGGATTGGCGGGTTGAAGGCGAACACGGTTGTTTTCTTTATAAAAATACTTAAGAGTAGTTGAATTTTCATCGTCCAACCAGACGGCTACCATATCCCCGTTGACAGCATCCTGGGCGTGTTTCATTACTACAATATCACCGTCGTTTACCATGGCGTCGATCATGGAATCGCCGTCAACTTCAAGAGCAAACAATTCACTGATCTTTTCCTTTGCGGGGAGCAGACTGCGAGCGATTTCAACGGATGACTCGGAGTCGAAGTAAGCCATATCGGATGGAGGCATGGGTAGCGGGGCACTGGCCACAATACGGCCAAAGACCGGAATGCGAAGTATATCGCTAAGAGTGGCTGCTATCGATTGGCCGTGAAGAATTTCAGGATTGGGAGATGGCCCGCCGGATTCTGGATATACCGGTTTGAAAACCCGAATGCTGCGGGAAACCCGGCCATCGCGGGCAATATACCCTTCCTGTTCCAAATAGTTCAGGTAATAATCTACAAGCGATGTGGATTTTACACCAATGCTTTCGCCAATCTGCCGGATGGAAGGAGAGTAGCTATTCTTTTCAACAAAGGAAGTTAGGAATTCCATGATCTTTCTATGGCGGTCACTTAAACCTACAGTCCTTCTTGGCATAGTACAATCCTCCTTATAAAACCGTATAGAAATACTATACCAGAACAACCGTTCAACTGTCAAGTAGCAAATATGTGCTAATAACCAATATACAAAGTCTTTAAAATATGGTATACTCCCCTATAGTATAATTTATGTAGGAGACTTTTTATGCCACTTTATGAGTACATTTGCCAAAAGTGCGATAATCAATTTGAAAAGCGTGTGAGTTTCTCAGAAGCCGATGAGGAGCAGGAATGCCCGGTTTGTGGAAGCAAACATAGCCGCAAAAAGATCTCACTATTTGCCTCGAAAGTAAGCGGTTCCACATTCACATCGAGTGGTACGGCATCCGGTTGCGGAGGAAGCGGCGGGTTTACCTGAGCGGGATAAAACATATTCGGCCGTGTGCCGGGAGAACCCATGAACGTACCCAATGAAACAACCAGGCAGGAAATGCGAACCCGACTTAAAAGACTGGAAGGTCAGGTCAGGGGTATTCAGAACATGCTTGACGATGATCGTGATTGCAAGGAAATCGTCCAACAGCTTGCTTCTGTCAGGGCGGCCGTGCATTCAGCCAATTTGTTCTTTATTCGGGGGTACATTACAAGTTGTGTTGAAACATCTGACCCTACTGATCCTGCTGCCAACCGGCGGGTCATGGATGAATTGATCGGATTGTTATCAAAAGTAGCCTGATAAAGGAGGTTCACATGAGTTCCGCAAGAGTCAAGTGGATAGGTGGGAAACAGTTTGTCGGAATTGATTCCACCAACCATTCTGTGGTTCTTTCTACGGCTGATGAAGGTGTGGGAATGAAACCATCTGAGTTATTGCTGGTGGCGCTTGCATCCTGCAGTTCTGTCGACGTAGTTGAGATCATGGCTAAGAAACGCACCCCGTTGGATTTCATGGAAGTTTCTGCGAGTGCTGAACAGGACACGGATCCTCCCTGGACATTTCGTAAGATCCACCTAACGTACAGGGTCCGGGGGAAAGGAATTCTGGAAAAGAATATCGCTCAGGCAATTGAGTTATCTGAGAAGAAATACTGTTCGGTTGCTTCAACACTGAGCGGTGTGGCAGAGATTACCACTTCATACGAATTGTTGCCTGAAGAGTAGTCAAGATGGGTTTATAATTTCAATCCGGAGGGTATTCCCCTCCGGATTTTTTATCAGAGGGAGTTTATCATGGCAGTTCAAGGTGTCATTGACCGGTATCGTCCATTATTGAATATACCCGAATACACACAGACGGTGACTTTACTGGAAGGAAGTACCCCGCTGATTCCCATGCCGAAAATTGCGGAAGTACTTGGCAAGGGATGCAAGGTATGGGTTAAATTCGAAGGATTGAATCCAACTGGCTCATTCAAAGACCGCGGGATGACAGTTGCTATAAGTGAAGCAGTTGGACGCGGGGCAAAAGCTGTGATATGCGCGTCAACCGGGAACACAGCCGCATCTGCAGCGGCTTACGCGGCCCGCAGCGGACTTCGCGCTATTGTCCTTATCCCCAAAGGAAAAGTGGCTGCTGGAAAATTGGCTGGCGCTGTTGCCTATGGGGCCGATGTTTTTCAGATCAACGGATCATTTGATGATGCGCTGAGCCTGGTGGTGGAGATTTCAAACCGCACGCCCATCGCGTTGGTTAACTCACTTAATCCATTCCGGCTGGAAGGTCAAAAGACAGCCGCATTTGAAATATGTGATGAACTAGGCTTCTCTCCGGACTGGCTTTGCCTGCCAGTTGGAAACGCCGGGAATATTTCTTCGTACTGGATGGGTTTCAAGGAATATAACGAGTTAAAAGGTACACCCAAACCGCGAATCCTGGGCGTGCAGGCGGAAGGATCTGCGCCGCTGGTTCTGGGGCATCCTGTAGAGAACCCGGAGACTATTGCCACGGCCATTCGCATTGGCAAACCGGCTCGCGGGGAACAGGCATTGGAAGCGGCGGAAGAATCCAATGGTCGGATAATTTCCGTTTCTGATGACGCGATACTTTCCGCTCAGTGTATGCTGGCGGCCAGTGGTGTTTGGGTGGAACCGGCTTCTGCGGCTGGATTGGCCGGATTACTACATGAGATCAAAGCTGGAAAATTCAATGCCGATGGAAAGAAAATCACCATTGTATGCACCGGCCATGGCATGAAAGATCCCGACATCATTGCGCACAGCATGCCGGCACCGCGACTGATCACGGCACGAGCTGAGGACCTCGAAGCGGCCATTCTGGGGGAGAAATGATGAGCAATGCCATGCCGTCGGTTGAAATCCGAGTTCCGGCAACAACCGCGAACCTGGGCGCCGGTTTTGATTGTCTGGCTGTTGCGCTGAACCTGTGGAACCAGGCTGGTGTTGAGTTTGGCGGTAAGGGTTACCGTGTACGAGTTAAAGGTGAAGGAGAAGATTGTCTTCCGGAAAACGACGATAATCTCATCGTGCGTTCATTTCTTCAAGCAGCCAGGAAATTGGGGATTAAAACCCCTTCGGGTGCTGTTTTCCACTGTGAAAACAACATACCACTTGGATCCGGACTTGGATCGAGCGCAGCGGCTGGTTTAATTGGAATTATCGCAGCCACCACCCTATCACCAGAACATGAAAACAAGGATACCTGGTTGCAGTTATCTGCCGAATTGGAAGGGCATGCCGATAATGTTGCAGCAGCCTTGTTCGGTGGACTGGTAGCTGTACGCAAAACGGACGGTATCTGGCGGACCATTCTATATGATGTGGAACCGGAAGAGGTTATTGTTGTTTTACCGGATATCAAAAAAACCACTCATGATATGCGTGCTACCCTACCCGAAACAATCCCAATGGCAGATGCGGTCTTTAACCTTTCACGCATTCCCGCCATTTTGGATGGCTTACAGAGTGGTGATGTGGATGTGTTGCGTGAAGGACTGGAAGACCGCATCCATCAGCCCTACCGGCTGCCTTTGATTCCAGGAGCATCGGAAGCAATCGAAGCGGCGAATAAAGCCGGGGCGGCGGCTGCACTATCCGGTGCCGGTCCGAGCGTTGTGGCATTCATGCCTGCCAATATTGAATCTGTGGAAGATGCCATGATTGATTGTTTTAAAGCAAAAGATGTGGGTAACCGGGTTTTTCATCTGGAGATGATCAATCGCGGGGCACAAGTCACCCGTTTGTAGAATATCTATTTAACCAGGCGTGCCAGTACATTCAACACAACCGTGAGGATGATACTGAGTATCACGCTTCCCAGTAGCGGAAAAACACAGCTGAATCCACTGCCTTCGAATTTGATCGTACCCGGAAGGGTGGAAAGCCCACCAAATTTCCCTGCCAGATAGATCAGGCTCCCCGTTACAGTTATTGCCAATCCGATGATAGCGATCCAACGACCAATTTGCATGAAATCAAACATGCTTGAATTATACGCATCCAGCCATTTGGAACGCAAGGAAAAAAGAAAACGGGTGGATAATCCACCCGTTTTCTTTGAATTCCACACATACCTTATTTCTTAAAGACCTGAGCCACCCAATCATCAATTTGTAAACGCTCAACAGGAGATAATCCCTTTGTCGCAGCAGCTGCTTCAACAGAATCAGCCTGTTCAGCCAGGATACCAGAGAGAATGATCGTCCCGTCAGACGCGACAAGGTAAGCCAGACCGGCATCAAACAAACGGATGATCACCGGTGCCAGTATATTTGCGACAACCACCGGGGCTCGTTTACGTGAAAAAAGCCCGTTCTTGATCTCTTTTACAGAACCGATACCCGTTTCGATCTTATCGAGTACTCCATTGGCCTGCGCGTTCTCTTTCGTGGATACCACTGCGGCATTATCAATGTCTACAGCCAGGACATGCGGCGCGCCGAGCAGCGCGGCTGTGATGGATAGAATACCTGAGCCGCAACCTACATCGATCACCGGTTTATCCGGTTCCTGATAAATTTCCAGCGCCTGCATACATAACCGGGTAGTCGGGTGAGTCCCGGTTCCAAAGGCCATGCTGGGGTCAATCTTTACGGCAATTCGTTCCGGGTATGTATTGGGAAGCCAGGCAGGTAAAACCAGAAGCTTTTTCCCAATAGGGATGGGTTGATAGTGTTCTTTCCAGGCGGTCATCCAATTCTCGTCTTTGATATAACGGAATTCCAATGGCGGCAACGGGTGAATCTGACCGAGGTGCCAAAGGGCTTCCTCCAGGTTATGACGTGTGGTTTCCAGATTCTCGTCTACCACTATGAAACCAAAGATTCGCACCGGGCCGACCGCTGTGCCTTCATCCTCATCGCCGCGGTATTCCACACCGGATTCTGTAACCACACCGCCAGTAACGAACCGTCCCATTACCTCACTGACGGCTTCTACGATCTCACCATCTCCGGTAAGGGAAACTTCCAACCATCGGGGATCAGCCACCCAGAACCTCCTTCAGGTATTCCAGAAAACCGCGTTCAGTTGGCTTGGCTTCATTGCCAAGAACCCGGCTGAGTTCTTCAAATGCTTTTCGTTGTTCAACATTCAACCTGGTTGGCACATCAACCGTAATGATCACATGTTGGTCACCACGACCGCTGCCCCTCAGTCGGGGCATTCCTTTGCCTTTAATGGTAAAGACTTTACCAGGCTGGGTACCCAGGGGAATATTCAGTTTTGCTTTTCCGTCAATTATTGGGACTTCCGCCTCATACCCGAGTGCGGCCTGTGCGATGTTAATACTGTAATCCAGGAAAATGTCATCCCCTTTACGGCGGAAGAACTGATGGGGTTTAACCTGTACTTCGAAGTACAAGTTACCATTTGGTCCTCCAAAAGAGCCTGGTTGACCTTCTCCAGCCAGACGGATCTGAGTTCCATTATCGACACCAGGTGGGACATTGATCACTTTTTTTGTCTTCTTGCGTTCCACACCCCGACCGTGACAGGAATGACAGGGTGAATTGATCACCTCGCCGGCACCATTGCAGGTCGGACATGTTGTTACCTGTACCATCGAACCGATGAAGGTCTGACGCATTTGTCTTACTTCTCCACGGCCGCCACAGGTGGCACACTTGGCCGGACTCGTCCCCGGTTCAGCTCCGCTACCTTTACACACAGTACAGGATTCGTCGCGGGTGATTTCAACTTCTCTGGCCACACCTGAAAAGGCCTCTTCGAATGTAAGCTGTAACGTGTAGCTAAGATCAGCCCCGCGTCGTGGAGAGTTGCGTTTCCGCCGCGAACCGCCGCCAAAACCGCCGAATCCAAAGAACTCTTCAAAAATCTCTTCAAATCCTACATTGGTGAAATCAGGCATGCCGCCCATATTATTGACGCCGGCAAAACCATAACGATCAAAGGCAGCCCGCTTTTCCGGATCTGATAGGACAGCATAAGCTTCGTTGAGTTCCTTAAATTTCTCTTCCGCATCCGTGGATTTATTCACATCCGGATGGAATTCCCGTGCAAGACGGCGAAAAGCGGACTTGATATCGTCCGCTGTCGCCGTACGGGGTATGCCTAATACTTCGTAATAATCTCTCTGAGCCATAGATCAATCAGACGTTTTTGAATTCTCCATCAACCACATCGCCGTCCGATGGACCTTCAGGTTCAGGGCTTTGTCCGGCTTCCGGACCGGCACCTGCTTCTGCTGAAGGACCGCCTTCCGCGCCGGGTTGTTGGTAAAAACTGGCTCCAAGGCTTTGTACAACAGTCCCGAGTTCTTCAGTTGCTTTCTTGATGGATTCTGGATCATCCGCATTGATGACATCCTTGACTTTCTTGACGCCATCCTCAGTTTTTGTTTTCATCTCTGCCGGGATCTTATCGGCAAAGTCTTTTAGCGTCTTTTCGGCTGTGTAAACCATATTATCAGCATGGTTGCGGACTTCGATCAGTTCTTTGCGTTTGGTATCGGCTTCTGCGTTGGCTTCAGCTTCCTGGCGCATCTTATCCACTTCCGCTTCACTTAATCCAGAAGAAGCGGTAATGGTGATATGCTGACTGCGATTGGTAGCTTTATCGAGCGCGGTGACTTTAAGAATGCCATTCGCGTCAATGTCGAATGTTACTTCGATTTGTGGAATTCCACGGGGAGCTGACGGGATGCCGTCAAGAATAAACCGGCCGAGAGACTTATTGTCCACAGCCAGGGGACGTTCACCCTGAAGGACATGGATTTCTACCTGAGTCTGGCCGTCTGCCGCTGTGGAGAATATCTGACTCTTACGGGTAGGGATAGTGGAGTTACGTTCAATAATTGGTGTTGAGACACCCCCCAGGGTTTCAACCGATAGACTCAACGGGGTGACATCAAGTAAAAGGATATCCTTAACCTCGCCGCCAAGAACACCGGCTTGAATAGCCGCTCCAACTGCTACAACTTCGTCAGGATTGACGCCTTTGTGCGGGTCTTTGTTGAATTCTTTTTTGACAGCTTCCTGAACGGCTGGCATACGTGTCATACCACCCACCAGGATGATCTCATTGATATCACCGGGTTTCAAATTGGCATCTGACATGGCCCGGCGCACAGGTTCAAGCGAGCGGGCGACCAGATCACCCGTTAGTTGTTCGAGCTTGGCACGGGTAAGGGTGATAAGCAAATGTTTCGGACCGCTGGCATCGGCGGTTATGTAAGGTAAGTTGATCTCAGTCTGCATCATGGTGGAAAGCTCGATCTTTGCTTTCTCCGATGCTTCCTTCAACCGCTGCAAAGCCTGCCTGTCTGCGTGCAGGTCAATACCGTTAGCTTTTTTGAATTCTTCAATGAGGAAGTCCATGATGCGCTGGTCGAAATCATCTCCGCCCAGGAATGTGTCGCCGCTGGTAGAACGCACCTGGAAAACACCTTCACCAACATCCAGTATCGAAATATCAAATGTACCGCCGCCCAAGTCATATACGGCGATGACCTCATTCTTTTTCTTGTCCAGGCCATAGGCCAGGGAGGAGGCTGTCGGTTCATTGATGATACGAAGAACCTCAAGCCCCGCGATTTTGCCGGAATCTTTGGTGGCATTACGTTGAGCATCATTAAAGTAAGCCGGGACGGTGATAACGGCCTGAGTGATCGTTTCACTCAGGTAAGCTTCGGCATCTGTTTTGAGTTTTGCCAGGATCATGGCAGAGACTTCGGGTGGGGAGTATTCCTTCCCATCCAGAACCACACGAACATCACCATTCGGGGCTTTGGTCACTTTGTAAGGCACCCGACTCATGGTGCGCTGAACTTCGGCATCTTCAAACTTACGGCCCATAAACCGTTTGATGGAAAAAATAGTGTTTTCCGGATTTACAATAGCCTGGTTGCGGGCAACCCGGCCAACCAGACGTTCATGATTCTTGTTTACAGCCACAACAGAAGGAACCAGGCGTTCGCCTTCTGCCGAGGGGATGACAACCGGTTCGCCGCCTACCATGACGGCGGCAACTGAGTTGGTAGTGCCAAGATCTATTCCAATGATTTTTCCCATGAGTTCCTCCTATTTTGCGACTCGAACCAGAGCCGGCCGTAACACCCGGTCTCCGATTATATATCCCTGTTGTAATACTTCGATGACCTGGCCGCTTTCATGGTCAGGGCTATCTTCGTGTGAAATGGCTTCATGAATATTAGGATCAAATTCAGCCTCTTCTGCCGGTATCCGCTTGACATTTTCATTCTCAAGAATGGTTTGCAGTTTGCGGTAGATCAACTCAATTCCATCTGCCCATTGAGCGCCTTCTGGTTCAACAGGGCGATTCTTGAGAGCACGCTCCAGATCGTCCATGATGACAAGGTACTTTTTGATTATGGTACCATTTGCCGCCTGAGCCATTTGAATTTGATCGCGTTCGATCCTCTTCTTGTAATTAACAAAATCGGCGCGTTCGCGCTGCCAGCCTTCGAAATACTCTCTGGATTCATTGCGAACCTTTTCCAATTCAGCGTTTAGATCGTCCTGCTGCGCGACCTGTTCGGGTTCTCGAGCTTCCTCTGTGTCACCCGACACGGGTGAGTGTGATTCGTTTGGGTGTTTGTGTTCTCTTTTTTTGTGTTCTTCGGCCATGTATCAACCTCTTTCATGGGTAATTAATCAGCCAGACCTGAGCTGACAAGTTCACTGAGTAATCCGGATAAGAAACGGACAGCGGAAATGGAACGGGCGTAAGACATTCGCATCGGGCCCAGCACTCCCAGCGTGCCGGTTGCCTGTCCGGGGGCTCCATAGCGAGCCAATACGATAGAACACTGACGGAGCTCTTCCCAGGCGCCATCACCGCCGATGATCACATGGACGCCACCCACTGCACTGCCGATAACGGATCGCGAGAGTAAGTCGTCAAGCATAGAGCGTTCTTCTAAAAGGCGGAAAGCGCGACGGGCATCTTCAGATCCAGAAAATTCAGGCTCGGCGAGTACATTGGTCATACCGTCCATAAAGACTTCACTGAGAGGAGACTGGTTTGACTGGTTAATGTCTGGAAGAAGGGTGTCAAGTATTGCTTGATATGTAGGATCTATGAATGGTCGTATAGATTTTAAGGAATCTACTTCCAAACCCTGCCCAGCCTGAGTTATGGCCTCAGCAGCACTGGAAAGTTGTTCTTGAGAAAAGGCATCATTAAGAGAAAAAATCTTCTGATGGACTTCTCCTCCAGTCATGACCATGACCATAAGTACCTGACGCCCACGTGTGGAGATCAACTCCAGATGTTTGAGAATGGCGTTTTCAGGGCGGGGGGCAGTCACCAGAGAGACTGCGCGTGATTGATTTGCCAGAACAGAAGCCGCCAATCGCATCCACTGGTCGGAATCGTTTCGCATCTGATAAAACTGGTGGCTTATCGTGCGGCGTGTTTCAGCTGGCAGGTCAGTCTGCTGAAGGAGCTGACTGACAAAATACCGGTAACCGTCTTCTGTTGGAGAGCGCCCGGCAGATGTATGCGGTTGTCGTAGGTAGCCCATATCTTCCAGCGCGGCTAATTCATTTCGAACGGTAGCAGAGCTGAGATCAAGATGGTAATGATCAACCAACGATTGAGACCCGACCGGCATAGCCGTTCGGGTGAACTCGTGGATTACGAGAGTAAGCAGCATCTTTTGGCGATCAGTTAAGTTGTCCATTTGTGTTTTCTTAAAATTAGCACTCTAGTCACGAGAGTGCTAATATGTATGGAAGAATCATACCATGCCGGTAAATGAGCGTCAAGAAGACCGATAATTTATGCAATACTTCTTACAAAAGTCTAATAAAGGGTTGTCGAAACTTGAACACCAAGAGGCTGTCCCAAAACTAAGGGGAAGCCTCTTGGGATTTATTCTTCTTCCACGCTCACCTGCACGGCGCGGACAACAGTGCGGTAGCGGTACGTATTTGTCTTCTCATCATATCCGCGGCAGGTGATGAGAGTCAGCCAGGGCAGATATTCGTGTTTATCGACCACCTTGTCTGTATCAGGGCTGGCGTTTAGATCCACTGTCCGAACTTCGTATACGTACTGCTGCCCAAAGGCGTGGATGATGATCTGCTGCCCCCACCCCATAGTGCCCAGGTCGGAAAATATCCCCGGAAGGCCGTCCGTGCCGGTTACATGCCCGGTCAGGACGCTGTTGCCAGCCCAGGTGGGGAAGGCCGTGCCCTGTAAGTAGCCAATCTCATTGCCCAGCCAGCTCACATCCCAGCCGGCGTCGGTCTGCGGTACACCCACAATCTGCTGATGGATGCCCAGACCGGGAATCTCGACCCACAGTTCGGAGGGGGTGTTTGCCAGTCCGGCCGGTTGTTCCGGTAGCCGGGTGACTCTCCCCGGCGCAAAGCCCGTGGCGACTGATGTGCTAGAGCTGTTTCCACTGGAGCTGCCGCTAGCATTGATCGTGAAATTGACGGTTGAATCTTGTCCATTGTTAAGTTCGACGATCTCAGTCGGATCGGTGATCGAAGTTGATCCGCAGGCATAAAATCGATAGGAACCGGCCGGTAAATGAACGCCGTTGTTGATAACGATTGTGTCCACAAAGCTGGCTGAGTTATAGCTGATGGAATTGATGGAATATGACACATCATCCCCGCTCACGCCATCCAGACAGCCGGTTGAGGGCGCTGTATTGAAGATTGCATCAGCGCCCGGGCTCAGCAATAGATAGTTGCCAGGGTAGGTGGCGGAGTGCTGATTTGAATTGGACGTATGGAACACATCCATGTTGAACTGCACCGTAACGGAATTGATGCTGCTTGTGACCACCTGTCCTTCATGTGGCGATGTATTGTTACTAAGAGTCAGCACAGTCGGGTATGCACTGGTCGAGATCGCGGTACAGGCACCTTCTGTTACCGGGTAGATGCTGTCACCGCCATATCGCGCCAGGAACGAGAGCCCATTAGCTGTGAGTGCCGTGGATATGGTCATGTCGGCCAATCCGCCAGCATCCAGCGGCACGGTTTCGCTGTCGGCCGCGCTTCCGTTGCAACTAACGTTATTGAAGTATTCGAAGGTCACGTTACCGGTTGGGGTGAGTGCCCCGTTGCCATTGACCACGGTGTTGGCGTGAAGCATGTCACCCTCCGCGGCGGTGGTCACGACGGTATGGGTTGTATTGTGAATGACGGTCGTCAGAATGGCGCTGGCCGCATCATCATCGGTATTAGTGATGCTCACGTCGGCCGGGTCAAGCCCCGAGTAATTCGCGTCTGAACTGGTAGCCGCGCCAGTCTGAATGGTATAGCTGATATCGCCGTCGGCCAGGGCGTCATCCACACCGCTAATGGTCACGGTCTGTGACACATCCCAGTTGGCAGGGGTGAAGGTCAGGCTGGTCGGCGAGACTGTTCCTTCAGTGTTGTCGCTGGTTGAAAGACCAATTGCGACGTCGGAGGACGGTTGGGTATTCAACGCTACGGTAAATGTTGCTGTTCCGCCAGTTTCGGTCGTGGCCAGGCCGCCGGTCGGGTTGATGGTCATACCGGCCGTGTCATCATCGATATTGGTGATGCTCACGTCGGCCGGGTCAAGCCCCGAGTAATTCGCGTCTGAACTGGTAGCGGCACCGGTTTGAATGGTATAGCTGATATCGCCGTCGGCCAGGGCGTCATCCACACCGGTAATGGTCACGGTCTGTGACACATTCCAGTTGGTAGGGGTGAAGGTCAGGCTGGTCGGAGAGATGGTTCCTTCAGTATTGTCGCTGGTTGAAAGATCAATTGCGACGTCAGAGGATGGTTGGGTATTCAACGCTACGGTAAATGTCGCTGTTCCGCTGGTTTCGGTCGTGGTCAGGCCGCTGGTCGGGTTGATGGTGACGCCGGCCGTGTCATCATTGGTGATGGTACCCTGCCCCTGCCCATCGGCAACAGTGGCTCCCATGACATTTGAGATGTTTACGAAGAAGGTCTCATCAGGTTCAATCCGTTCGTCGCCATTGACGGTCACATCGAACGAAGAAGTATCTGATCCTTCTGAAATGGACAAGCCAGTCAGGCTGTTAACCTGGAAATCATTATCGGTAGTGGTGGCTGTGTTATTCGTGGTGGCGATATCAAAGGATACTCCACTGGCAGGCGCAACTGATGAAAGGCTGACGGTAAAGGTATAGGTACTGGTTCCACTGTTGCCTTCCAATTGAGAAACATCGTTTACAGTCATACTGGGTATCAAAGCGGTCGTGAAAGTCGCATCATCTCCAAAGGATGTACCATTCGAATTGGCTGCTATTACCCGGTAATGATAGGTCGTTGCTGGGGATAGACCTGAAAGATTGGCTGACACAGGTACGTTTGTGGTTCCCGCCCCCGGATAATTCGCCGCAACAACTGAGCCATAAGCGGTAGTTGATCCATACTCGAAAGAAGCCCCCGTGGGAACACCGAGCGGGTTGACCTGACCGTTGAGGGTGGCCGAGTTATATGTAATCGAATCGGCGGGATTGGTAATTGCCAAAGGTTTTGATCGGATCGTGGTGGTCGCTGTTGCAGAGTTATTGGCTGAAACTGGATCGGTTGTAGTACTGCTCACCGCAACCGTCTGGGTTAGCGTGGTTCCGTTAACCAGGGTTTCTGAAGAGAAAACAGTCAGACTGATATTACTGCTAGCACTACTGGCCAGGGAAGGGATGGTACAGGTAACCGTTCCAGATGAACCCACCGCAGGGGATGTACAGCTCCATCCACCAGCGCTCAGGGATACAAAGGTCGTTCCGGCCGGAAGATCTCCGGACAATGTAATATTCGCGGCAGGATGCGGGCCGATATTCGATACAGAAATACCGTATGTCAGGTTATTCCCTGCCAGCGCCGGGTCGGGGCTGTCTGTCAGGTTGACACTAAGATCGGCTGAAAAATCATCATTGGTGATGGTTCCTTCTCCTTGACCGTCTGTCACCACGGCCCCGATCACGTTCGAAATGTTTACAAAAAAGTTCTCATCTGATTCTGGTGTGGTGTCTCCATTGACCGGCACATTAATGGTGTATGTGGATGATCCGGAGGGTATCGTCTGGCTGGTCAGGCTCTGTGCGACATAATCGCCATCTGTTGTGCTAGCGGTACCATCCGCGGTCGTAATGTCGAACGTGACACCAGTAGATGGTGCCGGCGTCGTCAGAGTGACCGTAAATGCGGCCGTGGCGGTGCCGCTATTGCCTTCTGTGATCGTCACATTATTAATAGACATATCGGGCTGCCCATCATATTCATAGGCGCCAATATCGCAGGTCGTTCCGCGATTCACTCCGCGCTGATCAGTTGCAATGCACGAGGCAGCCGCATTGATGGCCGAAGACGGAGGGATGAGACTAAATGTGAAGGTGTCTCCGCCATTATTAGCCGGGCCGCTGAGACCAATATTCGTAGAATAGGTAAATACAGCTCCGCAGGTGGCATCATCTGTGAGGTTATTCGAGCCGGAGCCGATTGTGCCGTTACAGTTATTTTGAGTTGCGCCATCCGCGTTCATGGCAACGATGGTATTGTTTACGGTCGTGCTGCCTGTTGTGTTAATGCCTGAACCGCTTGAGGCCCGATTATTAGCAATGGTGCTGAAATTTATATTCAGGGTACCTGCGTTATTTATTGCTCCACCACCGTTAAATCCGCCAACATTACTATAAAAAGTGCTGTTGACGATGGTTGCTGAAGAACTAGCGGCTAGGTGTATCCCACCGCCTGCCCATGAGGTTGAATTACTGTCAAACGTTGAACCGGTCAAACTTAATGTTCCACCAAAAAGAGAAATAGCGCCGCCATGCGTACTGGTATTAGTGGTAAAAGTGGAATTGGTGATTGTCAATGGACCGGTATCATTGAAAATTGCCCCTCCACCAGACATTGATCCAGCCATGTTTCCCTGAAATGTGCATTCTTCAATCGTTAATGTGCCGTGATTGTAAATTGCACCCCCAGTTCCGGTTATTGAATTTGTAGCCTGATTATTAAAAAACGTCATATTTCGCACGGTAAGAGTACCGTCTTGGTTGTTAATGGCTCCGCCGTATGGGTCGCCAGCGCCACCCGTCAGAACTAGATTTTCCATGATCAAAGTACTGCCTGAAGTAAACAAACGGATACCTGAACCGGTAATCGTCAGTTTCAGCGTAGGCCCTGAAATTGTGATGGGAGAAATTACAGGAATAGTGGAGTTCAGGACAATGGTTGCGCCAGCCAATCCTGGCGCGAAGACGATCGTGTCCTCCGTAAAAGCGGAATTATTAGCCAGTGTGACAGCCTCACGCAGGGTGCAATCGTAGCCCGAATTGCATGTACCCACCATCCCCCCGTGCAGATGGTCATCTATTTCGGTCACCACAATTGTTGCCGCTGAGACTGTGGTGGGCGGTATCAAAGCCAATCCGCCCAGAGCCAGGGATACGGAAATACATCCGCGTAATAGAATAGATTTCAGCGATGTTTTTAGCGTTTTTTCTTCCATGTCTTCTCTCTTGTGTGCTGCAATGTTGTTGCAATTATGCGCGGCAATCGGAAGCGTGATGACTCCAGAATCCCCCGGAGATGACGCGAAAATGAAATATTTGGTTGACAATAACTTGATGATGTCTGGTATATGTAGAAATTCTATATAAATATATAACTTATTATAGTCCTGCTTAATCAAAAGTGTTGAACAATCTTTACAGAAGATCAGAGCATATCCGAATTCTTCTCATAAAAGTCTTATGCAGAAACCGTGTATAAAAAAAAAAGAGGCCAAAGGCCTCTCATTTCCGGGGTTCCCTGTTTTCAAGGGGTAACGGTGTTGATTTGATTACCGAAAGCTTTTCGGGCTTCTTCACGAACCAGGTCCAGCAATTGTTTTTTGTACAGAGCGAATTGAGGGCTTGTTTCAAGATCAGATACCGAACGAGGCCGGGGAAGTTCAATTTTAACCTCAGCTTTAATTCTTCCGGGAAGGGCGGTCATCACCAGTACCCGGTCTGACAGCAAAATTGCCTCTTCCACATCATGGGTCACAAATAACACTGTGCTGCGTTCTTTTTCCCATACTTGCAGAAGTAACTCTTGCATCAACAGGCGGGTTTGAGCGTCAAGCGCACCGAAAGGTTCATCCATCAACAAAATTTTCGGTTGATATACTAGGGCGCGGGCAATCGCAACTCTCTGGCGCATTCCACCGGATAATTGGTTGGGAAAGGATTTTTCAAATCCTTCCAGGCCAATCAACCGGATGTATTGTTTCACCCGCTCATCTTTTTCCTTTTCTGAAATGGGAGCCTTTTTGAGAGCGAAATGAATGTTTTCTTTAACACTGAGCCAGGGAAAAAGGGTATAAGTCTGAAAGACCATACCCCTGTCGGCACCGGGGCGGTCGACTTCATGATCTTCCACCAGTATGCGTCCACTGGTTGGTTGTTCCAGCCCGGCGGCTGCTCGTAAAAGAGTGGATTTTCCGCAACCGGATGGGCCAATAAGTGACACGAATTCGTTGGGCATTACGCTGAATGAGGTTTCTTCAACGGCAACCACGGTAGGTCTGTGTGCCGGGGTGAACGTGACCCGGACATTTTGTAGTTTCAGCAATGGGTCTGTCATGCTCTATCCTTTCCGGTCCATCCAGCGAAACATTCGGCTATAAGCCAGCTTGAATGCCATATCTGTACATAACCCGAGCAATCCGATGACAAGGATACCCAGGATGATGGATTCGGTTTGCAGGAACCGTTGCGCCCGCATGATCCGGTATCCCAGACCGACTTTGGCAGCAACCAACTCGGCCACTACAAGGTACGTCCAGGCCCATCCAAGTGTTATACGGAACGTGTCCCAGATGCCAGGCATGGCATATCGCAAGATGACGTTATACAGGATCTCCCAGCGGGATAGGCCGAATGTTGAACTGACCTCAATCATCTCGCGCGGGACGCTCTTCACGTTGTCCATGATCATCAACACTTCCTGGAAGAAAGTCCCGATAAACAGGATCAGGATTTTCTGACCATCGTCCACCCCTGTCCATAGAATTGTGAGTGGCACAAACGCCACAGCCGGCATGTAGCGGACAAGGTCGATAAAGGGTTCGAATAATCCTTCAAAAAACTTAAAATTCCCCATGAGAATCCCGATTGGCAATGCCAGCAACGTGGAAACAAGCCAACCAAGTGTGATGCGGTACAAACTGGCTGCCACATCATCAACCAGAATCCCCTCGCTAATTTGACGTGCAAATTCTTTCCAGACGGCTTCGGGACCCGGTAAAAAGAGAGGTGGAACCAGTTCAAAAGATGTAAGGAGAAGCCAGATAAGAAAAAAAGCACCAATAAATGAGATGCCGGCAGTGAAATACAGACCGGCAGGGATTTCGGTGCGCAATTCGAGGAGCCGCGACTTGCGGCGCGGCCCCTTGTTTGTATTTTTGGTAAATTCAATATCTGCCATGAGGCTATTTTAGGAATGACGCGTCGACCAGTTTTGACAGGTCAGGAATTTCTTCGAACAGGCCGATGGTTTTGGATACGTCAGCCACATCTTTTATCGTCGAGGTGAAATCGCCAGTGAGATCTTTTTGATTCGCGGTCAGATCGTAGAATTTAACACCATCAAAGGCAGTTTTAAGATCTTCCGCGCTGCTCCCAACGGCTTCAGCAATTATTGCCTGTCCTGCCGTGTTATCTTCGTTATAGAAGTCCAATGCTTCTCCCCAGACTTTGAGCAATGCTTTGGCTGCCTCTGGATTCTCTTCGGCAAATTTTCCGCTAATCACAAGGACATCAGAAATCAGTCCAGGGCGTTCTTCGGCTTTATAAAGCACTTTTAAGTCTTTGTTTTCTTTTAATGCTTCTGAAATATAAGGCTCATACGTCACAGCAGCCGGTACTTTGCCGGTCATAAGGGCAGCGCCGGCATCACTGGCGGGCATTGGAACAGCATCAATATCATCCAGCGTCATTTTGTTTTGCAGAAGTGCGTAATTAAGCAATAGGTCGCTGGTTGTTCCTTCTTCATAGGCTATCTGCTTGCCTTTGAGATCAGCAATCGATGTAATCTCTCCATTTACAAGAATGGCATCCGCTGATGTGGATATATCTTCCAGTAAGACGAGTTTAAGATCAACGCCAACACTGAACAGCTTGATGGCTGTATGAGTAGCCAGATTGGCTGCCTCCATGTTCCCGCTGGCAAAAGCCGCGTTTACTTCTTTGTCCTCTATAAAATCTATTAATTCAGCTTCAATTCCATATTTTTCAAATAACCCGTTTTCTTTCGCAATCCACCAGGGACCGTAACCAATCCAGGGCTGGGTGCCGATGCGCACTTTTACGGGATCATTGGCTTCAACCGGGGCGGCGGCAGCTGGTGCCGCAAATGAGGCCAGCATTGCCAGAGCGCAAAGCATGGTGATAATGGTGAGCAATCTGTTTTTCATATTTCCTCCAAAAGATAATTTCCTCCGGGCGAGCCATCCCGCTCTTCCGGGCAAAGGCATACTTATGGCTGTGATCGTAATCGACCGGCCAGAGCGTGAGCTTCAAGCCCTTCGGCGCGGGCGATGATGTCAGCCTGTCGTCCAAGATCGGCAGCAGTACGCGTGTTTAAACCTACTACACTGATGATCCTCAAGAAGTCCCATACATTCAGGGGAGAGGCAAACCGGGCGGAACCTCCGGTCGGCATGACATGGCTGGGCCCGGCAACATAATCCCCCATCACTTCACAGGACGTTTCTCCTACGAACACACCGCCCGCGCAGGTTACCAGTTCCAAATACTGCCATGGATCGCGGATGGCCAGGTTCAAATGTTCCGGTCCATAGTTATTCGAGAGTTCAACGGCTTCAAAAATGTCGCGGGTGATCACAGCGCCGCTGCGATTTTGTAACGAAACATCAAATATCTCTGTTCGGCTGAGGATGGTTCCATCTTTGCCATTCAACCAGGCCGCCATCTCTTTCTGAACAGCCTCTGCCACGTCGCGTGAAGGCGTTAGCAGGATGGCCGCGGCGAGAATATCATGTTCGGCCTGAGCTAACAGGTCGGCGGCTGCCCAATCGGGTCGTGCGCTTTCATCCGCTATGACGATCGTTTCAGTCGGGCCGGCCAGCCCATCAATGCCCACTGTACCGAAGACTTGCTGCTTGGCAAGTGTCACAAACAGGTTGCCCGGTCCGACGATTTTATCGACAGACCTGATGGATTCTGTGCCAAACGCCAGAGCTGCCACAGCTTGCGCGCCACCAATACAGTAGATTTCATCCACACCTGCAATAGCCGCGGCTGCCAGAATAACCGGGTTGATTTCCCCTGTTGCTCGGCCGGGCGGAGTGACCATGACGATTTGTTTCACACCGGCTACCCGGGCGGGAATCGCTGTCATGAGGACGGTAGATGGAAGAGGCGCGGTCCCGCCAGGAACGTAAATACCAACACGGTCCATGGGCCGCAGCATTTGTCCGAGCGAACCACCCATGTTTTGATCCAACCAGGAGATGGCCGGTTGTTTTCGGTAAAACTGTTCGATCCGGCTGGCAGCTTTTTCGAGGGCTGTACGCAAGGCA
>JAAYYW010000230.1 GCA_012515195.1 Leptolinea sp.
GACAATTGTCCATCCGCAGCCCGGGTTTTTCAACGAGACCGAATTTACTGTATTAAAAGGGGTGGCGGACCTGTGTGGTACATCCATTGGCAATGCCAGGTTGTTCAACTCGCTGCAGGCGGCGAACCGGCGTTACCGAGAATTGTTTGATGACAGCATTGATCCCATTTTCGTCACTGATATGGATGGCGAAATACTCGAAGCCAACCGGCAGGCCAGTGACGTGACCGGTTACCAACCCGTGGAATTGATCGGCCGCTCATTATTTGAAATGCAAACCCGCGATAGATCGATTATCCAGGATGAACAAGCCAATCTTACTTCCGGAACGGTGGTCAAATTCGAATCAAAAATGGTTCTGCGGAATGAAACACAGATCCCGGTGATGGTGCATATTCGCCGGGAAAACATTGATGAAGTAGATTTAATGCAGTGGCTGTTTCGTGATCTCAGTGAGAGAAAAGAGCTGGATCGGATGCGGGAAGATCTCTCGGCAATGATCTACCATGACCTGCGTTCACCGCTAGCCAATGTGATTTCCAGCTTAGATATCATGCTGGCATCACAGGAAGATCTTAACTCCTCTATTTCTGGATTGATCCAGATTGCATACCGGTCTGCGGAACGAATGCAGCGCCTTATCAGCGCGCTGCTGGATATCAATAGACTGGAAGCCGGACAATCCATTCTGAAACCGAAAATCACCGAAATCCGGTCATTGTTGCAGGAAGCGCTGGATGTCGTGAAACCCAATATTGAATCAAAAAAGCAAGTGGCTACTGTGGACATTCCAGATGATCCGGTGTTTCTCTATATTGACGTGGATATGGTTCGCCGGGTATTGATCAACCTGGTTGAAAATGCAAACAAGTTCACGCCAAATGGCGGAGATATCCATTTGGGTTGCACACAAAATAATGATCATGTTGAGCTCTGGGTACAAGATTCTGGGCCGGGAATTCCATCTGAAAGCGCTAAAACTATTTTTGAAAAATATGTCAGGTTGGAAGGTGAGAATACCCCCAAGGGATTGGGATTAGGTCTCGCGTTCTGCCGGTTGGCTGTTGAAGCCCATGGGGGGAGAATTTGGGTTGAAAACACCCGGAAAAAAGGAAGCCGGTTTTCCCTGACTTTACCACTGGCTAAAGAAGCAATCTAAATAATTACTGGAGCAGTAATGGAAGAAATCGCCGAAAGTATTTTTATTGAAACTGGTTTTGCTGGTGTAACAATAGCTGCCATTCCCTGGTCACAGGGCCAGGTTTTGATCGATTCGCCATTCAGAAACGATGATATCCGATCCTGGAGAGCTTCACTGGTTAACCTGGCGGCCGGTGGTGAGAGGGTTCTAATCAATCTTGATGCGCATTACGACCGCACGCTTGGATCACGCGCCATGGAAGCCACATTGATCGCACATGAAGCCACGGCTACTGCTTTTCGGACCCGCCCATTGACCTTCAAGAACCAACATCTTGGAACTGGCGCTGCCTGGGAACTTAGTAACAACCTGGGTTCAATCCGTTGGGCTCCACCCGATATAACATTTGACCATTCCATTTGTATGTATCCAGACGGTATAACACTGGTTGTGGAACACCACCCTGGGCCAATGGCTGGATCTTGTTGGGTTGAAATTCCGGAAGAAAAAATTCTCTTCGTTGGTGATACCCTGCCAGTAAACCAACCACCTTTTCTGGCGAACGCAGATATTGCCGCCTGGATTTTTTCTTTGGAGGAATTGGCTTCTGGACGATACACCGGGTATAAATTGGTCAGCGGGCGCGGCGGAGTAACAACAACGGCAAAAATCGCCTCTTTTTCAAAATGGCTGCATCAGGTTGATACGAAGATCAAAACGCTGGGAGAGAAATCAGCCCAACCTGAAGATACTGCGGCTTTATTACCCGGCTTATTAAACAGCTTTGATACCCCGGATGATCAAAAGGATCAGTACGCAGACCGTCTTAAATGGGGGCTATTTCAGTACTTTGCCCATAGATACTCGCCCTCCCGGGCGGAAACTGAGGAGTGATGATGAATCCTGCCGCGGAACTTTGGTACAAAGAGGTCGTTGAAGTTACCCGCGGAAGGATCGTTGAATCGATCCACAATGGGGCTGCGGCTGTGGTTAATAGCCGGGGTGAAATGATGGCCGCATACGGTGATCCGTATGCCGTATCCTTTATGCGGTCATCCTCGAAACCTTTCCAGGCTTTACCATTCATAGAAATGGGTGGCGATCAGGAATACGGCATGTCGAGTGCTGAGATCGCATTGATTTGTGCGTCCCATTCCGGAACGGATGAGCATTTTTCCGCGCTGCAAAACCTGCAGACCCGAATTGGGATTTCAGAATCCAACCTTTTATGTGGAGTTCATACTCCTTTTCATAAAGCAACAGCCGATGCCATGATCCTTCGGGGCGAGAAACCTACACCCAACCGCCATAATTGCTCCGGCAAGCATACCGGAATGTTGGCTTGCGCGAAGATGCTGGGACAATCACTGGAAACATACCTTGACCTCAATTCTCCGGTCCAACAGAACATCTTAAATACATTTTCTAAATTCTGCGATATACCCGTCGATAAGATCGAAATCGGATTAGACGGATGTTCAGCCCCTACATTTGCTATCCCTCTGTTTAATGCGGCGTTGGGGGTTGCCCGCTTTTGCGACCCACAGGGTATGCGGCCGGCACGGCAGGAAGCCTGCAAAAAGATATTCATTGGGATGACAGGTGCTCCTTTCATGGTTGCTGGTCCCGGTCGGTTCGATACCGAGTTTATGGAAAAGACCGGTGGGACTATTCTTACAAAGACAGGCGCGGAAGGATATCAGATATTCGGTATACCACCGCATAATGACAAACCTGGTATAGGAATTGCACTAAAGATTGCAGATGGTGATGTGAATGACCGTTCCCGTGGATTGGTAGGATTGGAGATATTGCGACAAATGGGGTTGATCACGTCCACGCATTTATCCGAACTCTCCCCTTTTTATGTTCAAAAACTGTCAAACTGGCGTAAATTGGAGATCGGAGAAATCCGCCCCTGTTTTGAGTTGAAGATCATGTAATTATTGGGTGGCCTATTATGCGCATACCGCGAGTCCTCGTCATTGATGATGATCCGACAATTGCCCGGATAGCAAAACTGACTCTCAAGAATCAAGGGTATGATGTCGTTCTTGCGGAAGACACCAAAACAGGTCTGAAAGAATTATTTCAAGAAACAACTGACCTTGTGCTCTTAGATTATATGTTACCCGAACAGAATGGGCTGGCATTTTTGAAAGACATTCGCGCCGAACCCGAGTTGCGCAACCTTCCGGTCATCATGTTGACTACAATCGGTTCAAGTGATGTTGTGCATGCGGCAAAACTACTGGGGGCCAATGATTTTATTACCAAACCGTTCACGCTTGAAACTTTGATCGAACGGGTAAGCCGCCTGGTTCCCATTCCTGAGGACGAGCCTACAGATCCGGAGGAGGAACAACCATAACCGGTTTAGTTTTAGCCATAACAAAAGCATCTTCCCCGTCGGAGTAATACTTCCGGCGGGTATTTTGTGTGTGATAACCCAACTTTTCATACAGGTGGATTGCTCCGCTGTTTGATTTTCGCACACAGAGCTTTATCATTGGGTGGGTAACAACATCTTCCACTGCTTTCATTAATGAACATCCCACCCCCTGATTCCGGTATTCAGGGATAACCCCCACAGTGGTTACCCAGGTGACATTTTCAAAAAGATTGTTCTCTGCGGAAATGAAGCCGACAATGTTTCCATCAATCTCTGCCTTGTAATGAATTCCCCCGGGAATAAACAATGCGGCCATTAAATCAATCACCGGCCAGGCATCTTCGCTGAACACCACTTTTTCCATTTTGCGAAGGGCGTTCAGATCACGAAGCCTGGCCGGTGAGATAGTTAATGTCAAGCCTTAGTGTTTACACCTTTGACGAAATTTGACAACATATTGGTGAATTCCATCGGGAAGATGTACTTGGTGGCGGGATTTGCCGACATTGTCTTGAGAGTTTCGAAGTATTGCAGCGTGACAGTATGCTGATCAAGCTTGTTGGCGATCGCGTCAATCTTCGACAGAGCACCGGCATAACCTTCAGCGCGCAATTGCTGTGATTGCAGCTCGCCTTCAGCCCGCAGGATGGCAGACTGTTTCTCGCCCTCAGCACGTAGAATGGCAGCTTGCTTTTCACCAGTAGCCACGTTTACGGCTGCGACACGGGTTCCTTCTGATTCAGTAACTACGGCACGGCGGGTGCGTTCAGCTGTCAACTGCCGGTTCATCGCATCCTGTACATCCCGCGGAGGTATGATCTCGCGAATTTCCACGTTGGTCACTTTTACTCCCCAGCGTTCCGTAACTTCGTCCAGGCGGGTGCGCAGCTTGGTGTTGATGGTCTCACGTTCCGAGAGTACGTCATCCAGCGGGATGCCGCCAATAACAGAACGCAATGTCGTGGTGGCAAGACCTTGCGCGGCAGCTTCAAAATTGCCTACCTGAAGAACGCTTTCTGTGGGGTCGATCAATTTAAAGTACCAGAGAAAGTCAATGGAAATAGGCGCGTTATCTTTGGTAATGGAGGTTTGTTGCGGAATTTCGCGGACCTGTTCGCGCAAGTCTACCCGCACAGCCCGATCGATAATTGGGATCAACAGGATAAGACCTGGACCCTTATCACCGATACAGCGACCCAGTCGAAACACCACAAGGCGCTGGTATTCCGGAACAACTTTGATCGCCGACGAGAGGAAAAAAATGGCGATGACGATGACAAATCCGATCAAACATAAAACAGGGGTTACAGCAGCATCCATGACTCTCTCCTTTTGGTTATTGTTTTATTCACGTAGCAGATCAGCAGATCCGTTTTCATCTGATAGAGGTTCAACTTCCACGGTGAATCCATCCTTGCGAATCACTTTTACAAGGGTATCAGCCGGTATGGGCTGTTTCGAACGAGCACTCCACTCTTCATTCTGGATATAAACGGTGCCTGTCAGATAGACATCAGATCTGGTTTTCCCAATTTGATTTTCAAGGTTCCCCAGACGGTTCAATGGTTTCAATTGCATGGCTTCTATACCACGGGCTGCAACGATCCACATAAAACCAATGACAAGAACTGAGACTACACCTGCCAGGTACGGATTTACGGCCGGTCCACCGGATTCCAGGCGAAACATAAAAATAGACCCGATCACAAGCGCCACAATACTAATGGCCAGGTAGACCAGCTTTTGCGATTTTCTTAGAGCGAAAAGAAACGGGAATACACCGATTACCAGAATAGCCAGTGCCCACCAATTGATAGGCAGATTGGCAACAGAATAGCCGGCAAATATGATCGCCACCACAGCACCGGCTTCGAGCAGGCCAGTTCCCGGTGAAAACAACGCCAGTACAGCCATTACAAAACCAGCCACCAGGATCAGATAAGATATATTGGGATCAAGCAAAAAATTCATTTCACCCTTCTCTTTTCTCTTTATCATTATATACAAAAATAGAGGCATCTTTGCTGTTCAGCAATACACCTGTATTAACTATATACGCAGATTGCCTAAAAGGGTATCATGAAGATACGCTATTGGGTATGGGAAAGGAGGAAAGAATCATGGCTTCATTGACCTGGCTGGGGCATGCCGCGTTTATGCTGGAGACAGGCGGTTATAAAATCCTGGTAGATCCATTCATAACCGGTAATCCGGCGGCAAGTTTTAAACCGGACGATTCAAGGACTGATTTCATTCTGATTACTCATGGGCATGGCGACCATGTTGGCGACGCTCTAAAAATTGCCGAAAAGACAGGCGCGGTGATCATCAGCAATGATGAGATTTGCCGGTGGTTTGAAAAAAAGGGACTTAAAGTGCATGGGCAGCACCTGGGGGGTGGATTTCACCACCCGTTTGGTTATGTAAAAATGACTTTCGCTTTGCATGGTTCAGCCCTGCCAGACGGGTCCTGCGGGGGTAACCCGGGAGGCTTCCTGATCACCTTGAAGGAAAACGGAAAAAGGATTTATCTGGCTGGCGATACCGGCCTATTTGGTGACATGCGATTGATCGGTGAAGAAGGTGTGGATATTGCCGCGCTTCCCATTGGCGATAATTACACAATGGGGCCGGAAGACGCGCTGCGGGCTGTCAAGCTAATCCAACCCGGGCTTGTTATACCCATTCATTACAATACGTTTCCGTTGCTGCACCAGGATCCAATCACCTGGGGAAAGGATGTGGAAACACAGACCCTTACCCGGGTTCTTGTCATGGCCCCGGGAGAAAGCATCACCCTGTAACCCTGGTCAGAGACCAGATAATTTAGTCCCACCCATTATTGTTTCACTGGCTGAAAAACTGCCACGCAATCTCCGCTGTCACAGATAAGAACCGGCTCGCGTTTGAATAGAAGACCGCCAAAAACCCAGAGATCACCTACTGCTCCGGCAATATTCATAATGGTGATAAAAGAAACATGGAATAACAGGTTGTCGGACACGAATGGTATGAGAACCATTCCCAGCAAGGTTAGAAGAATGAGTGGGCTGGTGGCTGTGATCAGATAGGGATTTTTGCGGATGAAAACATCCGGTGCGGCTGCGTAGGCATAACCAGGCCCCAGCGCGAAAACCGGGCGGCGCCGGGTGAATAACCAGAAACAAACGCCATGAATACCTTCATGCAAGATTACCAGTAAGATAAAATCAATGACCATATACAGGATAAACAACCCAACCTGTGTCAAACTGTTGACCTCAAATGAAAGAACAGTGCTTCCATATCCCTGACGGACCATTAAGGTGTAACTTTGCAATATTCCAATGGCCGCAATGAGCAAAACAAACCCTGCGATGTTTAACACAATCATCATGCGGGTATTCTTTTTTAAATTGAATTCACCAGTCTGGATAAATCCTTCCGGTAATGAATCGTAAACTGGTTGATTGTAAGTGAGTTCCATTCTGTTGCCTTTTGTATTAAAAATCACCGCATAGTGGCGGGGTTATTTCGATTCCATTAACCGGTTGTACGTAAATCCCATGGGGACATCGGGATTGGCCAGATTACCTTTAAGGCCTAGAAACACACCCAGGAAGAAGTTCTTGTAAACCAGATCCACGCTGGAAAAACCGGCCAGTTTTAACCAATCGATCTGATCTGTCAGTAATGCGTCCTTGTCATAGGTGGTACGGCGTTCAATGCTGGCCTTGATCTGGTCTTCGGTCGCACCGGAGGAATGGACATGTTTTAACCAGCGATTCCAGTACAAACTGCGAAGAGTGGGGGTTTCACCGCGAATCTGGTCAACATTTATGAACGCCCCCTTTTCTCTTAGTATGGTGTAAATGGCCTTGAATAGAGATCGTTTTTCCGGGTCGGTTAGATGGTGTATCGACAAGCTGGAAACCACCAGATCATATTCTTCAACTCCTTCCAGGTTCCGGTAATCGGCCACCTGAATTTTGAAGCGGTTTTTCGACCCTCGAAATCGTTCGCGGGCAGCCTCCAGCATCTGGTCGGCAACATCCATAAGCACAAATTCTGCATTCGGAAAGACCTGATGAATATGGTTCGCGAATGATCCTGTACCGGCACCGAGATCCAGAACCCGAAGGGGGTAGTCTTTTTCAAAGGGGATGATCTGAACCGCTGTACCGAATAGATCAGAGTAACCGAGCAAAGCGCGGCTCATCCAGTCGTCATATGTTGGCGTTGATGCGTTAAAAGCCTGGTCGATGGTCATAAAACCTCCATGCGGCCAATCATACTGTATATGAGGCTCTATTCGTTCATTTGTCCCGGTAAATATTCCATTCGGGGCATTTCTAATCGATGGTTGCGCTATCTACCCGGATTATTGAATGGATGATTGTAATTCGAAAATATTGTCTTCCGGATCGGTCATATAACACCAGGTAACAGATTTATCTGTGCCAACAGGTGTGGTTACTATCTCGCCGAGAAGAGTGGCTCCCAGAGATGTAACCTCGCGAACGGCTTCGGCAACGTTCTCCACGCGGAAAGCGATGTGACACCAACCGGGCCGGTTGATCTTTTTTTTACCTTCATCCGTGTGGCTGTCATATGAAAACAGTTCAAGGGTTGGACCGGTTTCGCCATATCCGGGAAGACGAATATGGGCACCGGTAATATGTGCCTCACGCACACCGGTGCCTTTTTCCACGGCATCACCCCGCAAATCTCATTCCGGTGGAATCAGGACGCAACCGAGTGCCTGTGTGTAGAAATTGGCTAATCTGCGCCAGTTGTGGCAAATGAGATTTGTATGCGTGTAAACAGCTTTTATCGCCAAGAGATTTACTCCAGATAAAAGAGCCTAAAAGGTAATACTCAAGTACAGCCAGTTGCTTAACCAGCATACCCACACAGGGCAAGTGCTTTGGGGCCTGTGTGTACACCTAAAACAGGAGATACAATGGAAATGAAGATCTCTTTAGGAGAAAAATCACGGATAATCCGTTCCATCAATTCTTTTGCTTCAGGCAGCGCATTATTATGCAGAACGGTAATATGCAAAGGCAGAGAAGTGTCAATGTGACGGAAGAACTCCCGGTAAAGATCTTCAATGGCTGATTTTCTGGAACGGGAGGGAACAGCCGCGCCCACTTTTCCGGTTTCATGATTTACAAAGATCAATGGCTTGATTTTCAGCAGTGAGTTAAGCAAACGGGTGGCATCGGCTATGCGGCCGCCATGCGCCAGATATTCGATCGTATCCAGGGAGATGTAATAAGACATGGATACTAGCGCCTTTTGGGCGGCCTCTAGCATTTGTTTTAATCCACCACCATCTTCACGCGCTCTGGCCGCGGCGATCACCTGCCAGCCAATACCCATCGAATTCGATTTCCCATCCCTAAGCTGTACGGGGATGGGAGAGCTTTCGGCTGCCTGCCGGGCGGATTCAATGGTGCCACTCATCCCACTGGAGATTGTGATCACCAAAACCTGTTCCGCGCCGGATTCGGCTGCTTTCTGATAGGCGTCAAGAAATAATTGCGGCGTGGGTTGTGATGTAGTGGGACGAATGTCCTCGTTGGCAAGACGTTCATAGAATTCGATTGGTGTAATATCCACGCCATCTGTGAAGGTCTGGCCTTCCATAACGATCGTCAGCGGAATGACCTGTATCTCATAATGTTTTACCCATTCCGCTGGAATATCACAGGTGCTGTCAGTTATTAGTGCAATTTTGTGAGCTATGATCTGTCCATTTTATGAGAGTATTTTTTATTGTACGCTTCATTTGATAATTCTGCCCGCGATTCCAGGATGAGACCAGTCAGGCAGATGAGTTTATTTGAGATAAGGCCGCCTAAAACCGCTACGGCGGAAGAAAGGGTTAGTATTGGTATTGTTTACCCTTGAATTAACCGGCAAACTTGCGGTGAATGGCCAGCAGGTCTTCAACCAGAGCGTAACCAGTCGCCAAACGTCCAGCTCCGGGCCCAATAATGGTCACATCCCCCAGTAGTTGCGTGGTGAATGTGATGGCATTGGTCGCGCCAGTAACTCCTGCGA
>JAAYYW010000231.1 GCA_012515195.1 Leptolinea sp.
GTTTGTCATCACATTGATTCATCCAAATTGGTTAAACGAGATAATTCATTTTATTATTGGAATAGAGGAGAATCCTTTGGACGAAGATCCCACCACACAGGCTTTATCCAGCATCCGGTTCGATGTGTTACAAGCCACACCGCTCCTGATTGTCATATCAGGACCATCAGGTGTAGGCAAGGATGCCGTTATAAACGAAATGAAGGCTCGGATGCTGCCCTTTCACTTTGTTGTGACTACTACGAGCCGTAGTCCCCGACCGGGAGAGGTGGAAGGAGTTGATTACAACTTCATTGATCAAGAAGAATTTGAGAAGCTGATCACAAACAACCAGTTGATCGAATTCGCCCTTGTATATCAGGACTATAAAGGGATCCCCCGCGCCCAGGTGCAAAAAGCGCTGGACAGCGGCAAAGATGTAGTGATGAGGCTGGACGTTCAAGGCGCACGCAGGATACGCGAGTTATGTCCAGAGGCGGTGTTGATCTTCCTTGTTCCTTCAGACGCAAAAGAGTGGTTTTACCGGCTGAAGGATCGGAAAACAGAAACACCTGAAAGCCTGAAACTGCGGATCGAGACTGCCCGGAACGAATTGGAACAGTTGGGTCTGTTTGATTACGTGGTGGTAAACGCGAATAATCGGTTGCAAAAAGCTGTGGATGATATTGAGGCCATTATCAAGGTGGAGCATTCACGGACAAATCCGCGGAAGATTACATTATGAGTACTCATTATCCTGGTGAAGAAAACACTTCGGACGATTTTGTTCCAGAAACACCGCCGGTTTCTCAGTCGCCGGTTGGACAGGTATCAGTAGACCTGGAAGCCAACAAACCAACAGTGACCCATACCATTTTGGCTATCACTATAGCCATGTTTGTACTCCAATTGGTCAGCCAATCTCTTTTCCGAATGGACTATTTAGCGGATTTAGGGGCTAAGATCAATAAGGAGATACTGCAAGGTCAGATCTGGCGGCTGATTACACCTGTTTTGTTGCACGGCAGCATCACTCATATATTCTTTAATATGTACGCTCTGTTATCCATCGGGCGGGATGTGGAGCGTTTTTATGGACATAAACGGTATCTTGCTCTTTACCTGGCTGCTGCGTTTGCCGGTAACGTTCTCTCTTTCTTGGTTACCCAGGCATCTTCATACGGGGCTTCCACTGCTATATTTGGACTGATAGCTGCGGAGGGGATATTCATTTTCCGTAACCGGAAATTCTTCCGTAATTCACGAGCGATGTTGATAAATATCGCTGTGGTGATCGGTATCAACCTGTTTATTGTTGGAATGATCCCCAATATCGATAATTTCGGTCACCTGGGTGGTTTGGTCGGTGGTGGATTATTTGCCTGGTTGGCCGGTCCCTTGTGGGGTGAAAGTGGATGTTTCCCGCAGGTCAAAATTTCAGATGTCTCAGATAAAAGCCGCACACTCCCGGTTTTTCTGGGAGTGTGCCTGTTATTCGCTCTGGTTGCTTTGCTGAAATTCTTTTTTTAGAAGAACCTTAATGAATTCTTGATCTTAACCGGTTCCATAGTTTAACAAACGCAGTCAACAGCGGTATCAGCAAGGCCCCACAGGCTACCGGGATGGGTGAGAAGGGTGCGGCCTGATCGTAGCTAATGCTGTATATGGAACGGGTTCCGGCGAGCTGATCATTTGCTGCCCGTGCACGCAGAATGTACGTCCCGCTGGAATCCGGACGGAAGTTAAGGGTGGTTTGCGAATGTAGGTTTTCCGGTATGGCTTCATCTGTCATAGCCTGACCGGTCATGTCAAATATTTGCAACCCGACTCCAGCCGCGAGTTCAGTGGGCAGCGAAGTGAAGGTATACGTTTTGCTCCCCTGAAGAAGCATGACCGTCCAGTCCTCATCTTTCAATCCACAAATGTTATGAAGCTGTCCATTGCCTGATTCCAACGATGTTGCTTCAGACGGTAAATTGTCTTTGGTTTCATATTTATCTGGAATACACTGCGCTTCAACTACTGTTCTAACCTGCGCGTTGGTAGAGAATTCCTCTGCGCCGG
This sequence comes from Leptolinea sp., assembly GCA_012515195.1. Taxonomy (GTDB): domain Bacteria; phylum Chloroflexota; class Anaerolineae; order Anaerolineales; family Anaerolineaceae; genus Leptolinea. The sequence goes on from JAAYYW010000231.1 coordinate 2,044, forward strand.
CAGCAGTTACAGCACGGATGCGGAAGCCATATGATGCGCCATTCTTTGCAAAGAAGCTTGTTTCTCGTAATGATCCATCCAAAACCTCGGACCACCCCTGCCATTTTCCTTCATTGATTTGATATTGAAGTTCGAAATGATTGACAGGTTCTTTAGAAACGGAAGACCATGTTAATCTGACCAGAGTGCTACCATATTCTGCCGGGAGGGCGTCCATATGCGTAACGGGAATGGTTCCATCTCCGGCGAGAAGAATGGCTGCGCTGTCAGTAAAATTGCCTGCCTGATCATACGCCCGGGCGAAAACCGCCGCGCCCTCCAATTTATTGGTGTAACCTTTGGGTATTGAACCTGTCCAGCCACCCACTTCACTTTCATCAACAGCGACCCGTTCCGCCATTTCAGCACTTACTCCGGCTGGTTGGACGATAAACTCCACCCGAGAAACCGAACCATTGGAATCGACGGCTTCTGCGATTAGTTCGATGGGAAGGGTTAGACGAATTGATCCATCCACGGGTTTGGTCAACTTTACAGTAGGCGGGGTTGTATCCTGTATCAGAGACAATTGATAGTTGACACCGGGCACTGTACTCTTGCCAGTAAATTGCCCGCCAACCCTCAGGTAGTATTGGCCACTGTCTGGAAGAATGGTGTTGATATTTGAAGAGGAACCGTTTACCTTACCTTCAGCCAGAACCGTTGATCCGTCTTGTGACAGAACGCTCAATGAAGGATTCCAATTTGTGACATCAGAAGTGATTGAAACAGCAGCACTGAATGACTGCTTCTGATCAATAGTGAATGTAAAGAAATCGGCATCACCGGCCGGACATATCTGCCCATCTATGTTGGTCCCGAGTTTAATACCGCGGGCTTTATCAATTGATCCATCATCAGCGTTCTCAGAACAAACCTTGGCTGGATCATCACTGATCCGTACCATCTTGATGGCCCAGGCCAATCCATCATTGTAGTAACCATCCAATGTATCGAACCGAAAACGGATTCTGATATTTTTTCCGGCATAAGGTGATAGATCGACTGGCTTACTTTCGTGTAGATTCCTATCGCGTGGATCGGTTGAAACCAATTGAACATCCTGGAACGCAGCACCGTCGACAGATATTTGAACCCTGCGTTGATCCCAGATAGTCCCACTTGATTCAGTGTAAGACGCGTACTGGAAGGAGAGTTGTTGCCCGGCATAACCCACGAATACTGGCGGAGAAGTCAACTCCCCTGAAACAGGGGACGAATCTTTCCCATATTGTCCATCCGTTCCGAAAATCCAGCCGGTGTGTTTTGTGGAATTCAACATAAAATTGGTGCGTTTCCACAATCCATTTGACTGCCATCCAGAAATATCTTTGGTGAAATCAGCTTCATACGGGGAATTTATTGATTCAAGATTGGCGCTTTTCCCCGGTTGAACGGTAAAGCTGCCAGTGGTTGATTTTTCGCCAGCGCTATTTCTGGCAGAAACAGTCCATGTATACGTCCCTGCTTTCAGAGTACCTACCGAGTAGGACAATCCTTCCTGCCATTCCTGGGTTGCCTCAAAACCATCCTGCCCTTTGATCGAAGCTCTGTATTGTTGAGCTCCATTGGCTGGCTGCCAGCTTAATACAATGGAGTTGTCTGTTGATGGCACCGCTTCACCTGGTCCGGTAACTGGATTGGGTTTGGGTGTTGCCGGGGATGGGGCTACATTACTTAACATAAGGGATGAAACCCGGTTGGCACCGACGATCTGGTAGCCCAGGTCTTCTGATGATGCGGTCAGGGTTTGTGAACGACCGGTGAAGTTTTCGCCATCAAACAATATCGCGCTGACTCCGGCCCCCAACTGGATCGATTCCAGATTATTTCCTCCGAAGCTCTCCAAAGTGGCAAGGTCTGCAATATCACCGATATCTATAACCTGACAGTACCCCTGATATTTTGCGTTGTTGTATAGCGCGGCCTGGTTGGCTGCCGGCGTACAGGCGGGAGGCAGCATCGGGCATGAGTATTTTTTCTGGATGACAACTTCCCCAACCGGTTTTTCGGTTTTGTTCCCACCGTTATCCCAGATATGCAGACCGATGGAAACAGGACCATCGGGAACACCTGCGGCACAGAGATCAACATCTGCCACAATGGCAGTCGAAATTACGGCATCTCCCGCAGGGCGCCATATCCCATCGTAATTAACCATGGGTTGGATCTTGGCCACACCGGATTCGTCTGTCCCGTAACCATTGACTGTAACTGTGGAGCCGGTAATGACAGCATTCGCAAGCGGGGCGCTCATTACACCGGTTGGTGGTTTTGA
>JAAYYW010000232.1 GCA_012515195.1 Leptolinea sp.
GACCTACGCAGTGATACGGTCACACTTCCCACACCCGAAATGCGCGATGCGATGGCCCGGGCTGAACTTGGTGACGATGTCTATGGCGAGGATCCAACTGTAAACCGACTGCAGGAAATGGCCGCGGAACGGTTGGGGAAAGAAGCCGGCCTATTCGTGACTTCTGGCACCATGGGGAACCTGATTGCTGTGCTGGCTCACTGTTCACGGGGTGACGAGGCCATCATGGGGACTCTGGCGCATACCTTCCTTTTTGAACAGGGTGGGGTGTCTGCCGTTGGTGGAGTTGTCCCGCATACGATTCCCAATCAGCCGGATGGGACATTGGACCTGGCGGAAATTCGGTCTGCCATCCGAGGTGCCGATGTTCATTTTCCAGTGACTCGCTTGTTGTTGTTGGAAAATACTCAGAACCGCTGTGGTGGAGCTGTTTTGACAACCGAATACACCCGAAAGGCGGCCGATCTGGCCCATGAACACAACATCAAACTTCATCTTGATGGGGCGCGGATATTCAACGCGGCTGCCACCTTGAATGTTGATGTGAAAGAGCTTACCTTACCGGCGGATTCAATCACATTTTGTTTGAGTAAAGCCCTTTGCGCTCCGGTAGGCTCTGTTTTGTGTGGCAGCCGTGAATTCATCCAATCTGCATTACGTCAGCGAAAACAGCTTGGCGGTGGAATGCGTCAGGCTGGAGTTCTCGCGGCGGCTGGCATCATTGCATTGGAGAAGATGTCTGCGCGTCTAGGTGAGGATCATGAGCGGGCGCACAGGCTTGCGGAGGGTTTAGCCAATATCCCCGGCTTCTTTCTGGATTTCGGTGAGCCGGCCAGTAATATGGTTTTCGTTTCCATGGATAGTGCCATAAAACAGACTGCAAGCCAGGCGGCAGATTTGCTGGCCAAACAGGGTATTCGGGTGGGAGCGGTAGGGGAAAAACGTTTCCGACTTGTAACCCACTACTGGATTGACGATTTATCAGTACAAAAAACCATAAAGGCATTTGCATGCCTTGGAAAATCATACTGACGTTCCGTACTATAATCTTTGTACCGGTTTTTTTATATGCCAACGCACAATAATTTAACGAGAGGTGAACTGGATGAAGGAATTCTTTACATTTGAAGAAATTGAACTGGCGGCTAAAGCTGTTCAGAAAAAACTCCATTACAAACCGCGTGTCGGGTTGGTTCTGGGCTCAGGCCTGGGTGACATGGCAGACACGATTGAAAACCCGGATATCATCCCATTTAAGGATATTCCCAACTGGCCGGAAGCTACTGCTCCTGGACATATCGGTCGGTTAGTGGTTGGTCGGTTGGAAAATCAGGAAGTGCTGGTCTTACAGGGGCGGCTTCATTATTATGAAGGTTTTTCTATGGCCGAAGTAACACTGCCGATCCGGGTCATGCAGCGGTTGGGGATCGAAATACTGGTTTTGACCAATGCTGCAGGTGGCGTCAATCCTGAATTTAATGCGGGCGATGTCATGTTGATTACCGATCATGTCGGACTGGTCACCATGACAGGTTTGAACCCATTGCGAGGACCTAACCTGGATGAGTTTGGCGTTCGTTTTCCGGATGTCAGCCAGGTTTATGACCGCAAATTGCAGGCATTGGCACGAAAAGCGGCGAGTGATTCAAACACTCCCATGCGTGAGGGCGTGTATGTCAACCTGTCTGGACCGTCTTTTGAGACTCCGGCTGACCTGCGTTTTCTCAAGGCAATCGGCGCAGACGCGGTTGGCATGTCTACTGTTCCTGAAGCCATTGTTGCTGTTCATGGTCATACGCGGGTTCTTGGCCTTTCCGGGATCAGCAATAAAGCCAGTCTGGATGGTAATACGATAACTTCCGGTGAAGAGGTACTGGAAGCCGGTAAAATACTGGTCCCAAAGATGGAACGGATCATCCGCGGCTTCTTACGAAACCTCGACTAGGTTTATTGGATTGGCATTATCCTTGCAGACTACATAGAAACCCGAATACCCGGGTTTGCCTTTTGCATTTAAAATTGGCGATTGGGATAGTTGCAGCTAAATGATTGAAACTCTGAGGTTCCTGACCAGATATGAGGTCTGGATATATATTCTGGCGGGGGGGATCGGGCTAATATATCTACGCAAAGTTTTCCAGGCGTTGGAAGACCGGCGAGCGGCTGTCTTTGGGTTGGAGCGGGAAAATGCCAACCGGCAGCTGGCCTCTTCCGGATCGATCTTGGGTTTATTGATTCTGCTTGCAGTAGGGGAGTTCGTTCTGGTGACATTTGTTTCTCCTTTCCTGCCGGAAGTAAAAGCAATGCCAACCCCAACCCTTGATGTTTTAGCCACACCAACGATTACTCTTCCATCAAATTCCAGTCTGGCGGGCGGCCAGAGCACTCCAGGAACTCCGGAGCCGGCAGTTTCCAATGGTTGCATTCCCGGTCAGTTAGAAATTACTAATATCACCCCCGGCCAGGAATTCAGTGATACGATCCGCATTGAAGGTACCACCAATGTTCCGGGCTTTGGATTTTACAAATATGAATACGGCCAACCTGGTTTGGATAACTGGGTCACCATTGCCGCTGGAAACGAGATAAAAATTGACGCAGAGATCGGCGCGTGGAATATTTCACAATTGCCTCAGGGCGATTATGAATTACGCCTTGTTGTGGTCAACCAGCAGAACGAATCCATGCCACCCTGTGTTATACCTATCAGGGTCGTTTCCAATTAACAAGGAGCAGCGATCATGCCAGAGGTTGAAATACGTCCTGCCGTTGTAAGTGATTTACCTTTGTTGAGCAACCTGGATCATCATTTTCAGACCAACAAGGTCTGGCAAATGGAAAGGTCAGTTACAGACGAGCAAGTGCGGGTCCAATTCCGGGAAATTACCTTACCACGAAATATCCGAGTGGAATATCCACACCAGCCAAACCTGGTTCATGGAAACCATAATTCCTACTCGGTTATTCTGGTCGCCCTATTGAATAACACCCCGGTGGGGTATATTTCCATATGGGAGCAACTTGCATCCAACGCCGCCTGGATTCGCGATCTGGTGGTACGCGAAAGGAACCGCAGGCAGGGTATCGGTACTACTCTAATTCTGGCCGGACAGGAGTGGGCTGCGCGTAAACGGTTAAAACGGATGATTATTGAGATGCAAAGCAAGAATTATCCTGGCATTCAAATGGCTATGAAACTTGGTTTTAATTTTTGCGGATACAACGATAATTATTTCGAAAATCAGGATATTGCCATTATGTTTTCAAGGCCGATAAAGATGCTGGGTATTTGAGGCTTATGGAAACCTGGGTTACCGGATTATTGATTTTCTTCCGTACAACCAGCCAGATCCTTTCGGCTGGTATTGCCATTACGGCTTTTTCGCTTCTCCTGTATGGCTTGACGTTCAACCTGCGAGACCGTGTTGCTCGCATGTTCGCGCTGATCATGATCAGTGTTGCGGTGGTATTTACCGGTCAATCTTTGGCCAGCACTTCTGTTGGAGCCGTGGAAGCCGAGTTCTGGTTGAAATTTTCCTGGGTTGGTATTACCGTTCTTCCAGCGATTTATTTGAATTTTTCTGACGCAATACTGGCGACTACCGGTCGTCCCAGCCGTTGGCGCAGGAAGCTGGCCATACGGACGGCATATCTGGCATCCCTGGTATTTTTGGTCACGTTACCATTGGGCTACCTGGTTGGTGATTCGGCATCTGAAGTGGTAAATGCGCCGCACTTACGGCCCACTCTGGTTACTGGGTTTCTCTTCCTGTATTACGGTATTGCGATGGTTATGGCGTGGATCAATTTTGTGCGCTCTTATCTCAGAACTACCACCCCGACCAGCCGGCGTAGAATGGCTTACCTCATCACCGGCGCGCTTGCCCCGGCTTTGGGATCGTTCCCTTTCCTACTGTATAACTCGCAGGTTGCGCTTGAGCATTCACTGGCTTTCTGGACGGTTTCGGCATTAAGCAACCTGATCGTTGGCGGTTTGATAGTCCTTATGGCTTATGCGGTGGCTTTCTTCGGTGTTCCATGGCCAGACAGGGTGGTGAAGAGTCGTTTGCTAAAATGGATCATCCGTGGGCCGGTTACAGCTATCATCACGCTGGGTGTGATGACTGTGGTCCGACGCGCGGGTAATGTTTTCGGGAATCCATATTCGGGCATGGTTCCATTTGCCATGGTTTTGTCCATCATTCTATGTGAATACCTGGTAACCCTGTTTTCCCCGGTTTGGGAGCGTGTTCTCTTTTATGGCGATGACCGCAATGATCTGGAGTTTTTGGATAACCTCGAACGGAGTATGGTTACCCGCAATGATCTGAGCCAGTTCCTGGAAATGATCTTGGCTGCTGTGCTTGATAGATTGCAGGCTTCCGGTGCTTTTGTGGCTGCTGTAAATGGGGATGGACTGGAAATGGTAAAAATGGTCGGAAAGGTTGAATGGCTTGAAGAGCGACAGGATCAACGAGAGTTGGTTTCCATGGTTCAAGAGCCTGAAGGAATTGGGGATGTTTTCCTTTGGAATAGCTCCTTGATTCTTCCACTTTATAATCAAACCACTGAAAACGAAAAAGAATTGCTTGGAATGATGGGTGTCTCCGGTATCAGGTCGAGCCAGTTGGAACCGGAACAACGGCAAAGCCTGGATCAGCTGGCAGTTCGAGCAACGATCGCTTTGCGGGATAGACATATTCAGCAGGAATTATTCCGGTCATTTCAATCTCTCGCACCGGATATCAGTTACCTGTCGGAATTGCGGGCAGCCGGACGATATGAGCCTCAGCATGTTTTGGATATCCCCCATCCAGCTGATGAAGAGATGACCACATGGGTACGGGATGCGTTAACCCATTACTGGGGCGGACCGCGGCTGACAGAAAGTCCGCTCTTAAATCTCACCATTATTCAAAAAATGCTTGACGCATACGATGGAAATTATCCAAACGCGTTGCGGGCCCTTCTAAAAAAAGCCATTGAAAAAGTGCGTCCGGATGGCGAAAGGCGGTTTACCGGGGAATGGATCCTCTACAATATTCTGGAGATGAAATTTCTGGAAGGAAAGAAAGTGAGGGAGATCGCGACCCGACTCGCCATGTCTGAAGCTGATTTATACCGTAAACAAAAAGTGGCTCTTGAAGCTGTTTCCAGAGAAATCGCACAAATGGAGGAAGAAGCCATGGAAACTCACACAAATTAACACAAAAATGAACAAAACCTGTTTGGTAAAGTTATAATATTCTGATATTATTGTCCTTATTGTCAACTGGAGGATCCTGTGATGGGGAAATCTCTCAATAACGTCGTTGAAATGGAACAAGAAGAACTGGATGAAGGCTGGTGGGCTGCTGTCCTTGCGGATGAAGAAAGCTCAAAGGGTGATTTATCTGATCCGTTCCTGGGTTCCAACCTGTCTGAGGATTTAATCCAGGTTGATTGGGACAGAGTTAGGGCTATCTACGAGAATGATGAAATTGTTGACCTTCAGGTATATAGTCACAACCGGGGGGGATTGCTTGTTCAGGATGATGGAATTCAGGGTTTTGTACCCGTATCCCATCTTGTGGACATGCCCTGTGGCATAGATGAAGATGAACGTAAAACGACTCTGTCCGAATATATTGGTAAGACACTTAGCCTAAAGGTTATCGAATGTGAACCATCGTTGGATAGGATCGTTCTATCCGAGCGAGCAGCCCAGGCAGGTGAGGGTCGACGGAAACAATTATTCAGCAGCCTTCGGGTTGGCGATACAGTGAAGGGTCGGGTCACCAATGTGACCGAATTTGGCGTATTTATTGACCTGGGAGGAGTTGAAGGTTTGATCCATGTGTCGGAGCTCTCATGGGGAAGAGTTCAACACCCCGGTGATATCCTCGGTATTGGGGATTGCGCTGAAGCAATGGTATTGCAGATCAATGAAGATACCTCCAGGGTGGCACTTTCGTATAAACGTCTCCAGCCCAATCCATGGGAGGTTGTGGCGACGTCGTATTCTTCTGGAGATCAAGTTGAAGCGATCATTACTTCAATCACCCGTTTTGGCATTTTTGCCAGGTTAAATGAAGGTATTGAAGGTTTAATCCACATCTCTTCCATTCAACTGGAACAACCTTACCAGTCGTTGGAAAGTGTGTTCTTCCCCGGTGACAAAATCCAGGTACAAATCTTGCATATAGATCCAGATCGGCGCAGATTGGGCCTGGGATATATTCAAAACTGATGAATTCAAAAATACCTGAGGACGAGTATCCCGCTGAAGAGTTGTTTCCAGACGGGATAGATACGGCATCTCGATCCGGCTTGACTGATCATCCAAAAGGGGAGTTTGATTGGATCGGTAAAGACGGTCTGGGTATCCTTTTATTCATTATCAGTCTACTTACATTATTAGGTCTCACAAATATCAGTTCGGGGGAACTTCTGGAAGCCTGGACGGCGCTTCTTCGTCGCTGGTTTGGCTGGGGAAGTATCTTACTGGCAGCTCTCTCTGGCTTTGCCGGAGTGACGGCATTGCGAAAACCGCATGGGACCCGCTCTTATCCTCTTGTCCAGATACTTGGCTCGGAGGGGATGGTCTTTTCTCTGGCAGCATTCCTTGCTCTGATCGGCGGTAATTCAGTTGACCGTGCGGCCCGGGGAAATGATGGCGGGCTTATTGGATGGGGGTTGGCGCGAATGGGTGAATTTATTCTCCCATTGCCATTGAATGTAATTTTCTGGATGTGCTTGTTCGCCATAAGCGCTATTGCCACATTCTGGCCGATCCGGCATAAAGTCATTCAGACCGTAACCAGAAGACGAATTGAACCAGATTATGGATCTTTTCTGGAACCTATGCCTCCTCTCCCGGTTGTGGAAAAACCGAAAGAAAAGCCTCTTCCTCACTCACTAACCAGTCTGGCAGAATTATTAAAACACAGCGAAGAAGATGATGACGCAAAAACAAGTGAGGCTATAACCTCGCGCATGGTCAACACATCTTCAGAGGTGAAGACGGACCGTCTTCCGCCTGTCAATCTCCTGTCTCATGTGCAGATGGAGAAACCAGACCCACAATATATCCATCTGCTGGCAGAGCAGATCGAAACTACATTAACTGAATTTGGCGTCCCATCAACTGTAACTGGGTACCGTATTGGGCCAACAGTAACCCAGTTTGCGGTTGAACCTGGTTTCATCGAGAAGGTTGGAATTGATGGCAATGTTACCCGGCAGAAAATCCGGGTGGCACAAATTTCAGCCTTATCGCGGGATCTGGCACTGGCACTAAAAGCCCGACGCCTTCGAATTGAAGCGCCGGTTCCCGGCCAATCTTTCCTTGGAATTGAGATACCCAATGCCAACAACGCCGTTGTTCGTTTGCGATCTGTACTTGAATCTGATGAATTTCAACGATTGACATCGCCGCTATCACTGGCGCTTGGAAAAGATGTCTCGGGAAGCCCAATTGTGGCGGATTTGGCGAAGATGCCTCACTTGCTTGTCGCCGGCACAACTGGATCAGGCAAATCCGTTTGTATTAGTGCCATGATTGCTTGCCTGATCATGAATAACTCTCCAGCTGATTTGAGATTGGCCATTCTTGACCCTAAGAAGGTGGAACTGGTACATTTCAATGGCCTGCCGCATTTGATGGGACAGGTTGAGACGACCGTTGAACGAATGCTGGCTGTCTTGCGATGGGCTGTATCTGAGATGGAAAGCCGGTATAAGCTATTGGAAACCCAGCATTCGCGAGATATCGATACGTTCAATCGGAAAATGCAACGGAAAGGGATGGAGCCTCTACCGCGGATCGTTATTCTTGTGGATGAAATGGCAGACCTGATGATGGTTGCTCCCGAACAAACGGAGCAAAATGTTGTCCGGCTGGCACAAATGGCGCGCGGTGTCGGTATTCATCTTGTTGTTGCCACGCAACGCCCGAGCACAGACGTGTTGACTGGGGTGATTAAAGCAAATTTTCCTGCGCGAATCGCATTTACGGTGGCATCAGCCATCGATTCCCGTGTTATTTTGGATGTAAATGGCGCTGAGACACTTCTGGGCCGGGGAGATATGCTTTTCCTGAATTCTGATGCGTCAGCTCCTCAACGGGTGCAGGGAGTCATGGTTACGGATAATGAAATCGATAAGATCGTGACTTTCTGGCGAAAGATCACCCCTCCAAAAGAAGAAGGGGAAGCCGACGGATGCCCATGGGAAAAAATGGTTCCAACGAGTGAAGAGCTTTCGGCAGACTCAATGGTGGAACAGGCCGTTGAAATGGTTCGAGGAATGCAAAAAGTTAGTGCATCGCTTCTTCAGCGAAGATTGCGCGTAGGTTATCCACGGGCAGCCAGGTTGATGGATGAACTGGAGAATATGGGTATCGTAGGGCCACTCAATCCGGGGGGCGTGAGCGTGATGTGTTAATCAGCCATGAAGATGACACCGAAGAATCGGAAGATCGGACCGAAGATTAGTCCTGAGATCAGCGGCTCGTCATTGCTTGACAGGATACCATGGGTAGGATAGCATAAACCATTCATCTCATGTAATTGTCAGGAATTAACCGTGGAAAACGCAAGCAATAACCATCCAAAATCACTTGAAGAATTTCTGCGTTACCATTCAAAAGGAATACTGGATACCATTGGACGAGCATTCTTCCGGCTGGGAATCCATCCCAATACCATTACGATTATTGGTTTGATCGGAAATTTTATTGGAGCCTGGCAATTGGCCATAGGGAATCTTACCGTGGGGGGCATCATAATCTTGATCTGCGGCCCATTGGACGCATTGGATGGCACTCTGGCACGCTTGAGGGGCGAAATTTGGAATTTCGGAGCTTTCATTGATTCGGTCACCGATCGGTATTCCGAACTCATAATCCTGGGCGGTTTACTGATCCACTTTCTGTTGATCAATGACCCGGTTAGCTGTGTTGGTGTTTTTCTGGCTGCTTCGGGATCTGTGCTTGTTTCGTACACAAAAGCGCGTGCAGAAGCACTCGGTTATACGGCAAAAGTGGGAATTCTAACTCGGGTGGAACGCTACCTGGTGTTGGCTCCTTTGCTTGTGATAAACCAGCCGATCATCGGGATATGGATCATTGCGGTACTGGCGAATTTCACCGCGTTGCAGCGTATCTGGTTCGTTCGCAAGCAGGCGTATAGCGAATTAAAAAAATAACCGCCATTTAGAA
>JAAYYW010000233.1 GCA_012515195.1 Leptolinea sp.
CCATGACCCTGCCCAGCGGACTGACCAACGGGGACGAGTACTACTTCCCCATGGCGGAGGCCTACGACGAGGGCGGCTACGAGGCGCGCAGCTCCGCCTACAAGAAGGGCGTGGCCGAGGCCCTCATAGAGGCTGCGATAGAGCTGTTAAATATGATACACTCTCCCATCTGATGCTTTTGTCTCCCGGAAAACTTGAACAATAGGCTGGAATCCAATCCAGGCACACCGATTGCAATACCAATCGTCCGGTTGTTATACTCGGTTTGAAGTGGCAGATATGGGGTTGGATGAGAAAAATATGAAAAAAACGAAGAAATGGCTGCGAAAGTACTCGAGGCTGGCGTTTCAGAACAAGAAAGCCACGATTGGCCTCTTCTTGCTTATCATACTGGCCATGGTTGCAATTTTTGCACCACTGATTGCGCCATTCAGATATGACGAGATGCAAACGGGCGGCAGTTTGGAATTCCCCAGCAGCAATCATTTAATGGGCACAGACAAGTATGGCCGTGATATTTTCTCCAGGGTGGTTTACGGCACCAGGATTTCTTTTGGAATCTCGCTCCTTGTAATGCTGATAGCATTGCTTATTGGAGTGCCATTGGGACTTTTTGCAGGATATTATGGCGGAAAGGTCGACGCGGTTATCAACGGATACGCCAACACAATGCTGTCTTTCCCCTGGGTGTTGATGGCGTTGCTTGTAACCGCTATCATCGGGCCTGGGGTAAAAGTCGTCATCATCGCATTGGGAATCACAAATTCCGCGCCACTGATTCGGTTGGTGCGGGGAATGACCCTGTCATTAAGAGAAAGAGAGTTCGTCAAAGCAGCCATCTCAATAGGTGAAAAGAGAATCGACATTATCGGGAAGTACATCTTGCCCAATGCCACCGCCCCAATCATTGTGAATTGTACGCTCATCCTTTCCTCCGCAATTCTTAGCGAATCGGCAATCAGTTTCCTCGGATACGGAACGCAGCCCCCAACGCCCAGCTGGGGCTTGATGCTGAGTGACAGCTCAAATCTGATATGGACAGCACCCTATGCTTGCATATTTCCTGGATTGGCCATTGCACTCTTGGTTCTTGCGGTGAATTTCTTTGGTGACGGATTGCGTGATATGCTTGACCCGAGATTCCAAGGATTGGTGAGCCAGTTTTGAACAAGAGTGTTGTATTGCATGTTGAGCATTTGAGAACCAGCTTTCTGATCGGGAAAAAGAAAGTTGTCACTGCAGTTGACGACATCTCATTCCAGCTTCTCAAAGGAGAAATACTTGGCATTGTAGGTGAGTCAGGAAGCGGCAAAAGCGTGACCGTCCGCAGTTTATTGAGGTTATTGCCAGCAAACGCTTCTGTCATTGCCGATTCCATCATGGTTAACAACATGAAGGTCGATGGGCTATCCACAAGCGAATATCGAAAGATTCGGGGAAGAGTTTTTTCGATGATTTTTCAAGAGCCCTTAACCGCCTTGAACCCCACGTTTACGATTGGCTGGCAAATTCGTGAAGTATTTAAATTCAGGCAAAAAAAACTGAGAAACTCGGATATTTACAAACGAACCTTTGATATTTTACAACGTGTTAGAATTCCCGATATAGAAAGAAGAATCAAGGAATACCCTCATCAATTCTCGGGAGGCATGCGGCAAAGGGGTTTGATTGCAATCGCCCTGGCAAGCGAACCGGAGATTCTGATAGCAGACGAGCCCACTACCGCATTGGATGTAACAGTTCAAGCTGATATTATGGATTTGATCGAGGATTTAAGGCGAGAGTTGAATCTGTCCGTTATACTAATCTCCCATAATCTAAACTTGGTACTACAACGGTGTGACCGTGTAATTGTTATGTATGCCGGCCAAATAATGGAAGAGGCTGAATCAGAGATACTGTTGAACAATCCTTCTCACCCCTATACAATCGGTTTATTAAACTCTATCCCGGACATTTCCCAGCCAGACATTCCGCTAAAAAGCATCCCGGGCGACATTAAGGACATGGCTCTGAACCAGGTTGGGTGCCCTTTCCAATACAGATGCGAAATGGCTATGCCCGTTTGCAATGTTCAACGCCCGAAACTGACAGAGATAGAGCCCGGACACTTCGTTGCATGTCACCTGGTGCCTTCGAAGGAGGGCAATGGTGATGATTGATAACAACATTATCCTGACCGCTGAGAACCTAAGAGTCTACTTCCCGGTACGCTCAAAGTTTTTGGCTTTGGGAGATCACCGAAAGAAGCAATTTGTAAAGGCTGTTGATGGCATTAGCTTTAGTCTCAGGAAAGGTGAGATTTTAGCTTTTGTCGGCGAATCCGGATGCGGAAAAACCACAGTGGGGAACGCTTTGATCGGATTGGTTCCAGTCACTGACGGACGCGTGATGATGGGTGATGTGAACCTGTCGAATCTGCCATTTGAAGAACTCAGGCAATACAGGAAACGTATCCAGTACATTTTTCAAGATCCATACTCATCGTTAAACCCGCGTATGACTGTTAGGCAAACCATTCAGCGTTCAATGGAAATCCACGATATTTGCCCTGCTTCCGAAAGAGAAAATGGAATGCTCAACATCATGCAGAAGGTGGGGCTGCCCGGGGATTATGCGGACCGTTTCCCTCACGAATTCTCAGGCGGGCAAAGGCAAAGGATAGCGATTGCAAGGGCGCTGGCAGTGGAGCCGGACATCATTATTGCTGACGAACCGACTGCAGCGCTTGACGTGTCAATTCAGGCCCAGATATTGAATCTGCTATTGCAATTAAAAGAAGAGCTGGGCCTCACAATTATCTTTATTTCTCATGATTTATCCGTGGTAAACTACATTTCAAACCGCATCGCTGTCATGTACCTTGGGCGGATTGTCGAAGAGGGAAACTCCCGTGATATTCTAGGCAAGCCGTTGCACCCATACACACAGGCGCTGATAGAGGCAGTTCCCAAACGCATACACGGTCATACAGAGAGAAAGGTTCGGTTGACCGGAACGGTCCCGAGTCCTATAGATTTACCCAGTGGATGTGTTATGCATGAAAGATGCCCCTTTGCCATGGAGCGATGTGTAACTGAAGTGCCATCGCTTTTACCGAAAGACCATCGTCTGGTTTCATGCCATCTATACAATTGAGCGATGGATCCGATTGGGTTTACTAAAAATAAAAACCGGAGGTGTACCATGAGCGTAGGAATGGGACTGATTGGCGCAGGTGTATGGGGTGAATTGCATGGTCGAACATATCAAAACTCAAAGATCGCAAACTTCGTGGCAGTATGCGATCTAATCCCGGAGCGTGCCGCGGCTCTCGCAGCGAAGTATGGAGCAAAGCGTGTCTATACCGACTACAACGAGATGTTGAAGGATCCGGAAATTGACGCGGTTGCTGTGGTCACGCCGGACTTCGCGCACAAAGCGCCTGTTATTGCTGCCGCAAAAGCCGGTAAGCACATCTTGGTAGAAAAACCTATGGCCACATCTTTGGCTGACGCTATGGAAATGAAGGATGCCGCGCAAAAATCCGGTGTTATTCTGATGCCGGATTTTCATAACCGCTGGAATCCATGTTTTATCACAGCGCTGGAGAGCATTGAGGATGGAGCGCTGGGTGAGCCGAAGTATCTGTATATCCGGCACAGCAATACAAAATACGTGCCCTTTAAAATGCTGAACTGGTCTTCGAAATCAAATGTTTTATGGTTTTTAGGCGCGCATTCCTGCGATTTGGCGCGTTTCGTTCTGAAGTCCGACGCAGTAAAAGCATATACAGTTTCTAGAAAAGGCGTCCTGCAGAAAGCGGGAATTGATATCCCGGACTTCTTTATAACCATACTGGAATTTGCGAACGGAACCGTTGCTACAATCGAAAACGCCTGGATTCTTCCTGATACGTTACAGAGTCTGGGCGAGTTCCGCGCGGAAATCCTTTGCGAGTATGGAATGCACAACGTGGATTTCAACACAACGAGCATCAGCACCACATATACTGAAAAGCACGGGCGCGGCAGGGGGCGTGATCTTTTTGCAGAGAATGTGGTATATGGAAAACTGAAGGGTTTCTGCTATGATTCCATCATACATTTTATGGAATGCGTCGAAAGCGGAGACCAGCCCTTGGTTTCCGTAATGGACGGGATTGAAAACACCAGGACATTAGAGGCGATGTCAAAATCGCTTGTGATAGGGGAACCCGTACAAATCACAAGATAGTATGTTCGAAGACATTCAGGAATCGGATTCGCAACAGAAGGTTGTTCATGTGTGGGGAGCCACGCAAAAAATAGAAGGGGGAAAAGGAATGAAAAGGATCTTGTCTCTCATCGTCTGCTTCGCTGTTCTTTTCTCAACATCTTTGGGACTATTCTCGACTTCTTTGGCCGAACAAGGAAATGCCAACCGAATTCTACAGGTTTCACTCGAAGGATCCCCGGATTCACTTGATCCACATGTCTTCAGCGGCAGCCTCTCCATGTGGAGCACAAGCATGATGCATGACTTCCTGATAAAATTTGACGACCAATTGAACATCGTCCCTGGACTGGCAAAAAGCTGGGAATACATTAGCGATACCGAAATAAAGTTTATACTAAGGGATGACGCTTTCTTCCATAACGGACGTAAAGTTGTTGCCGAAGACATTAAGAACACCTATGAGCGCGTTCTCGATGAACAAGTGGGGTCTCGGTATCGTGCCCATATCCTTGCGATTGAAAGTATAGAAACGAACGGAGAGTCGGAAGTAATCCTAAAGCTCTCCTATCCCTATTCTCCATTGCTGGCAAGATTGACGCAGGTTGCAATCATCCCCATTGAAGAATTGGATAAAATTGCGAACGAACCTGTGGGTTGCGGGCCTTTCAAGTTCTCAGAGTATGAATTTGACCAGTATATCGAAATGGTCAAGTTCGAAGAACACTACGATGCAGAGAACGTAAAAATCAGTGGAATCCGATTCACCTTCTTGCCGGAGTATAATGCTGCACGCACCGCATTTCTGGCTGGTGACCTGGACATCCTGCTCTGGGCGGACCCCGCGGATATCCCAAATCTTCGCAATCAGGAGAATGCAACTGTCGTTGAAACTGAGTTGCTGGCTCTGTACTACATCGGATTCGACCTGACAAGAGCGCCTTTTGACGACGCTAGGATTCGAAAGGCAATCTATCTGGCGCTGGACCGTCAGCAGTATGTCGACCAAGTGCTGCAAAAGAACGGAAAACCAATGTACGCCCTGGTTGATCCTCTCAGTCCATATTACGATGAAAAGTGGACAACCCAGCAAAGAATAGACGAAGCCAAAAAGCTCTTGGCTGATGCGGGTTTCCCGGATGGTTTCACAACAACGGTCGTAACACCCAACACACCAGTCGAAGGACCTGTCGGTGAGATCCTTCAGTCGCAATTGGCAGCTATCGGAATCAACGTAAAACTTGAGAAGCCTGATGTTGCCACATACCTTGACCAGGTTTTCACAAGAAATGACTTTGAAGTTATGATCTGTGGCACAACCGGCTTTGGAGATCCTGACGACCCCTCCTATACCTTCCTGCATCCAGACGGGAGCAACTACAAGAACTTCAAGTACCAGAACCAGGAAGTTTGGGATTTGCTTGAGAAAGGGCGCTCAAACTATACCGAGGAAGATCGCAAACAGTACTATAGCGAGGCGTTCCAGATTGTTTATGACGAAGCCCCGATTATTCCAATCATGAATGAAACGAGATACTCTGTCATACACAATGACATTAAAGGTTTTGTCGCAAGACAGAATCTAACCTACGATTTCTCCCATATCACTTTTACCGATTGATATTTCAGCGCCAGGTTGGAGAAATATCTCCAACCTGGCCAAATTTATCGACATGGAGGCATGATTGGCCAGATACATTATTAAACGACTGATGCTGATGATTCCAGTTGTATTAATATTGCTAATCGTTGTGTTCTTCATCGTCCATTTGATTCCAGGAGACCCCATCGCCGTTATGCTTGGCAGAAGCGCCTCGCCTGAGAGCTACAAAGCGCTCCAGATAAAGTATGGTTTTGATAAACCGCTGATTGAGCAATTCTTCGGTTGGCTGGGCAAACTCCTATCAGGTGATTTGGGCGAATCTCTCTCGATGAGAAGGCCTGTTGCCGAAGTAATTCTACAACGGCTTCCAAGATCAGGGGCCATCTGTATCCTAAGCATGCTATTATCGACAATAATCACCCTACCAATCGGGATTTTATCGGCAAAGAAACACAATTCCCTGACGGATTTCAATATCACTACGATTACGTTGATCTTGGTTTCTTTGCCGAGCTTTTGGCTGGGGATTATTCTCATGATTGCCTTCTCGGTCTGGATCCCAATACTGCCGTCAATGGGGTTTGTCTCCCTCGCAAAAGGCGGTTTATGGGCTTCTTTAAGGACGCTTATTCTTCCGGTTGTAACGGTAGCGGCCGGAAACGCTGCCTCGACCACACGCTTGCTCAGAACCAGCATGCTGGAAGTTCTCGGAGAGGACTATATCATGCTTGCAAGAATCAAAGGTGCTCCGGAGCGGAGGGTGATGCTTGTCCATGCTCTGCGGAATGCATCGATTCCAGTGTTTACAACCTTGTCAATGCAAGCGGCTTATATACTAGGCGGCAGTGTTGTTGTAGAGAAAGTATTCGCAATCCCTGGCTTAGGACAGTTGATTCTCAATGCAATAGAAAAAAGAGATTACCCGCTTATTCAAGGCTGTGTTCTCACAATTGCGCTCATCGTAGTGATTATCAATCTAATCACCGATGTGGCTTACGCATTGATTGATCCGCGGATCAGACTGGATTAATCAAACCGTCCATCCACCTGATTCTGCTCCTTGATGAAGGGCAACCCTCTTGGTAATTATTTATATTTCTCCGCATGCGCCCGGAAGGGCGCCTGCAGGCTTTCAAACACCGCCCGGTACAGCCGGCTGGACGCTTCGTAGGCCTCGTGGAGCCGGGGCGCGTATTCCGTTTTGATGCGAACGCACTCCCGGACCGC
>JAAYYW010000234.1 GCA_012515195.1 Leptolinea sp.
TCTCCCCGCCATCCAGTAGATACCGACCCATCATTCGGTTGGCACCGGCCCAGATGCGACGATGATTCTTTTTATACAAAGCAGACAATCCCGGCTGGTAAGGCATCCAGGCTGCCAGTTGGTAGGCTTCCTGCCCAAATCCCCGCGCAAGGGCGACATTTTTCGCCTTGGCATGTATGCGGGCAGATGCCCAGGTTTGCGGGACATAAAGCATGGGTCCCTGCTGCGCCACCCGCAGCCAGAGATGATGGTCCAGAAGGAAGCGGTAGGAAAGGTCCAAATGGCCGGCTCTTTCAAGCGCCGATCGCCGCAAGAACACAGCCGGTTGACCGATGATGTTAAAACTCATCAGATCTTTGACATCCCATTGGTCATAGGTCATCAGATTGAACGGTTTACCGCCTTCGTCAATCGAAAGGACATTGCCATACACCATGCTGGCTTCCGGATTCTCTTCCAGCATCTTCACAGCGTCCCGGATGGCTCCGGGTTGATACAGATCATCAGAATTCAACCACGCGACATAATCACCCTCAGCCCGTTCAAATCCCTTGTTGATGGCTTCAGCCTGCCCCATATCTTTTTCAGAAACCCACCAATCAATTCGCGAATCATATTTCTGGATAATTTCCTGGCTCCCATCGTTTGATCCACCATCAACCACAAAGTATTCCAGATTTTCATACTCCTGGTCCAATACAGAACAGATTGTCTGCTCAAGAAAAGCAGCCTGGTTATAGGATGGCGTGATAATCGTAACTCTGGGTTCCATGAACCGCCTAAAAAAGACTGTCGAAATCTACTTTGGGGTACACCATCAATTTTCCACCAACAGTGGCATCCAGTATCTCACGGCCGGCCGAGCGATACGCTTCCCGTGCCCGGATATATCCCTGTTCCGATGTGTCAAGATCCGGCAATTGCCAGCGAAATCCCTTACCAAAATAATTGCCTGAAAAATGGTTGGGGTCATCCCCCTGACTGATAACAGTAGTATTCGGCTTGCCCTTCGTCGCAAAATTATGGTCTACGCCGATGAGGATCACCTGCTGAAATCCCAGATGAAAAGCGATCTGCATGGAGACGTAGGTGACTGTAGCGCTTTCCCACAATCGGCCGCGAATGTCCCGCGCGAACTTCGGACCGGTGTACGTGGTGAAGAGGTAAAACAGGTTCTCACGCGGGTTTACCCATTGCCTTCCGCGCCATGAGATGAATGTGGGTACATCCAATGCCTGAAGATCCGCAGCACATTGTTCCACCACAAGATCATTAACGGACACGAAATAGGTGGTCTTGAAACCAAGTTCGGGGAACATCAAATAGAAACGGTTCATCCCAATGGTATTCTCGTTTTTAAGGCACGAGAGGTCCATTTGTTTGAGGCTGGGGCCATTTCCAATAATGAAACAACGTTCCCCTTTACGGCTATCCTTGAGCGCGGCAAGTTTTTCAATACTGTCACGGCGCCGGGGATCAAAGGTTGCGGATGGCCATTGTTGCCATCGGACCATCGTATCACGCGCCTCGCGCAGAATATTCACCACCGGCGCAGGAAGCGCCTTTTTTACTGTATCCCGCAATTCGCTCATTCCGTGCTTAACCGTGCGGTCGCGCCGCCGTCCACTACCAGTGCCTGACCGGTAATAAACGATGACTGAACATTATCCGCCATGAAGTAGATGGCATGGGCGATCTCATGCGGTTGACCGATACGGCCGTTAACCGTTTTGCGGGCAAGATTTTCCAGGCGTTCCTGTAGAGAACCTCCGGAGGCATGTCCGCGGTTCATTCCATCGCGAAGCATGGGGGTATCCACCGCACCGGGGAGAATGGCATTGACTCGTACATTGTCGTTGGCAAATTCAATGGCCATGGCACGGGTCAATGCCAGCAGACCGCCTTTGCTGGCCGCATAAGCGGAAACACCAACTGATGTCGCAACCGCGTGTACACTGGATACATTGACAATGGCACCACCGCCGGCTTCCCTCAGCAAGGGAATGGCCAGTTTCGTTCCCAGAAATACCGAGCGCAGATTGGATGCCATCACCAGATCCCAATCTTCAACTGTGTGTTCTACCAGCGGCTTGTTCACCTGATACGCAGCATTATTGACAACTGCATCCAGTGAAGATGAAAACTCTCTCGCTTTTGCGTAGATTTCATCCATCGCGTTTGGATCAGATATATCCGCTTTGATGAATAACCCGTTGGCCGGGAATCCTGCACCAAATTCCGCCCGGTCAACACCAATGACCACCCAGCCGGATTCGGTGAATAATTTGACCGAAGCCCGGCCGATCCCCCCGGCCACCCCGGTGATCAATACAGTTCTTTTTTTATCGGTCATTTAACTATCCCTTTGCTGTACTCTGTGCGTTGGAATTCATTGAGTCCGCCATAACAGAATCCAGATCATCATGTGGAATTCCAAGATCTACTAGCAAGTTGTGGATGGTGTTTCGGTGTACACGTTCCCAGGCAGCAGGACTTGCGTTAGAGTTGTGGGCCGAAAGCAGTACATTGTCAAATTCAAGCAAGGGTGAATCTTTGGGTAGTGGCTCCACCTCAAATACGTCAAAACCCGCACCGCCCAGGAGGCCTGATCGCAAACCCTCCACCAGAGCCGCTTCTTCCACCAGAGGACCGCGCGCGGTATTGATGAGAACGGCACCCGGCTTGATCCATTCCATCGTTTGATGATTGATGATGTGATGGCTGGTTGGATTAAGATCGCAATTCAATGAAACGAAATCCGCCCGACCAAGCAAGTCTTCGAGAGTGGTCATTTCAACCCCATTCTCGATAATGAAATCAGGCGCGATGGGAATGATGTCATTCCCCAGAATATTCATACCAAATCCGCGCGCCCGACGGATAACCGCTTTGCCAATATTCCCCACACCGATGACGCCCAGGGTACATTCGCTCAAGGAACGTCCCAGGTACTTGGACCACGTGCCACTCTTAACATCCTGGTTCATCCATGGAATTCCGCGGGCAAAACAGAGCATCAACCCCAGAACAGTATCCGAGACAGGAAGTGTGAAGGCATTAGGTGTATTCCTTACAGAAACCCCTACCGATTCGCTATACACTTTATCGATGGAATCAATGCCGGTTCCCCATTTGGAAATCACTTTCAACCGCGGCAGGCAGGCATCAATAACCCGTGGTGAGAAACGGTCATCTCCACACATAACCCCATCGAATTTTCCGGCATAAGCCAGAATCTCCTCTTCGGAGAGACGTTCATGCACATCCGCGACAATGGTTTCACAACCATACTGTTTTAATATTCCCGTGAACCGGGATATGGTTGGCATCATATAAGGAGCAGAGATAAGGATAGTTGGCATATGTTTTTCCCGGGTGAAATTATACCTTCGCGAAGACGGTTTTGTCCGGATTTAGATCGGCGCTATGACATTTGACGGATTAACCCTGCCGGGCTTGTAAGATCAACTCCGCAATGCGGAAATCTAATTCCTCATCAATATCCCAGGCTTCAATCGCATCCAATTCATACATGTACGGCCTGTCGCCTATCCGGGTACGGCGTTTTTCGATCGTCTCCCGCGTAAAAATATACATACAGGAATTCTCTTCATAGACTGGCGGCAGATCCTGGGTTTGCAGCAAAATATTCGGGTTATGGTTGATGGCCTTTGCCAGTGAATCATATAACCGGCTCTGGACTCTGGTAACGGAAAAAAGACTATCATAAGCCGGATAGTTCTTCTGCATAAATCGAATTGCCGAACGGAGAGAGTCAACGGTCAGCATCGGGTTGGTACTGTGAGTTTGCAGGTAAAGGTCTGCCGGGTATTGTGATGAATCATACAGAAGTACCTCATTCATCGGAATATCATCCGCCCGCAGGTGTTCCGGCCTCTCTAGAACCTCAACCATGGAATATTTCTTAGCCACACTCTCCCGAATATTCGGGCTGTCTGTATCAATAACAATCTTCCCGATCTCGGTGACCTGTAACAGGGTATCAACAATGTGATGGAACAAGGGCTTTCCGGCAATAGGACGATAATTCTTGCCGGGAACACGCTGTGAATGGTGGCGCATGGGCACCAGCGCGACGATTCGATCAAGGCTCATTCTGACCTCCCGGGATTTTTACTGGATACATCAGTATAAAGGATTGGTTCAATATTACGGGAACCAGTAGCTGGTGGTATGAAGGATGATTTGGGGTAATAAAACGTTTGTTTTAATTTCCAGGACAACTGTGCGGAAGACTGCCTGTAACCCAGATATGTACCGCGGAATTGCGCCCAACGGAAGCGGATGATCTCATAGAACCGACGCAGGCGACTGACTTTTCTCTCAGTTGAAATGTTAGTTGATGGTGCATCCCGATTGTCATCCCCAGAGCCACCAGGGAGTGAGTTGTTGGAATATAAGTGGTACGTCAGAGTTCCAATCTGCCTGGTATCGTTATATGAATTGACAAAGAACAACCGGATGAGATCCCATACAGAGAACCGCTCGTGCGGATAAATGCGTTTGAAAGCCATACCTTCGCGTCGGTATCGATTGAAGACGCCGTTCCACGTTTCGTTATGAACATGAACAACTTCAGCTTCACTTACATAGGCGATCTGGTAACCCTGTTTCTGTGCCCAATTAGCCCATGCCAGGTCTTCCAGCGCGGGAATGGTTTCGTCGTATGGGTGTTTCTCCCAAATGTCCCGCCGTATAGCCGCGTTGGCATTGTTACAAAATGGGTGATCCTGACGATCGATCGAATGATCCGGGAACCAATGGCGGAAAACCATATGCTCTGAAAACTTCGTAGTCTCCATACCGCGCTGCTTCCCGTACGTCAATGCAATATGCGGATTTTCCAACGGAGTGATCAGTTTTTCAAGCCAATCGGGATAAACCGGATACACATGGGCACTGGCGAAAACAACCTTGTCAGCGCGGCATTGCCGGATGCCCTGGTTCAACGAATACCCAAATGAAAAATCTTCCGGCCGGATTTGAACAATTTCCACCGGATAATTGGATGCGATCTGTACCGTATTATCCGTTGATCCCGAATCGACAAGAATGATCTGCGTGTCTTTAACAGTCTGCTGTAGAATACCTGTCAGAAGGCGGCTAATATGCTTTTCTTCATTGAACGCGCGGATGACGATCGAACAAACTGGTTTCATTCCGGAAGTAAAAAGTCTCCATTTTCCAGGATGCCATGAAGGATTGTATCCATTGTAGGTGAATTTTCCCGCTTTAAGTCGTTTACATCAAAATCTTTAAGAATGACATATCCTTTCCAGAAACGGTCTTCCTCCAGGAAATGATCAAACGGAAGTGATGTCCGGAAAAGCTGATAATACAAGAAATTTCGGGCATTCAAACAGTGTTCAGGCAAAGGTTTGACATCATCCGCTATCAGGAATTCCTCCGCCATTCGTGAATATTCCTCCGCAGAATCCGGGAAGAAGACAGATGGAACCTGAGTAAAGCGGGCTTTGCCTCCACACAGCACAGGGACGCCCATGATACTGGCTTCCAACCCGATCGTTGAATTATAAAAAATCACGAATTTGGAGCGCCGGATCAAATCATACGAGCTGAATGGTTCATCCGCATCCACAAAAAAAACATTCGGTAATGTTCCGCATCCACTTGTTTTCACCCAATCAGCCACTGTTTCCCGGCTCTCTTTTCCCGGACGTTTTTCATCCGGGTGAGCGCGGATAACAAACAGTGTTTCCGGGTGTTTTTGGATGATGTCCAGCAGCTCATCCAGCCAGGCAATCATGTCATTAAAAAGCACATTCGCGTGTCCCTGGCTGGTATCGAAGATCACATTGGTGAAAACTGGTACGATCTGTTTAAATCCCGCTGCCAGATCCAGGAAGGATTGATCCAGTTCCTGCATCCCGGACCAGAAACGTATTCCAGCCATGGAAAAATCACCCTTGAAGCGTTTGGAAAGATATGCGTCAAGGCGCGCATTCTGAGCGCTGTTTAATTCATATCCCTCAGGAATATCGATGGGGTACGCCGTCGCTTCACCCGGCGTGAAGTAGCCGGTGAAAGGCATAAGTCCAACTTCGTGGGAGATAACCGGCAAACCTTTACGGTGCGCGACCCAACGCGCGGCTGCTTCAGGATAAAACTGCCCGTTGAAAACCACCACCGATTGGGGTTGAACATCATCTATCAGCGAAGAAAATTGCTCTATAACTCTACTGGCGGAAATAATGTATTCACGTAAAACAAATAAGGTCTTGTCATCCTCAACCAGGTTGTGACGCCTTAAAACCCAACGAAGGGAAGGCAGAACCAACTCGCCAAGTGGTGTCCCATTAAAAACAAACTGGGTAAGACTTTTAAAATCAATATCCGCAATAATCTGCCGTAAAGTTGTGTCATCCGTCATAACAAGATTACGGACATTCGCCCTGGTGGTATTGATCCGGGATTGTCGGAAACATTCATCACAAGGCGGCAGTCTGTACGGGTTGTCCCGGTCAGTTCCATGCACACAGCGGGAAAGTCCCCGCTGGCACA